>CANDCP010000001.1 GCA_947383215.1 uncultured Roseburia sp.
TTATTAACCAGGTAGTCTGTCTTATTGACTACACCATTATTATACTAGGAGATGAAACAATGGCTATTTTTCACGACGACTATCTGCCGGTCGGCTTTAGCATGGGACTTGCCATGGATTTGACAGCGATGAGCCGTTTTTCCAGAATGACCGAGGCCGAAAAAGAAGAAGTGCTAAACCGCGCCAGAGATGCAAAATCAAAACCTGAAATGCAGGACATTATCAGCAGTCTGTCTGACGAGACGGACATGTAAGTTTTACGGCGGCATGCGTTTTCGCGCGGTTTTTGATAATGAACGCCGCGCCGAAACGCACTGCCGCCCATGACATACGGCCGCCGCGCAACACAGCGGCGCGCTTTTGCCGTTTGATTTATCTGGTTTTAATACATGTAATGAAGCGCCTTTAAATACTTTGTTTTGGATAGTTTTATAATGACGCAGGACAACATACACGTAACGCCTATCACTACACAATAGTACGCCAAACTATTTAACAATGGACGAAGTATGTAACCGACGTAAAAATCAACAAACATATGGAGGCCGAATATTAATACCGACATTTTCCTAAGCATACGCCCCGCCTGCAGATAACGTTCCGGAATTTTAATGAAACACAGGATCAAAAATAACGGAATCGTCACAAAGGGCATCGCAAAAAACATAGAGGCAGCTTCGCAATCCGCATAATATTTCGCCATATATACTTCTATATTCAAAAAGAGAAATGCCGCGGCCGCACAACAGACAAACAAGTATTTCCTATCTTGTATCTTATCATTATACATTTTGATTAAGTACCCCGCCGCTGTAAAAAACAGTCCGAAAAACAACCCGTTTCTTGTCGTCTCAAAAATAGAATAATATATTTTTAAAATATTTCCCAAAATCGGAACATTCAAAAATACGTTTTGATACGCGTTGCCCAAAACTCCAATGATATATAAAACAGCGGAAATCATGATAATCCTCTTGATGCCAAGCCGAAAAACCTTACGAAACAGATATAACACAGCAACGGCCGCAATCAGACTTACAAAATACCAGAGCTGCCAGTACGAACCCACAAGGAAAAACTGTCTTATAAAATCCTGCGCAATAAAACTGGCGGACTTTCCTTTTTTGACATACCCAAACAGGATTTGAGGTATATATAAAAACGTGTATATACTATATAATATCAATAACCGTTTTACATATCGCAGCGTTTCCCCCCTGTTTTTGAGCTTATCCGCGGAGAAGTAGCCGGACGACACAAAAAAGAAAGGAACCGCCATTCGACAAAGCACTTGATTAAACCAAAAAGAAAGTCCGGCGTTTACATCAGAAAACGCCGGTATATGTATAGATACCACCAGCAACGCGCAAAGAAATTTCATGATGTCAATCGCAATGTATTCTTTCTTTTCATCTAAATACATCTTTTCACTCCCTTCGTCTCTCTTGCTTTGGAATTTCAAACACACTCTTTTGAAACCTCTCTATCTCTTAAATTTGACACGCAGAATCATGCGGACGGCGTCTCTTATTTCCCCTGTCTGAAATACAATTACAAGCAGCAGCAAAAAAATCTCGTACAAAAACTGTCCCCTCAAATCGAGGAGCCAAACCACGATCTGAATCGTGAGAATCCCGTAAAGAAATATATCTTTTTTCAAATTCGTATCAAGCTTCATAATTTTTCTGGAATTGACAACCCGAAGCAGCCAATTTATGAAATAACTGATACATGTCGCCATAGCGGCTCCAACCGCGCCGAATACCGGAATAAAGATCAGATTCATACCTACGTTTGCCACAGCGGACGCTAAGGTTGTATAAAAAATCATAGACGTTTTCTTTGCCGCAGTATAAATCGTACCAAGGAACGCCGACATCATTTGAAAGGATACGCCCAGAACGAGAAACGGCGCCATTAAATAGGCCTCGTAAAAATCTTTTAAAAACAAGATCCTGCAGATAATCTGAATAAAGCATGTAATTGCGGAAACACATACGATATTCAGGGCCGCATATTTGCGGTATATCTCACTGAAAAATTTTCTGCTTTCCTCTGAACCGAAATTCTCCACAGCGGATATCTGCCACGCGTTCATAAATACGCCCGAGACCACACTGAGTAACGACGGAATCTTATACGCAACAGAGTAAATTCCGTTTACCGCTACGCCGCAGAAGTAGGTAACGAGAAATTTGTCAGAAGAATTATTGATCCACCAGCTGATCGAGTTCGGGATTAATGGTATGGAGTATCTCACCATCTCTTTGGCATACTGTCTGTCCAACTTTTTGATCGAAAAAATATAGCGATACATCTCCGTCCGAATCAGAAGCCAGACGGAAGCTGCTCCCATTCCGATCATATAGCCCGTCAGATATCCCTTTACCCCAAACCGGAACACAAGCAAAAATAAAATATTAAACAGAATTGTTACCGCGGTATTGACAATTCCCCCAAATGCAAACTCCTTTACTTTTTCCAGCCCCCGCGCCGCATAAGATAAAAAGGAGTTTACCGCATAAATACAATAATACAGAACAAAAAAAAGATAATACTCTTTTAGCGTCTCAACCAAAAATAACAGCGGAGAAAATAAGAGCATAGCTGCCAGTCCAATCACATTGAGCCAAAACCCAACCGACACGATCTGCGCCTTATCCTCATTCTGATCCAGGCAAAAACGCATTACGGCTTCGTTGATCAAAACCGTGAAAACCGGCCACAGCATAGTAACAATTGTGACAATTAAATCCGAGATACCGTATTCTGCCGTTGTCAGTACGGAAGTATAAAAGGGAACAAATACAAACGCCAGCAGCTTCTGGCCAAAGCTGCCTATCATAAACAGAACCGTATTTTTCCCCAGCTTCTCATATCTACCCATAAATCAATCACCTGTCCGTCCGCTATACGAGCGATTCCCGATATATGTTCTCAATTTTTTGGGTCATAACCTCATCCGTACAGCAATCTTGAATAAACTGATATCCCTGTTCAACCATTTCATCAAGAAAAATTTGTTTCGTCATAATTTTTCTGATATGCTCCGCCAGTTGTTCATGATTGTTAAAATCCATATCCAGACAATACTCTCCAACATCCTTATAGCCGCCCGTCCTTGTGCGGATCACAGGCACTTTCATTGCAAACGCCTCCAAAACCGAAACCGGGAACCCCTCGAAATCGCTTGGAAGAACCATCACATCTGTTATGCTGAGTATATCCACCGGATCAACCTGACCGCTAAAAATAACATTCTCCCCAACGCCAAGCTCCCCGGCCTTTCGAACCAGCTGCTCTTTATAAGCGTCCGCGCCCGTACCCGTAAAAATACATTTCACATTTTTCAATCCGCCCTGATTCGCCAAGCAGTTCAATGCGCGCAGCATACAGGTATGATTCTTGATTGGCTCCAGCCGACACAGCATAGTTATCACAAACGCTTCCTCAATGTGATATTTCTCCCTTACCTTGCGATTATACTCTTCCGGATTCTTTACGTATTTCTGAACGGCAATCCCGTTATATACAAGCTCTATCTCTCCTTCGGCAATCCCGTATCTTTGCATCAGCATCCGCTTACACTCGGTAGATACGGCAACGGCCTTGCTGCCAATAAACGTATTTAACCGCAGCAGCTTTCCGCTTCCTATTTTTAATAAATGGTTTGTCCAGATATAGGGAACGTTTGTCATTCTTAATTTTCTCATCCACTCTATATAAAAAGCGCATATTCTCCAATGGCAGTGTATGACGTCAATATGATTTTCACAGATCGCTTTTTTCAATTTCCGAACATTCCGGATAACGGCAAGCGGATTTTTTTTCAAAAAATCTATCTGAATAACGTCGATTCCGCAGCTGTCAAACGCCTTCCTCTCGCAAAGATTATCGGAAGCGACAAATACCGTATTCCCTCTTTTCACAAGTCCTTTTGATAATGTTAAAATATGATCTTCTACGCCGCCTCGATGCAGCGACTTTGATAATTGCAAAATATTCACGTTTACCAACCTTTCTCAAAAGCCCTCTCAATAAAATCCAAGGATCTTTGCCGCATTTTTTGAAGCCTGAGATTCACCTGCCGATATGCGATATGCCGTATTTCAAACGGAATTTTGGCGTCGCACTCCGCCAAATTTTCATCGAGTTCCAGCTCCCTTAACAAACTTCGCATCCGCTCTCCCCTTGCGCTGTGCGCAAAAGTCAGAAAGTCTTTCTCAAAAATCAGGGAAAATGCCGTTCCGTGAAATGAATTAGTCACAATGTAATCCGCATGATAGATCGCATTCAAAAAGCTTACGGGGTCGACAAAACTCTTTTTTTTGACTCTTCCGGATATCCCTGTATCAATGGGCGAAATATCCATCACTTTCGATGCGCTCTGTTTTGCAAGCCACTTTGCATATTGATTCAGTCTTTTATTTTTCTCCAACGCATACACAAGAATATACTTTTGCCTGTCTTTCCCATCCCGCTCTATAAATCTCATCCACTCGCTTTTCTCCAACAAAAAAGTAGGGTCAAGCACCGTCTCAATCGGCTTTTGCACCAGAGAACTCAAACGGTCTGCCAGCGACTGCTCCCGAACGGAAATACGGTCAAGCCCTTTTACACTCTCGGCCAGCGTATAAAGCTCCTCCTGCTCCATCTCCCTGCCCACACTGGCCGCGTAAGAAATTTTTTTAGCCGCTCCATCCACAAACTTTAACAGATACGCGTCGTCTAATGATTTTCCGGTCAAATCTTTATTCCAGATCTGATCGCTCCCGGCAAACCAAACGTCCAACACGGGCTTTCCTTCTTTTAACTCCTCATACGAATAAAAACGCCTCGTCCTCTTTATGTTTTCATCCAAAAACTTCTGATATTTTTTTACGGAGCGACGTTTTTGCAGAAATCTGCAGTCCATACAAGACAGATAAAAGAACTCCCGGATTCCCTTTTTATTTATTCCGTGTGTTCTGAGCGCGTTAAACGGATTTCTAAAAATATGATTCGCCACTCTGTGATACCATGGATAATAATCAACCACAACCGCCTCGGAAAGCGATTCTAACGTATGATAGAGCGCAAAGGTCTGCAGCGCCGCCCCCACATTATAAACGCAATGAAACGTAATAATTCCTGCCCTTTTCAATCTGTACTCCTTCTTTTCCCAATATTAAAAGCAATTGACAGAACCAAAAAATATAACAATAGATTATGCATATCATAAATTGGATTTCCCGTCACGCCGTAAAAGAGATAAAATATCTGAACTGCCGTCGCAAAGCGATAAATCCGTATCTCCCTTTTATCCGACGCCGCTTTCAGCTTCTTAACGGAATAGTACAGACTTACAAACATTGCGAGACAAAAAAGCGCCGCGCCGACAATTCCCACCTCGCACAGAAGCTGCAAATAGATATTGTGCGCATGAATTCTGCTCCCCCAGTAATTGACAATGCTGTGAGCATAGGAAAACCAGCCGTTGCCCCAAATCGGACTGTTCTTAAACAAATCAAACGCGTATGCATACAAGGTGAATCTTCCGCTTGAAAATTCATTGATCGACGCCGCCTTTATAAAAAATCGAAGCAGCGTATCGCGCGTCTGCGGCACAAAAAAAGTTGCCAGAAAAAAAACGCATACGGCAGCTATGCTGTAAATAAATATTTTTTTCACTTTCTTTGTAAAGCTTTCCCGCAGACTCAACACGATGAAAATCGCAAATCCTCCAAACAGTATGCTCATGCGCTTACCGGTTAAAAGCAACGATACTACCTCCAGGACAATCCATACACTATTCCCGTACCGTTTCGCCCTTTTTCCAGTTAAAATCAGCGCCATAATTCCGAATAAAATGTAAACGGCATTGATTGCCACCTGATTTGTAAAGCCGTTCAGATACGTTCCCGCAACCCGGTCCAGATCCATCTCCTCATTCTTCATGATAAAAGGTTCAAACACAAACTCATACACATCCGGCATGAGAAGCTGGATTAACGTAATACAGCTAAATATCTTACCCAATACGGAAATAAACGATATTGCAAATTCATCTATCGAAATATCATGATCGCATCGAAACAAAAGCACAAGTCCTGCCATATAGAACACAACATACGACATGCTTCCGCCGTATCCCTTATTTTGTATCAATATGATAAACAGCGTCGCTATCCAAAAAATCTTCTCCTTACAAAATCCGATTCTCTGTTTCACAAAAAGCAGATTCATAATAAAAACGGCAATCACAAGGCCCGCCAGAATCATACGCACATTTACGGACGTAAGAGACACAGTATATGCGATTATGATCACCAGTACAAGCATGCATCGCTCAAAAAAATTCGCACTTTTTATTTTCATAAATTATCTCATCTTTCTAAATCGATAGAATAACTCCAAAACTATTTTTCGGCGAGGAAAGCGCCGGCCGTCGGAAATCTGTTTGGCGTTTTTCTCTCCGCCCTTTACCATTTTCAGCAGATATCTGTTTTCTTCCAACTCCATCGGACCATATTGCCCGCGTGAATACCAATCCCTTAAATCCTTTTGCAATCCTGATTCCCGATTCAAATACTCTATAATTTCCTCTGTCTTTTCAAAAACTCTTCCGTTTTGATTCTGTGAAACCGCACACGCAACATTTCCGCTCACGGAATTTGTCAGAACATAGCAATTTGCAGCATACGCCTCATAATACGTGTAAGCATACGTCTCCGGCCAAATAGAGCCAAGATATACCGCGTGAATCTTATGTTTCCGCAATGCCCGCGTCATAGCGTCGTCCCCGTCTCTCTGAAAAGATACGCTTATATTCTCGACATTCTTTAAACGCTCTGTCCCGATCCCGAAATAATAAAACCGGATTTTAGGATTATCTGTCCGCGCTACAATTGTTTTCCATTCATTCCACCCTTTATTTGCCGTCTGCGTTCCCGGAAAAGCAATTCTGATTTCTGTATCTGTGTCATCTTTGTTTTCTTTGTATTCACCCTTCAACGTCTGATGCAATACTACGCGTATCTTGTCTAAAGGCGCTCCCGATAACGACGCCCACTGCCGTTTTACCGACTCCGAAGGCGCGATAAACTCTAATCTGTGTCGGTTGTGTTTAAAAAAGGCCAGGTTTTGCGTTACGTATGTCTCATCGCAGTAACGGCATTCTTTCTTTGAACAAAGGCCATTTTGCGCTTTGCAGAATCTCTCTCCGTTTAACAAAAGGTTCCCCTGTTTACAGACAGAATAATAATCATGCAAATAAAATTTCATACTGCAGTCAAACAAATCGGTTATCTTTATCAGCTCTCTTATATTCGCCTTTAATAAATGATGAATATGAATCTGTATACACTCGCATTCCTGTTTCTGAAGCTCATACAGCTTTGCAACGATTCCCCGAGCGCTAAACAGACCGGCAAACCTTCGGTCGATGTTAAGCCCCCAGCCATACGCCGTTAACTTTCCAATCTGTTTTCTGACCGGAAAAATAAAAACATAAGACAGTTCCTGCTCATACAACATTTTTTGATGCGCCCTTATTACCTTATTTGTCCCGCCGTTCGCATACAGGTAATTCCCGCACGAACAGGAAAAAATATATTTTTTATACACTGTTATACTCCGTTTTCTTGCTTTCCACCGCCTGCCGCTTCGCTGTTTTCCAGCAGCGCTTCCCGCAGCGCCTCGAGATATCCATATTGATATCGCTCGTCCGGCTCCATATAACTTCCCTCTCCCCATTCGTTCCATGCCGTCAGGAAGATCATGTCCTTTTTATATTCCGTCTTTGCCTTTTTTATCAGCCGCGACATGTATTTCTTAAACTTTTCCGGACTGGCTCCTTTATATACCTTGCCCTTATCCCCTCTTCGCGGCGTATTATCCCAGTCTACAAATCCACCCGGAATAAGTTTGGCGTCTTCCACTTTGCGGCTCAGTATAAGCTCCCATGTTTTATCGTAGTCTAACACCTGAAGCCCGTACGGATTTAAATTGTTTAAACTGAAATTCGTATGCTTCTCCAGAAAATTTGATATCTTTCTTTTTATCTTTCTCAATGTTATAAATTTTTGTTTCAGCGCCATCTGATTGTACGCATAGATCGGCTCAAACATAATGTTATAGTCCAGCTTTTCGTCGTCTTTCTTTCCCTGGAAGTCAAAACTCGGGTGCTGATACGCAATCTCAAGTCCGGTCAGCCCGTACTCTACCGCCGTCTTTTTCAGATAATCGATCATTTGATTTAAATCATCGATCAAATCCACCCTATATAATACAAGCAGCGGCTTTCCGTTTACTCTGATATAACGCTCGTCCTGAAAATACGGCAGCAAATATAAAAAATGCGCTTTCCAATCCTCTTCTCCGCCATACCGCTGGGCAATCAATGTCTGGCAGTTCTTTCCCGCCGTCCACGCGTTCGTCCACGACTCGTTCGCCCAACAAAGACAATAGTTGATCTGAATGTCTTTATTTTCCAAAAGCAGCTCAAGCGGTTTTTCTAACAACAGCTTCCCGCCAAACCAATAGTGATAGAAACAAAAGCCGTACACGCCATACTTGTTTGCCAAATCAGCCTGCCATCTCAATGTATCGATATCCAAAAGATTATAATAATTCTTATTCAAAGGCTCCCGCGGCTGCTCGTGCCCCTCATAAAGCGGCTTGGCGTTTCTAACGTTCACCCACTCGGTAAATCCTTTGCCCCACCACTGTTCATTTTCCGGAATCACATGGAACTGTGGAACATAAAAACAAATTACTTTCATCTCTTTTCCCTCTCTATTTTCCCGTCTCTCTTATGCTTCCCGTCAAAATGTTCAAAGAGACCGGCATCTGAAATACTTCCATCCTTCGATTCCTCTCTTCTCCTTTTCACGAACGATTCAAAATCGCCCAGTACTCTGCACGGACTCCCGCCTGCCACAACATTATCCGGCACATCCTTATTTACCAGAGAGTTCGCGGCGATAATTACGTTGGAACCAATCTTTACATCGTACAAAACAGACACGTTTGCTCCGATAAAAACATTATCCCCGACCTCTATACAGCCCTTTTTCTCACAATAAACCGTGCCGTCATTCATGGAATTGAGCATGGAATGAATGATATCATGCGTAATAAAAGAGACATTCGACGCCATTTTCACGTTATTTCCGATTCGAATAAGTCCGGGATACAGCGGTATCTTTCTCCCCTGCATCCGACAGTCCTTCCCCATCGAAGCAAAAATCCCTTTTCTTCGGCAATATTCCGCCCTTTTCGCCGCGCCGAAAATCATACACAAACGAATCCAGTGATAATATCTCTTCCATTTCATCTCTGTTTCCTCAACATTTTTACTTCATTGTATTTCATCATAAAGACATCCGATTCATACGCCCCGATTTCCGGACGATTCATCCTCCCTCTCAGATTTTCCAGAATTAGCTTCATATGATTTGCCCCGCACTCATAAGCATGAGGATATCCTCCTCCAAATCGCGGATTTACCTCCGAAATATAGTAGCTGCCGCCTATATCAAAGATATCAATATCCACCTGCCCTATAAATCCGCTTCTCTGCAAAAATCTTTTAATCTCCTCAAACAATCGCTCGTCTTTAAAAGAAACAGACTTGTCCGTCTCCCCGGCTCTCATAACAATTTTTTTCTTCGTAAAAACGGAAACGATTTCTCCGCTAAGCAAATCGACATAACAGTCCGCGCCAATTTCCTGACCGTCCAAAAACTCTTGTATGATATAATCCGTCTCTCCGTCTTTCAGCAAAACCTCTAACGTCGCTTTCTCATATACCTTGCTAATCGCAATAGACGCGCTCCCGCATCTCGGTTTTACAAACACCGGGAATTTTGCCGTTCCCGACGAAAGCTCCCGATAAAAGCTCTCTTTGTCCATATATGTCTTTGCGCAGAGAAATCCGTTGTTCGTCAGCCATTTATACATTTTCCATTTATCCAAGGCCATCTCGCACAGCGCATACGCAGAGCCGATAACGGTCGTTCCTATCTCGGCAAATTTCCCTGAATTTTCAGCCAGCAAAGAAAGCTCCGGATCGATCAGAGAGAACACACCGTCTATTTTTTCTTTTTTACATATATCTAAAATTTCATTGACATACGTTCCCTCTGTGATTCTCGGCACAATATAAAACGTGTCCGCCTCATACAAAGCCGGCGCAAGCTCGCTGCAGTCCGTAGCGATAACCTTTCCCTCGCCCTTCATCTCACGCATGAAATACTCGACAATTTTATTTCTCGTTCCGCAACTCAAAATTAAAATATTCATCTTTTCTCCTAATATTTCTGCTGCAAGCTTACAACATTTATAAATTCTTTTCCGTCTATCATATTTGCAATATTTTTCACCGCATCGTCTAAATGCGGCAGGGCGCCTTCAATAAATCCTGCCCGATGAGGGGACATCACTACGTTCGGCAGTCTCCAAAATTCATTTTTTTCTGACGGCCAGCTCTCGGAGGCGCCTCTCTCCGGCGCTTTCCACCACACGTCGCTGGCGTAGCCCGAAATTGTCTGTCCAAGCAGGGCCTGATACAGATCGTCTTCCTCTACGATATCCGCCCTTGATACATTGACCAGCATACATTCTTTCTTCAAGGCGCTCAAAAAATCTTTATTTATCATACCCCTTGTAGCGTCTGTAAGCGGAAGCGCACAGATGACGATATCGCTCCCGCGCGCAGCCTCAAGCGCATCTTTCGCGGGAAACATCTCGATATCCCCTCCGCCGCGTCTTCCGCTGCTGTTAACCGCCTTTATCTTCACGCCGAACGCTTTCAGCATAGCGGAAACCTTCTTTCCGATTTCCCCATATCCCAAAATACACGCGACGGACCCCGCAAGTATCCGGGATTTTAAGGATGTCTCTCCCTGAGAGCGATTCCAGTCTCCCCGTCTCATACTTCCGTCGTGATAACTGATTTTTTTCATCAGATCCAAAAGCAGTCCCACCGCCATCTCGGCAACCGCAATGGAATTTGAATGCGAATTGCACACCGGGACGCCGCAATTTCTAATTGCATCAAAGTTAAAATTATCCATCCCCGTCCATGGTACCTGGATGAACTTCAACTGTCCCGCACGTTCCAAAATCCTTTGCGTGACAAACGGCCCAAGCAGCGCGTCCGCATCGCGTACTTCCTCCAAAATTCCTTCCTCATCCCACGTCTTTGGTTCCGCCAAATCAAAACAATCTCCCACGAGCGCACGCAATTTATCCGTAATATAATTTTTATCCGTATCTAACAGCCTGCGTGTAATTAATATCTTATATTGTCTTTTCATATCAAAAATCCTTTTCCAATTCTCTCATCAGGGATGCCGCGCGCTCTAACACGTCCATCTCCACCGCGATTGAAAAACGCACGTAATGATCCCAGTCCGCTCCAAACGCGATTCCCGGCGTGGACGCGATTCCCGTGCTCTCCAGCAATTTTACGCAAAAACTGTTGGAATCCATCTTTGTCTCGGAGATATCCGCAAAATAGAAAAAACCTGCCTGCGGTTTTCTTCCTCTGATATAACTCAGGCCGTTCATCTGCTTATCCCAAAAATCCACGCGTTGTTCTAACTTAGCTACATATTCCTTGATATGTACCGGCTCGTTTTCATAAATGCTGCACGCCCCCTTTTGGATGAACGTACATGTATTGGTATTCACATGCTGCTGAATCCGATTCATTTTTACCACAACCGCATTCGGAGCAACTGCATAGCCAAGCCGAAATCCTGTCATCGCGTGCGATTTACTGTATCCGTTTGTCAGAATCAAAAGCTCCTTTGCCTGCTCGTATTCTGCAAAGCTTGTGTGACGATAACCGCTATAAACCAATTTCTCATACACTTCGTCCGCAATGATATAAATATGGTTTTTTACACATGCGTCTACGATGGCCCTCACCTCGTCTTTTGTCAGCATCATGCCCGTCGGATTGTTCGGCGAGTTTAACAGAATACACTTTTTGTCCTCTGTCAGTTGCTCCAAAAGATATTGCAAATCAAGCGAAAAATCACTTTGAAGCTTTACATTTACAATTTCCGCCGTCGGTTCCGCCAATTTTATCATTGCCGGATAGCTCACATAATACGGCGAGATATTTACGACCTTATCAAAGGGCTCAAGTATTGCGGCCAACGCCGTATAAACGGCGCTCTTTATTCCCGGCAGCACAATCACCTGTGACGCGTTAAAGTCCTTATGATATCTTTGGCGGTAATCGCCGGCTATTTTTTCTCTTAGCTCCGGCAACCCCTGCGACGGGGAATAATGCGTAAATCCGTTCTCCAACGCTGTCTCGGTCGCTTTTATTACATACTCCGGGGTCTGAAAATCCGGCTCTCCCAATCCTAACGAGATAATCTCCCTGCCTTCTGCGCGCATCTTTCCTGCCGCCTGTGCAAATTTATACGTCAGTGACTCCCCTACCTCATTTGAAAAATGCATCTCCTACCTCACCTTTCTAACCAACATAAAACTTTCCGCATACAAAACTCCCACGGTTGAACCGCGATACTTCGCCAACGCTTCTACCGCCTCCACAGAGCGGGGATGCGGATATTCTTTTAACTGACTTTGATAATAGCTCATAGATTTTATTTTCTTTTCAAAATAATCCGAGATGTCCACCCATACGTTCGGATTAAAGCTTTTTTCAGATAACGGAAGGTTCCATCCCGTCTCCGATAATGTCTCGTACATATAGATTTCTTTCACTTTAAAATCATAAACCGGACGCAAGGCTACCATCGCGCTTTCTACGACCTCCCGATGATCGAGATGCATATCGCCGATAAACGGCACATACACAATGTCCGGCTCTATCCTTTTCACAACCGCGACAAATTTTTCATTTATAAGCGCCTGCGCCATGTTCCGAAGCTCCCCCACCGGCAAATTTAAAAAGTATGTATCCGTTACGCCCAAAAACTCATGCGCCCTCTTTGCCTCCTGCTGAATCGTTTTATACATTTTTCCGCTCGTAACCTCACACACGTACACATTATCGTTCTCTTCTATATGACGTCTCATCGTTCCCCCGACGCCTAAGATTTCATCGTCATTGTGAGGCGCAAAAACCAAAACATTCATACCTTCTCCCTATCCTTTTCTCAAGATGCACTTTGGTTTAAATTCTCCCCCGTAAATTTTCCTCTCGTATCGCCCGTCCTGTATTCGCTGCCCTTTACCGCCTCTTTTACCATTGCCGCAACCATCTGTACGTCCAGTTTAAAACTGACATGCTCTACATAGTACAGATCATTTTCAAACTGATCGTTCCAGGTCCATGTCTTCATTGGCTTTAAAGGCACGCAGGCGAGCCCCGGCTTTACGGCATGGCGCATCATATGGCGCGGCGAATATAGTTCTAAATATTCCGGCATCAACGCCCTCGGGCCTATAATTGACATCTTTCCGCTTAAGATACAAAAAAGTTCCGGCAGCTCGTCAATGGAAAATCTTCGTATAAATTTCCCAAATTTTGTAACTCTCTGACTTCCCGGCAGTAAATTTCCATTTTCATCGGTTTCATTCGTCATAGACCTGAATTTATACATATGAAATATTTCTCCGTTTAATCCCGGCCTCTTCTGAACAAACACAACCGGCCATCCATGAAATATCAGCTCCAGGACGCAGATAATCAATAAAAGGGGCGACAGCATAACAAGCGCAATCCCGCTCAGCAGAATGTCAAGCGCACGCTTCACCACAACAGAATAAAATGTTCTTCTCACCTTCGGTAAATTTTCATTCATTTTCAACCAACACCTTTGCCAAACCTGATACAACAACCTCATCATCCTGATTTTTTACAAACGTCTCTAAACTCACGACTTTATTCTGAATTTCCGTTACCCTCACCTGGGCGGTAACGGTATCTCCGATATACACAGGCTTTAAAAACTTCGTATTTTGCTCCAGATAAATTGTTCCTGGCCCGGGAAGATACATTCCCAATACGGTTGATATAAAAGAAGCAACCAACATCCCGTGACAGACCTGCTTTCCAAACCTGCTTTTCTCTGCCGCGGCCCGATTCACATGCACCTCATTAAAATCGCCGGTAATTCCCGCAAAACTGTATACGTCGTATTCCGTCAAAGTTTTCGAAAAACCGGCTTCATCTCCGACTTTTACCATAATTCCGCCCTCAAAATCTATTTCTCAATTCTCTTGCCGGCAGCCCGACCACAACCTTGCCCTCCGGGATATCCTTCGTCGCCACCGCTCCGATTCCCGTATACGCGTCTCTTCCAACCTCGATGGAATTATTTAATAAGGTTCCCGGCGCAAGCCACGCATTTTCTCCGACGGTTGTGCTGCCTGAAATCACAACTCCGGCGGTCAGCATCGCCCCTCTTTTTATATAATCATTATGGGCAATATGGCACAGATTGTCTGTTTTCACAAAATCCTCAATAACGGTATCTGCCAGGCACCCTCTTGATATCGCGTTATTCGCGCCTATTTTAACATGAGCTCCAATTCTTACGCCGCCCAAATGGGGAACACAGACCGGATTTCCGTCTTCGTCCTTATAATGTCCGAACCCGCACGCCCCTATTGTCGTTCCCGATTCAATTACGGTATTGTCCCCAATAGATACTCTTCCCTGAATTGTCACGTGGTGTAAAATGGTTACATGATCTCCGATTTCCACATCCGGTCCGATATACGTGTGATGCCCGACAGATAAATCTGATCCGACCCTTTCGCTCTCCACAACTGCCGTGGACGCAATCCCGGGCTTTCTGTTTTCCTGATCCAGCTCTGAAAAAAAATGCTGCACGATTCTGAAAAATGTTCTATGCGCATTTTCTACATAAAAAACCGGAAAACGAGCTCTGTCTAATTTACTTCCCAACTCTGCAACAAGGAGCAAATCGTTGTAGGAATTCAGTTCGTCGATATGAATGTCCGCTATATTTCTAACCCACGTAATCGCATTGTTTTTCAAGCTGTTTAACGGACAGAAACCGTCGACCGCACACTCCGGATCCCCCTCATACTGATAGCGAATCTGATTTGCTTCTAAAAATTTTTTTACGTCTGTAATCTTCATCCTGTATTCTCCCTACGCAAAAACGCACGTCACATCTTCCACAGCTTTCTCACCACCCCGCAGACCCGCTCCAGATCTCTCTCTGTCATCTTTGTATCGCTCGGCATACATACGCCCCTCAAAAATATCGTCCCGGCCGCGCTGTTATCGGCGCCGATTCTCTCGTCGACCATATGCAGCCCTTCCTTCTCCGTCACGAAATCACAATCCGCAAAGACCGGCTGCAAATGTAGTGGTTTCCAGATCGGGCGGCTCTCCACGTCGTCTGCGAGCAGCGCGTCCATAATGTCGAACGGTCCCACTCTGCATCCGTCGTCAAGCTGTATTGCGCTCAGCCAGCAATTGCTGTACGCCTCCCTGCTCTGCGGCATCATAGACAGGCCCTTCAAATCTCCGATGTGTTTCCTGTAATACTCATAAATCGCCCTCTTTTGCTCTACCCTCTGGTCGAGCACCTTAAGCTGCCCCCTTCCGATGCCCGCAACGACGTTGCTCATCCGGTAGTTATAGCCGATCTGCGCATGCTGATACCAGCGCTGCGCTTCCCTCGCCTGCGTCGCCAGAAACAGTACCTCCCGGGCCCGCTCTTTCGCATCCTCTGTATTAATAAGCAGCATTCCTCCGCCGGAGCTTGTGATAATTTTATTTCCGTTAAAACTGATAATCCCGTAGTCCCCGAAGGTTCCGGTATATTTTCCTTTATAAGTCGTCCCAAGGCTCTCCGCCGCATCCTCAATCAGGGGCACCCGATACTTTTTGCAGATTTGTGCAATGGGCTCGATCTTGGCGCAGATTCCATACAAATGTACGACGATAACCGCCTTCGGCAGCTTTCCAAGCTTTTCATACTTTTCAAAAGCCTTCTGCAGCGCCGACGGGCTCATGTTCCATGTCTCCTCATCGCTGTCGATAAAAACCGGCTTCGCATTTACGTATGTAATCGGATTGGCGGAGGCGGAAAATGTCAGCGACTGGCAAAATACAAGATCGCCTTCCCCGACGCCAATCGCCTTTAACGCCATATGAATCGCCGCAGTTCCGGCCGACAGGGCCACCGCCGCCCCGGCTCCCAGCTTCTCTTCCATCTCACGTTCAAACTCTGTTACATTTTCTCCAAGTGGTGCTATCCAGTTTGTATCAAACGCTTCCTTAATAAAAAATTTCTCATAGCCCTCCTCGCTCATATGAGGAGACGCCAGATAAATATGCTGTTTCATCATCTCGCCTGTCTTTCCCTGTATTTTCAATCACTCTTGCAAACTGCCGGGGCGCCGTCTCCCAAACGGTTCCCCGGTCTTCCCTCTTCTTACTATAAAACGTCCTCAATTTAAACCCGTCTCGCTACCCCTTAGGCGTATAAGTGGGCACCATCCTTTTCACATACTCACGGATATCCGAAGGTTCGCCAATGACATACTCGCTCAATTCCTTAAGCTGATCCATAAAATGCTCTTCATCCATCTCGATCGGCTTACCGATATGAATCAGCCTGTTCTCCGTCTCCTGCATTCCCTCCTCTTTCATTAACATTTCCTCGTACAATTTTTCTCCCGGCCGAAGCCCGGTGAACTCAATGTTAATATCTTCGTCCGGCTTATGACCCGATAAAAGAATCAGATTCTTCGCCAAATCAAGGATCTTTACGGGTTCTCCCATATCCAGGACAAAAATCTCTCCGCCCTTCGCGTAGGCCCCGGCCTGAAGTACAAGAGAAACCGCCTCCGGTATGGTCATAAAATAACGGATAATATCGGGATGCGTAACCGTAACCGGGCCGCCCTTTTCAATCTGCCTGCGAAACAGCGGAATCACGCTCCCGTTGCTGCCCAGCACATTGCCAAAACGGACCGCGACAAACTCGGTCTTAGAACGCCTGTCATATGTCTGAATAATCATCTCGCACAGACGCTTCGACGCGCCCATAATATTGGTCGGATTTACGGCCTTATCCGTCGATATCATGACAAAGCGGCGAACGCCCCACCGATCTGCCGCCTGCACAACCTTCCAGGTGCCGAGCACATTGTTTTTAATGGCCTCGTTCGGGCTGTCCTCCATCAGCGGCACATGCTTATGCGCCGCGGCGTGATAGACAATCTCCGGACGGTATGTCTCAAAAATCTGATCCATCCGCTTTGTATTCCGGACGCTCGCAATCAGCACGACGAGCTCCAAATCAGGGAACCTCTCCCGCAGCTCGTTTTGAATATCATACGTCGTATTCTCATAAATATCCACAAGCACAAGTAATTTGGGGTGATGCCCCGCAATCTGCCGGCACAGCTCGCTCCCGATTGAGCCGCCTCCGCCCGTGACCATAACTGCCTTGCCGGAAACATAACCCATAATCGAATCCAAATCGACCTGTATGGGATCGCGCCCCAAAAGATCATTCACATCTACATCTCGAAGTTTACTGACGCTGACTTCCCCGTTTACAAGCTGATAAATCCCCGGCAGACGCTTCATCACACAGCCGGTATCCTTGCAGATATCAAGGATCTCCTTAATTTCCTGCGCCGGCGCCGTGGGCATCGCAATCATAATTTCCTGAATCTGATACTCCTTCACGGCCCGCGGTATATCGTTACGGTTTCCCGCTATTTTAATCCCGTTGATAAAGTTTCCTATTTTATCTTTAGAATCGTCTATCACACATACGACGCGCTTGTCGATATGTTTGCTGTGCGTAATCTCGCGGATCAGAGACGCCCCGGCGGCGCCGGCTCCCACAATCATAACATTTGTCCGCGTCTGCCGCTCCACGCGCTTATCCATCGCCGCCCGAATTGCCCGGTATGCAAAGCGGCTTGAAAATTCAAACGCAAAAAGCACCGCAAGCACGATTATGTAATAGCTTCTCGGCAGGGTCAGCCTCTCCGGCGGAATCACCTTGACAATCACATACTGCGCGGCCACCGCGCACACACAGGCGAATCCCATATTCCCCATCTCCGTCATTCCGGCGAACCGCCACAGACTGGAATACATGTGAAAAACAGCAAAAATAAGTATATCGATAATTACAATCGGAATAAAATAATGATCAAATATTCTCAAATAGTAATAAAATACATCGCTAAACTGAAGCTCAAAGCGAATGAAAAGAGTGAGCGCCGCCGCCAGATAAATCGCTGCCAGATCGTATACAATCAGCAGCAGCTTGCGGAGCCCCAACTGCATTTTCTCTTCATACAATTTTCTCATCGTGTACATTCCCCTCGTCAAGTTTTCTTTGGCTTTGTTCCATTCTAGCCCGACCACTGTGAAAAATCAAGCCTATATTTCCTACTTAACCGGTTTTCTGCGCGTTTGGGAGTAATTCCCATACACGCTTCCGCCGTTTGCCCCCGACGTAAACGCACGCACTTTCACCTTGCAAACCGCTCCGTGCGGAAGATTTTTCACTTTTTTAGACTGCCTTTTCTTTGACGAAGCACGCACCGTCACTTTCTTTTTAAACGTCTCTCCTCCCCGCTTATAGGTAATGACGATGTCGTATCCCTTTACATCCTCCACTGTCTTCCACTTAACTTTCAACGCTCCCTTCTGCGCCGTCACCGAAGGCTTTCCCACTTTCTCAGGCCGCGGCCTCGCCGACTTCACTCCGGAATCCCCGCTGACGCAATCGCCAAACACGCCCGAGTACGCACGTATTTTAAAATAATACGTTTTTCCCGGAACAAGCCCCGATATGTTCAGGGAATTGTACGCTCCGCCCCGCACCGTTTTCAGTTTCTTATACGCTCCGCCGCTGCCCACCGCATAATAGATATAGTATCCTTCCGCGGTGCCCACCTTGCTCCAGCTTAGCTTTATCCGCGTGCTTCCCGCGGAAACCGCGCTCTTTAGTACCGGAGTTCCGACAGCCCCGCTGTATGAAACGGCGGACATCGGACACTGTGAATGGAAATCAACGGTCGTATACTCCATATCTCTGATATGGCCCTTAAAATCCTTATCGCTCTTTAAGAAATAATTATAGCTCACGCCGCTTTTTACACTGTCCCAGGTCGCGTCCAGGTTATACCAGCTGTTCTCTATTTTCACAAGATTCCAAAGATGGCTCTGACCGTTACTGTTGCCCGAAACGCACCGGACGCCCACTCCCGCCTGCTTGCACATAGCGTAAAACAGCGTGGCATATCCCTGACAAACCGCGCGCTTATCCACCAGCGCGGAATACGCGGAATGACTGTTCCACGTACCGTCGCTGTAATACGTCACGTTTTTGCAGATATAATCGTGAATTTTCTTTATTTTAACGACATCCGAGTCATAGGTAAGACTCAGTCCGGCCACCGCCGACTGTATCCGCGACTTCATGGTCTGTTCTCTGGCCGCGTCCGAGGCGTACTGGATACTCCAGGTAATCTCCGCCTTTGTAGACGTATAGCGGAAACTCCATCTTATATAAGTCAGATGATACCGAAGATAATCTCCCTCCACCGGTGAAGACGTAATGCCGCAGGCCTTATCGAACACACGGTTAATCGTCTGCTGAATGTTCGCGGAATTTAAATTCGATCCTGTGTACTCATAAGTAAACGCCTCGTTGCGGGCGAGCATCTGCCTTTTGACATATTTCGCCGCCGACGTTACCGTAGAATAGGAGTTCGCGCCCGTGGACGGAACGCTAAAAACCGACGCTCTGCCGGAAAAAAACGGCAAAGGCTTGTCGGCAAGCGGATTTATCCACTCTCCCTCGCCCTCGTGCCAATATCCCCCCAAAGAATCTTCTCCCTCATATTGCTGCGGCGTCTGTGCGGCGACGGCCATATTTCCCCCAAGCGCCATCGCACACGATAACAGCAGCGCCAAAATACGCTTTTTCATTCTAATTCCCTCCTGGCCTACTTCCGTTCCCTTGACAACTCCTCAATCGCTCTCACAATCTGGTTATCCTTCATCTCGTCATAATCCCCGGCTTCCTCGTCCCCCAGATACTCATACTCCAACTCAATGTCGGGCGCAATACCCGTTCCGTGAATATTATCTCCGCAGGGCGTAAAGTAACGCGAAACCGTCAGCTTATACGCGCTTCCGTCCGCAAGCTGGCGCACCTGCTGCACAATCCCCTTTCCAAACGTCCGCGTACCGATCAGCGTCCCATATTCAAAATCCCTGACCGCGCCCGCAAATATCTCTGACGCGCTCGCCGTATTTCCGTTGATAAGCACGGCCATCGGCATCTCCATATAGTGTTCGGCGTCTGATTTCAAGTCCTGCCGGTTTCCGTACTTATCTTCGGTATAGACAATCGTCCCCTCCGGCAGAATCAAATCCAGCATTGTCTCGCAGGAAGTTAAAAGCCCGCCTCCGTTGCTCCGCAGATCCACAATCATCGCCTGCATTCCGTCCGCCTTAAGGCTCTCGATTGCAGCCTCAAATTCCTTCGGCGTATTCTGAGCGAACTCACTTACCTGTATATAGCCGATCTCTCCCTCTAACATCTTCGACTCTACGGTCGGAATCTTGACATTGGCCCTCACCACATCGTATTCCAGGTAATCATTTTCTCCCTCTCTGCTCACCTTAAGATGCACGCTTGTGCCCTCTTCCCCCCGAATCTGTGTTACAAGCTTTTCCAGCTCCGTGGACGTGGCCGCAATATCTCCCACCTCCACAATCTCGTCTCCCTCCTTGAGTCCGGCCTTTTGCGCCGGAGAGTTATCATAAACCTTCGTAATCTTCACCTGCATGGTATTCTTATCCTGCTGCAGGCCGGCCCCGATCCCATAATAATTTGCCGTTGTGCTGATCATCATCTCCTCGTACTCTTCCTGCGTATAGTACGCGCTGTACGGATCGTTGAGGCCGGCAAACAGGCCTTTGTAAATCCCCGTCACCAGGCTGTCGACATCGGCGTCCTCATAATAATAGATTCCGATCGTCCCGATCAGATTATTCAGCTTTTCCATAACCTGATCCGTCATAACGTTATTCCTGACTTTATTCTTGTCGGAAAGCTCTATCACATTCATTCCAAACAACGCCGCCAGGGAACCCGCCACAGTGGCCAAACTCGCAAAGATCCCAAACAGCAGTCCGGCAATAAATTTTTTTCTTGCTATCTTCCTCTCTATATGACGGCGAAAAGCACGCGTACCAAAATCTTCAAATTCGCTTTCCTCTGACGCCGTATCATTCTGCGCAGGCAAATCCCACGCCTGCTTCTCTTCCTTCTCTTCCATCATAATCCTTTCGCCTGCTTTCTATCCCAAATAGTTCCACGGACTCACATAGCTTCCGTCCTTTGAAACGCCAAAATGCAGATGATTTCCCGTGGAAATCCCGGTGCTGCCCACCTGTGCGATCGTCTGGCCCGCGCTCACGGAATCTCCGGTCTGAACCAGCAGCGCGCAGCAATGTCCGTACACCGTATACAGCCCGCTCCCGTGGCTGATCATCACGTAATTGCCCATACCGCTGTTATACCCCGCAAACGCTACGGTTCCGTCCGCCGCAGCCACAACCGCAGCCCCGTAATCCGCTCCAATATCAATTCCTTTATGGTCGCTGGACGCTCCCGCCGTCGGGGACAGTCTCTCCCCATAATCGCTCGTAACTCTCGTGCTTGCCGGACACGGCCAGACAAACGCGCCGCCGCCGTACGTGTCAACCGGAATCTGACCTTCCCCGTCTCCCCGCGCGGACTGCGCCGCCCTTCTCTCCTCTTCTTTCCGTTTCTCCTCCGCCTTGATCTGGGCAATGATATCCTCCTGCGCTTTGATCTCCGCCTCCACCGCGTCTGCATTGGCCTGCGCGTCGGATAAATTGTCGCTCAGCGTCCCAAGCTCTTCCTCCTTTGCAGCAAGCAGCAGCTTCACGGCCTGCTGTTCTTCCTTTACCTGCGCTTTCAACTCCTCCAGCTGCGCCAGATTCATCTCCAGGGCGGACTGCGCGTCTTCCACATCGCGCTGCGTTTTTACATATTTCTCAAGCATTTTTCTGTCATAATCCGTAATCTGACGAATAAATTCCGTCTGACCCAGGAAATCTTTCAGACTGTCCGACGAAAAAAACACCTCAACCGGCGACATGCCGGCGCTGTTTTCATACATATACTTTATGCGCAGCTTCATCTTTTCATACTGCCCTTGCGCGTCGCTTTGCGCCTGCAAAAGCTGCTCCTTCGTATCGTCGATTTGATAATTGGTCTGCTGCATCTGACTTTCCAGATCCCATATCCTGCCCGCAATTTCCGTAAGGCGCGCATCCAGGCTGCGCACCTTCGCCTCAACATTTTCCTTAGAATCTTTCAGGCTCTCGATCAGGCTTTTCGCCTCCTGAAGCTCTTTTTCAAGCGCTTCCTTTTCCCTCTGCGCCTCTGAAATACCGGACGCCGACAAATTAAGCGCCGGCGCCGCAACCAGTGCGGCGCCGATTACAATTGCAAGAAACCTTTGCCATATTTTCATACAGTACCTCTTCTATACCTTCAAATGCTTCCGAATCGTAATCCGGCTTCCGGCAAAGCCAATTCCGACCCCCAGGATCAGCGATACCGGAATCAGCGTTCGAAATACCTGGCCGGCCGGAAGGAAATTTACCAGATTGCTCAGAAAATGAAACTGTTCCGTCACATAGACCACGATTTTGCTGTATAAGAGATACAAAAGCCCCAACGGAACGATGGAACCGAGAAGTCCGATTACAATGCCCTCTACAATAAACGGAGCACGGACAAGATAGTCCGTCGCTCCAATCAGCTTCATTATCGCAATTTCCTCTCTTCTGACCGATATTCCCACCGTAACCGTATTGCTAATCAAAAAAATTGCCACGCAGAATAAAATCAAAATGATCCCCACGGAAATATAGCCAATCAGACTGTTAAAATCCGAAAGCGTATTCGCCACCGCCTCGGACTGATGCACCTCGCGGACCCCGTCCATGGATTCCAGATATGTAACAAGCGCCCCCTGCATAGACACATCGTTTAAGTATACCGCAAAACTTGCGGAATTGGCAAGAGGATTATCGTCCGCAAATCCTGCCGCGGCTTCCTCGGAACCGCCGAAATAGACCTCTTTGTAATACTCCCAGGCTTCTTCCGGCGAAGTATATTCACATTTTGTCACCTCAACGCGCTTCTCGATTTTCCGTTTCATTTCATCGATCTCTTCGTCCGTGATGTCATCCCGGAAGAACACCGTAACGGCGACGCCTTCCTCCGCCGTCTTGACCATATTCTGAAAATTCGTCACGATAGAATAAAACAGGCCGAACAAAAAAATACATGCCGACATCGTTGCAATCGAAGCCAGCGAAAACATTTTATTGTGCCATATATTTTTAAATCCCTGTTTCAGGGAATAAATAAACGTACTGATCTTCATCACTGCTCACCCAGCTTGTCATCACTCACAATGATGCCTTTCTTCACGGTAATTACCCGCTTTTTCATCGCCTTTACAATGTCCATGTTGTGCGTGACAACGACAACCGTCGTTCCCCTCTGATTAATCTCCTCCAACAGCTTCATAATCTCCCACGCATTATGGCCGTCGAGATTCCCCGTAGGTTCGTCCGCCAGAAGAATCTTCGGCTGATTAATCAGCGCCCTCGCAATCGCGACCCTCTGCTGCTCCCCTCCGGAAAGCTGCTTCGGGTAAGATTTATACTTTGCGGCAAGGCCGACCATAGAAAGCATCATCGGAACGCTGCTTCTTATTTTACGGGGGCCGACCCCGATTACCCGCTGGGCAAACGCCACATTCTCATACACGTTCCGATCCTTTAACAGGCGGAAATCCTGAAACACAACGCCTACG
Organism: uncultured Roseburia sp.; assembly: GCA_947383215.1. GTDB lineage: Bacteria > Bacillota > Clostridia > Lachnospirales > Lachnospiraceae > Roseburia_C. The sequence goes on from CANDCP010000001.1 coordinate 23,857, forward strand.
TTTCTGCGGTAACGCGGAATCTGCTTTCTGCGTATCCCGTTCAAATTCCTCCCGTTAATCGTAATCATTCCCGACGTAGGCTCTAACTCCTTCAACAATAATTTTATCAGTGTCGATTTGCCGGAACCGCTGTTACCCACAACAAATACAAATTCGCCCTCCTCGATATGCAGGCTGATATCGTTCAGCGCCGGCACACCGGCCGAATATGATTTGCTGACATGTTCAAGCTTAATCATGTATTCCTCCTAATCTTTAATAATCCAGTGTTTCCATATATTTCATATATTTGACAACCATAAGCGCTATCTTAAACGTAATCGCGTCCTCAAACACCCTAAGGTCAAGCCCGGTACTCTTTTGCAGCTTGTCAAGGCGGTACACCAGCGTGTTCCTGTGAATATAAAGCTGCCTGGACGTCTCCGAAACATTGAGGCTGTTCTCAAAAAACTTATTGATCGTGGTAAGCGTCTCTTCATCAAAATCATCCGGAGACTTCGAGTCAAAAATTTCTTTTATAAACATTTTGCAAAGCGGTATCGGAAGCTGATAAATCAGACGGCCGATCCCCAGCGTCGAATACGCGATAATCTTCTTCTCCTCAAAGAAAATCTTGCCAACGTCAAGCGCCATGCGCGCTTCCTTGTAGGAGCGCGATACCTCTTTAATCTCGCGAACCACCGTACCGTATGCAATACATACATTGTTATCGGCATTCTTTCCAAAAACATTCAGTATTACTTCCGCCGTCTTTTCCAGATCCTCATAGGTCTCTCCGTCCGCAAGTTCTTTTACGATAATGATATTGCGCTCATCGACCGCCGTAACAAAGTCTTTTGATTTCCCCCCGAAAATCCCTCTGACTTTCTCCAGCTCATTGCCGTCCTTCTCTCTGTTCGTTTCTAAAATAAATACGACGCGCCGCACCTCTGTCTCAATATGTAGCTTCTTGGCGCGATTGTAAATATCCACCAGCAATAAATTATCCAGCAACAGATTTTTTATAAAATTATCCTTATCAAACCGCTCTTTATACGCCACCAACAAGTTCTGAATCTGAAAGCCGGCAATTTTCCCGACCATAAAGACGTCCTCGCTGTCCCCGTTGGCCAACAGAACATACTCCAGCTGGTGTTCGTCGAACACCTTAAAAAACTGGCAGCCCTGCACCACCTGTGAATCTGCCGGCGATTCCGTAAACGACATTGCCGGACCGATAAAATTATCCGCATCCCGGAATGTAGAGGCCAAAACTTTTCCTTCCGTATCGATGACACATAAATCTACACGGGTGATTCCTTTCAAACCATCAATTGTATTCTGGAGTATCTGATTTGAAATCATACTATTGTCTCCTTCTCCATCAAATTTCAAGGCAACTTTCACAAAAAAATACGCCTTTTTGTATAAAGTCTATGCGACTTACTATCCATTTTAATGCAAAACATCAAAAAAATAAAGAGTAAATGCGAATATTTTTATGCTAATATTCCAAAAATCCTTCTCCCAGCACTTCTCTTGCGTCTGTCACAATGACAAAGGCCTCTCTGTCAATTCGAATTACAATATCCTTCAATTCCACAATCTGTTTTTTCGATACGACGCAATACAGCATGTTTTTACGCTCGCCGGAATACATTCCGGTCGCGCCGATCCCCGTCACCCCTCGGCAGAGCTCTTTCATAACTGCCGCCGCTACCGTTTCGGCCTGATCGGATATAATAAACACCGCTTTTGAATAATTCAGGCCCTCCATCAGCGCATCCGATATCTTCGACGTGATAAAAATCGCGACGACCGCATAGAGCGCCGGTTTAAGCCCAAACGCCGCCACGCCCGAGAGCACAATCAGCCCGTCTAAAATCACCATTATCCGCACGACCGAATAATGGCGCAGGTATCCCTGGATCAGCGACGCAACCATATCGGTCCCGCCCGTCGTCGCTTTCGCAATCAGGACAAGCCCAAGCCCCGCTCCCGAAATCGCGCCGCCGTAAATCGCCGCAATCGTCAGATCCCCCTCCGTCAGATTCCATTTCGGCAGCGCATACAGCCAAAATGACAAAAGAACAGTGGCCGCCGCTGTTCTTCCTACAAATTTCTTCCCTTTTACCTTTAACGCAATCAGAAAAACGGGAATATTTAACGCCAGGTTGGTAAGCCAAAGCGGAATTCTCCCCGACGTCACCTGCTTTACAATAATCGCAACGCCGGTAAAGCCGCCGACAACAAGCCCTGCCGGATCGTAAATACACTGAATCGCCAGCGCCATAAGTCCGGTTCCCGCCAGCATCAGCAAATAATCTGCCCATATCGGTTTTTTTAACGAAACGCTCATTCCTCTTCCTCATTTTCATCATGATACTTATGTAGCAAAAGCTGCAGCTTTTTCCCGTGTATCAGCTTCCCTGCTATCCTCGACAGACGGACAAGACCCGAATGCCTCTCGTACGCCCCGCCGATCCCGTACCATATCTTTGCATCCAGCTTCCCCTTATTCTCCAGAAGAAAAATTTCCTGTTCCGGCGACGGCAAAACGGAGAAAATCACATCCGGCGATACGCTGTTAATTTCATTTACCACGCCCTCGATATCTCCCGCTTTCTCATCCAGCGCGCATCTCCCGCCGATGATCAGCCTCTCATACTCTCCCGCAAAATACGCCTGAAGCTTGTCCACATCCTCTTTCACCCGCCCGAGCAAAAAAACGCTCTTCCGGTTGCGGATAATGCGCTTAATAAATTCCTTGAAAAATTCAAATTCGACCGTCTCCCTGATGCGCTGATTCGAGCGAACGCCGGACGCCGTCAAAATCTCTTTTTCTCCGATTACAGCAAGGTCAAGTTTTCCGATACACTCCTTTACCCGCGGCTCTTCCACCGCAAGATCGAGCATCTTCATTGTAATCGTCTCTATGGTATTCATAGCCGTGTCGTCCAGATATCCCTCTACCTGCATAATCGCTTCTCTCACAGTGTAATTGTCTATCTGCATTCCAAGAATATCAATTTTCTTCAACATATCCGCACCATCTATTTTGCATAGCTTTCTAAATTTTATGCATGTAGTATAGCAAAATCGCTGCGCTTTTTCAATGAGTTTTCACAAATCGCCGTATTCGCGCCTGCCGCCCGAACCCGCTCTCAATCGACCCGGCCCGGTTGGCTCCAAATTAACTGACATTTTACGACAGTTTTTCTTGGTTTTTCACTATTAAAATGTCAATAGCGATTTCCGATTTTTTTCTCAACTTATCAACTTTATTATTTCTACACAAAACTCCTGTTCTTATTTTTCCCCTGCATAAGCCTGTATTTTATCCAGATTTATGTGGATAACGTGTATAACTTGGTGTATAACTCATTTTTTTTGATATTTCCACATTTTTCTTTGTGGATAACTTTTTTTGTGGTTTTCTGATTTTTCGACCTATTTTTTGACATCTTTTTACATTTTGTGCACATTGCTATTTTTGCCCTTTTCGTATGCACGATCCGTCAAACCAAAATTTAACTGCGATTTCTCCCGCGCTATCTTTTTCCCTCTGCGATTCGTTATATATAGTAGAATAGAAAAAACGTTTTTAAAATTCGAATATCGGGAAAGGAGGATTTTGTGGATGCCGATTTTCTTTTAATCAGAAAAATGAAGCTGGGAGACGACGGCGCCTTTGACTCGTTTGTGCACAAATATTACGGCGGCATTCTAACTTACTGTAATTATCACTGCCCCGACCCAAAGTATGCCGAAGATATCACGCAGGAAACCTTTGTCCGCTTTTTCACAAAGCTTCCCGTTTATCATTACAGGGGAAAGACGCAAAATTATTTATACACAATTGCCGGCAATCTGTGTAAAGACTATCTGAGAAAAATAAAGGAAACCCCCGTTGAAGAAACGCGGCTGCATGAAAAACTGGAGACGACGGAAGATCAGACAGAAGACGTCTTAAACAAACTTACGGTTGAGCGGGCATTAAAGCGATTACCCAGGGAGTTAAACGAGGTAATTACGCTTTATTATTTTGAAGAATTTAAGCTTGCAGAAATTGCACACATCCTGCAAATCGGTCTTCCCCTGGCAAAATACCGGTTACGCCGGGCTAAGACACAGCTTAAGAATCTCTTGCAAAAGGAGGGTGAATATGAATCTGAAAAAACAACTCGCGCCCTTTAAGCAGGCGCACACGCAATTTTATGAAAATAAAATAGAAGAAACAATCCAAAACTCTAAAAAAGCTTTTTTTGAAACCGAACAGAAACGGATATTATCCTACCGCGAATTTTTATGGATACAGTTGAAAATCATTCAAAAAAAATGGTGGATTCTTCAGTTTTTACTGCTGTCGGCAGCCTGGATTGTACTGACGTCGACACAAGATGAAATCTATGCGAAAAGAAGCTTGGGCGTCGCCGCGTCGCTTTTTGTTATTTTAATTATTCCGGAGCTCTGGAAAAACAGATCGTGCCAATGCATGGAAATAGAAGCCGCGGCCTACTATTCCCTCAGACAAGTCTATGCCGCCCGCATGACGCTGTTTGGCATTGCGGACACTCTTTTGATCGCCGTATTTTTTCAGGCGTCCGTACGGCTTCGCTTTGAGCTGGAAGAGTTCATTGTTCAATTTCTCTTTCCATTATGCGTAACGGCGTGCATCTGCTTTGGAATATTGTGCAGCAAATACGTGTTCCACGAGACGGTGGCAATCATCCTGTGCGTTATATGGAGCGCGGTCTGGCTGTGCGCTATCCGAAACGAACAAATTTTTTCGGTAATTGCGTTCCCTGTCTGGTTTTGTCTGCTGATATTTGCGTTCGCTTTTTTAATTTTTGCAATATACCGAACATTAACACACTGTAATCACTATCTGGAGGTGTCATTCGATGAAATTAGAACTTGAAAACCTGACAAAAAAATTCGGAAATTTTACGGCCGTAGACCATGTCAAAATTACAATGACAAACGGCGTTTACGGCCTGCTCGGCGTAAACGGAGCCGGCAAAACAACTTTAATGAGAATGCTATGTACCTTGCTCAAGCCCACCGGCGGAACGATCGTCTGCGACGGCAAAAATATCTTTGAAATGGACGGCGAATACCGCAGGCTCCTGGGATATCTGCCGCAGGAATTCGGGTTTTATCCGGAATTTACGGTTCGGGACTACCTTTTTTACGTTGCGTCCTTAAAAGGAATCTGCCCGGCTATCGCAAAAAAACGGGTGAGAGAGTTAATCGCAAAAGTCGGTCTCTCGAACGCCGCAAATAAAAAAATGAAAAAACTGTCGGGCGGAATGAAGCGCAGGGCGGGAATCGCGCAGGCTATGTTAAACAATCCCAAAATTCTGATCCTTGACGAGCCCACGGCCGGTCTGGACCCAAACGAAAGAATCCGTTTCCGCAATTTAATCAGCGAGCTCTCCGAAGAGCGTCTGGTACTGCTCTCTACGCATATCGTCTCCGATATTGAGTATATCGCCAACGAAATCTGGCTGATGAAGGGCGGCAGACTTCTGCGCACAGGAACGGCGGACGAAATTATAAATTCCATGCCGGAAAAGGTCTGGCAGTGTTTTGTGGAAAAAAATATGGTATCTGATTTCATGCGAAAATATAAAATTTCCAATATGAAATCGGAACCAAACGGCGTGGAACTGCGGATTATTTCAAATGAGAAGCCCCTTGCCCAGGCGCAAAGCGTAAAAGCGTCGCTGGAAGACGTATTTTTATATTATTTTGAAGAGAAAGCAGGTGATGAAAATGCTGCAGTTTGAGATCAAAAAAGTTTTTACAAAATTTAAAAACAAAATGGCCCTTTTGTTTTTGCTGGTCACCCTTATCGCCGTAAGTATGCTGACAATTAACAGGGTGGAATATATCGACGAAAACGGCGGCCGCTCTGTCGGCATTTCGGCGGCAAGAAGCCTTCGGGCCGAAAAAAACAAGTGGGCGGGCTATCTGACGAAAAACGCCCTTCAACAAGCCGCTGAAGAGCACGCGGCGATCGTAAACTCCGAGGGGGCGTTGTCAAACGATACCCGGGAACAGGATCTTGCGTATTCCAGGCAGCAGGGGATTTCAACAATTGTCGAAATCATTAACAGCGCGTTTAGCGAGTGGCGGGACTACAATTACTATGCCATCGACGGTATTTCCATTGAAGACGCGTCGAATATCTACGAGAGGAGAGTTTCCAACTTAAAAAAATGGCTTGATTCCGGGGAAGAGACGTTCTCCAAAGCCCAAAAGGATTTTTTGATCTCACAGTACGAAAGCCTTAAAACTCCCTTTTATTATGAATACACGGACGGATGGAGCGCCCTGCTGCAAAATATATCCACCTTTATTTTAATCCTGGCGCTATTCATAGGCTTTTTTGTGTCCGGTATCTTTTCGGACGAATTTCAGCTAAGGGCAGATTCCATTTTCTTCTCCTCAAGACTTGGTCGTAATCGGGCAATCCTTTCAAAAATGGGAGCCGGTTTTTCCATTGTTACGGCCTTTTACGCCGTCTTTATTCTTCTCCACACCGCCATTGTACTTCTGGTGCTGGGCGCAGACGGGGCAAACTGTCCCATTCAGCTGGATTTATGGAGAAGCGTTTATAACATCACCTTTTTTCAGGCGTACCTTTTGATCATAACCGGCGGATACGTCGGTACGCTGTTTGCCGCAATCCTCTCCATGCTTGTATCGGCGGCGACGCGCTCAACCGCAACGGCAACGATCGTTCCGTTTATCATTTTATGCGCGTTTCCTTTTTTAAGCAGAATCCTCACGCTGCCGCAAATATGCGCTTTCTTTCCGGATCAATTGCTGGAAATCTATATAAGCGTCAAAGAATTTAATCTTGTACAGTTCGGCGGCAAGGTAATGAACGTTGTAACCGTCATCACCCCCGCCTATCTGGCGGCATGTCTGCTTCTTCTGCCCGTTCTGTACCGCATTTTCAAAAAAGCGGAGGTGAAATAACAAAACAGTGTCCCAAACGCAAAAACAGTGCAGCCGTATAGCTGCACTGTTTTGATGTCTCTATGTACGATTAAAATATTCTTCTTACAGAAAGGATTGTCCTGTAATTTACGCCGGAATATTTGATTCCCGATTCCGGTGTGCTTGCATGCACAATTGTACCGCCGCCAATATAAATTCCCACATGACCGCTGTAACATACGATGTCTCCCGGCTGCATTGCATCGACGCCAACCTCGTAGCCGCATCCTCTCATCGCGCTTGAGGAATGCGGAAGTGAAACGCCAAACGCCGCGTAACATGCCATTACAAATCCGGAACAATCTGCTCCGTTCGTAAGGCTTGTACCGCCATATACATACGGATTGCCGACAAACTGGCATGCATAATTGGCAACTGCCGCTCCGCCTGATCCGGACGGCGCGCTGTAACTCCTGCCTGAAGCCGGAGCTGAGGAACCGCCTCCGCCGCTTCTCCTTGTCGCCGCATCCTGTACTGCCTTCGCCGCCGCGGCTCTCTCTGCCGCCTCGCGCTCCGCCGCTTCCCTCGCAAGTCTCGCCTCTTCTTCGGCCTTCGACTCAGCCTGTACAAATTCAGTGGAAAGCGTCACATAATCGCTCGATACGTAGCCCTCGCCTTTCTCGACAGACACCTTAACCCAGCCGTCTACCGATTCGTCCGTCACGGTAAGCTCTTCCAAATCCGGAACCATCTCCAAAACGTCTGACTCTGTCGTCGCCTCCGTCCTTACGAACAATGTCTCCGTATGAACGGTCGCTACTCTCCGGCTTACGCTTTTGGCAAGCTCTTCGTTATCGCGAACCACATATTCACTCTTCACATATCCGGTAACCGTACCCGATGTAATCCGGTACCAGTCTCCCTCTACGGCATGTACCGTCGCCGCGGAATTATTGTAAAGCTTACCAACGACTTCGCTCTCTGTGTTGGATTCGCTTCTGATATTTACATAATTATCAACCTGCGCAATCGCGATATTCGCATATTCGTTCTTCGATCCTTTGTTGTCTTTGGCACTCTTCTCTTTCTTCTTATCTGTCGTAGCCTGCTGTACAACCGGCGCCCCATTCGCTTCCGTCCTCGCAGTCTGCTCGCTCTTTATCAGATAATTTGAAAAGCAAAGCGATACACCCGACACCAGCGCTCCTGTATCCCCGTCGACTGTGGCCGCCTGAGAAACACCCGCCAGCGGCGCCGCATACGGTATCATCGGAGTGGCAACAAGAACAACCGCGCTTGCGATACCACAGGTCGCTACCTTCAAACCCTTTCTGTACATAAATACCTCCATATAATTACAAGTCTTCATTTGTTACAAAATTATTAACTTTTCAATGAGTAATTATAACGCAGCGGCCAAGTCGTGTCAAGATGAAATACTGCCATAATTTACCGATGTTTTCTACCGTTTATTGGTAAATTATCCGCGCTCCAAAAGGTATGCCTCCACAGAGGCAATTGCGTTCGCGCCGTCCGCAGCGGCAGTTACCACCTGCCGCAGTTTTTTTGTGCGCACATCCCCCGCCGCAAACACTCCCGGTATCTCTGTCACGCAGTCTTCGCCGGCCTTAAGATAGCCGCTCTCGTCCATCGGGACAAACCCCTCTGCGATCTTAGAATTCGGCTCTATTCCAACCGCGACAAAAACGCCCGATACCTGCAGCTTGAACCGCCGCTCTTCCTTCCTGTTGTAGACCGAAACAGACTCTACCGCATCTTTCCCGCAAATTTCTTCCACCACAGAATGATAGAGAATCTCTATATTCGGTGCCTCTTTTACGCGCTGCTGCAAAATTTTAGCCCCCCGAAATTCATCTCTCCTGTGTATCAGATATACTTTACTGCACCCTCTGGCCAAAAACAGCGCGTCTTCTAAGGCGACATCGCCGCCGCCCACAACCGCAGCCGCTCTGTTTTTAAAGAACGCGCCGTCACATGTGGCGCAGTAAGACACTCCCATGCCGGCTAATTCTTCTTCGCCGGGCACCATAAGCTTTCTGTGCCCTGCCCCGGTCGCCAGAATCAAGGTACGGCTTTGCAGCTCGCCGTCATTCGTCTGTACTCTGAACAGCTCCCCGGCCGTCTCAAGGCCGCAAACCCCGGCCGTCTTAATCTCTACGCCAAGCTTATCCGCATGCTCCCGAAACTTCTGCCCGATTTCAAATCCCCCGATCCCCGGAAGTCCCGGATAGTTATCTACCTCATACGTGTTTAAGATCTGTCCTCCGCTCATGGGCTGTCTCTCCAGAACAAGCGCGTTAAGCCCCGCCCGTTTTCCGTAAATCGCAGCCGAAAGCCCGGCCGGCCCGCTTCCGATTATAATTACATCATATATCATGTCGGTTCTCCTTTTACTTTTTTTCAATTTTACTATGTATTGTTACTGTTTCCAAGAAAAATATGGGATCTTTCTATCTTTTCTTTGCATTTCTGACGGATTCATGACATAATAGCTTTAAAAAACAAGGTGGTGATGTCAATGGAAATCAGTTCATTAAATTCTACGGCTTTAAGCGCCGTGAACAATGCAAGCAATCCAATCGGCCAGGCTCTGGGCGTTGTCATGCTGGACAAACAGCTCGAGATGTCCGAAACCATGTCCAACGGACTGGTTAAGGCGATGGAACGCTCCGTAAACCCTTCTGTGGGCGGAAATATTGATACGTACGCATAGAAATTACATGATGATGTTTTTCAACGCACGGCGCGGTTTTTGTGACGTGAAAACGCTGGCAGGGCATTCCGCAAGGGATTCCTCTGCCAGCGGCATTTTTTTATTTCTCTGCGATCGCCTCTATCTCAAGCATAACGTCTTTCGGAAGACGCGCAACCTCCACGCAGCTCCTTGCCGGGAAATCAGCCGTAAAAAACGATGCGTACACTTCGTTGATTGCGGCAAAATCATTCATATCTTTGATAAATACCGTCGTTTTGACAACTTTATCCATCCCGGTTCCCGCCGCCTGCAAAAGATTTGTAAGATTTGTAAGCGCCTGTTTTGCCTGCGCCACAGTACCCTCCGGTATTTCCCCTGTTTGAGGATTCACCGGAATAACCCCCGAAGTATAAACGGTTCCGTTTACTTCGATTGCCTGCGAATACGGCCCGATCGCTGCCGGCGCCTTATCTGTCGCGATTATTTTTTTCATAATAATATCCTCTTCCTTTCCCAATTGCGGCTGCTTTGCCGCTGTCTTCTCTATTCTATTCCAAAATCCCCATTCCCGCAATCCTATATTTTTCGTATGGCCTTTTCGGTAATCTCAATCCGCCTCTCCTTATACAGCCTTCCGACCGCCCGTTTAAACGCGGCTTTAGAAAGCCCAATCTCACGCTTAATCACCTCCGGCGACGCTTTATCGTTAAACGGGAGCACTCCCGCAAACTCTTCGATCACTTCCATCACACGCTGCGCGTCCTCATCCATCTGAAGATAGGCCTTTTCCCGAAGCGTCAAATCAAGCTTCCCGTCTTCCTTTACATTTGTCACTCTGGCGCTTATCGTATCGCCGATACGCAAAAAACTATGATCCTCATATTCCGGGATGCGGGCGGAATATTTGTCGTCCACCGCCACAAAAGTCCCGAAATTATCACTGAATTCGTAGACCCTTCCCTCTACCGTATCGCCGGCCCGATACGGCGAATTTTTCATAAGAAGCTCATAGATTCCTTTCATGCTGGCGCACAGCCTGCCGCTTTTATCTATGTAAAGTGTCGCAAGCACTTCGTCTCCCGCCGACACGCGGCTTGTCATCTCCTTGTACGGCAGAAACAAATCCTTCTCCAGCCCCCAGTCCAAAAAAGCGCCAATCTTTCCAACCTCAATCACCTTTAACACCGCAAACTCCCCAAGAGAAAGCCTTGGTTCCTTTCGCGTCGCAATCAGTCGGTCTTTTGAATCCTTATACAAAAATACCTTCAGCTTATCTCCCGGCTCAATTTCGGGCGGCGCCTGTTTTTGGGGCAGAAGCACTCTCTGCTCGTCCCCCGCCTGCTTTGCGAGGTAAATCCCAAAATCTACCCGCTTCACCATTGTAAGTTCCTGCCATTGTCCTATCTTCATTCCTTTTTTCCTCCGAAAAATCCCAATTATGCAAATACACACCTATTTTCACATCAATTATATTATTTATTATGGCTTGCCGATTTCCTATTGCCAAAATGTCGCCGTTTTTACAATAACATATTTGACTTTTTATTTTAAGTAAACTGCGAGGTATTCCCAATTTAAATTGACCGGAATAATCTTCCAGGCTGTCTGGTTCATTAATGTCAAGCCCGGCTTCAAGCGCCGCTTCAATCCACGCCCTCTTAGCATCCACTGCATTTGCTACCGCATGTTCCACTGTTTCGCCACAAGTAATACACCCCGGAAGATCAGGATAAGAAACTACAAATCCACCTTCATTCCTATTTTCCACAATCTCCATCCGATAAAATAATTTCATATAATCATTCAGGTGTTTTCATCGCTTCCCGTCTCACTTTCTACAATCTGTCTCACCATCTCAATATAAACCCTCTTAATTGGTTCATGTTTTGGTATCGTAATCGGCTTACATCCTGTTTTTCTAAATGTGCAATGACTGCTTCCGCTTCTAGGGGCATTCATCTCATATTCATAGCTCTCCAACACCTTGCGCAATTCATCAAACCGGACATCTTGCGACATCCAACAAATTCGTGTTAATAGTTTATCCTACTTTGACATCTTGAATACTTCCCGTTCTTATTATAGATGGTATCGTATTTGGTTTCAACCACTCTATGTCTCATTTCTTTGGCAACAAAAAAGTATATAAATGGGTCAACTTAAAAAATATGAAATATAGCAAGCAATCTTAAGGACTGCCTGCTATATAAAATAATCCGTATGTCTTTGTACTATTCGAACTCGGCGTGTTCTTTGTTCTTTTTAATTTTATTTGTTTAGGTTTCGTGCAAACACACGCCTGTTTTTAATTCAATTACATCATTTATTATAGCTTGATGATTTTCTGTCGCCAAAATGTTGCCGATTTTACTTATCTCTATAATGAGAACCACATTGAACAATCTTTATCATATTATCTTCTATCCGATAAACGATACGATTTGCATCATCTATTCGTCGGCTCCAATAAGATGCCAAGTCACCACTTAGTCTTTCTGGCTTTCCTATTCCCTCGTATCCATTTCGGTCAATATCCTTCAATAGCTGAAGGATACGCCTCAACGTCTTTTTATCCTGCTTTGTCCAGTATTCAAAATCTTCCCACGCCGCATCTGACCATGCCTTAATCATCAAAGTTCACCTCATGTATCGTACCACCTGTAGCCTCCATTTGCGCTACAGATTCTCTAAGTCTGGTCATATTCTCCTGCGAATAAAACGGATCAACAGATACTTCAAACGGTATCCGTTTCTCTCGTCCAAGTTTTTTAAGATAAATATTTATAGCCGTAGATAAAGACATGCCAATATCGGCACATGCCTGCTCTGCCTTTTTCTTTACATCATCCTCTATGCGCAAGCTAATTTGAGCCATTATATATCACCTCTTCCTTTTTGATAATACTAGCATATCACATGTCACAGCATTTGTAAAGCACTTTGCTATATATTTGCTATTTCTCTAAAAATAACATATTGCAAATATAGCAGGCAATCTCATAGACTACCTGCCATATAAAATAATCTGTGTAAAATTTTTCATCACTCGAACTCGGCGTGTTCTTCGTTGCTATTAACTATATTTGTTTAAGTTTTATACAGATACACGCCTATTTTTACATCAATTACATCATTTATTATGGCTTGCTGATTTTCTGTTGCCAAAATGTTGCCAATACGTTACTCATTACACTTCATAAAAGTTCTAACCATATCCCATCTTATTTCTTCAAAAAATTTATCAATTGATGCATAATTTATCAACTCATTTGCAAATTTATCTATCCAACCATAATATTGTTCTTTCTTCATAAAAAATGCAAGTGGCGAAAACTTCAAATCTATTCCAATCATTATTTTGTAACACAAAATATTTGAAAGGTTCTCAATTTGCATATATCTCTTTTCAAAATCGCGAGGTAAAACCGTTCCAAACCCAGTAAAAGCTGGTGTAATTTCAAGTTTAAAATATGGGTGTTTTAAAATAATAGTATTAGGTTTTTCTTTAACAAACCGGCATTTCAACGGTATATAAAGTTCAAATTTATCATATATTGCACCATTTTTGCCAATACTATATACAACATTTCTTTCGAAATCTTTATTATCAAACGCTGTCCTTTCATATGGAGGCTTTGAAAATAAATTCACAAAAATATTAGAAGCAACAAAATCGTTAATTTCATCTCTTTGCACTCTTGCTATTTTATCTTTATTGTATTTTGGGTTATTAAAATAATCCGTTGTTAATGTGGACAATTTCTTCAAAACTATGTATTCTAAAAGTTGATTTAACAATGCACCCGAATGAGAAACACCAATAAAAGTTTTATCTGGTTCGACTTCATTAAAAATATGAGTCATTGCAAGTCTATCTTTAATCCACATTGCTTCTATATTTTTATCTTCTGATAACGCCCCATTTAAGTATTTGCATACATCATACGAAAATGCATAACCATCAATATCTAGTATTTCTCTATTTGCATTATCATACACTAATGCTGCCTCTATTATCAAATTTCTATTCGATTGTTTAAATTTCTGAAAAGAAGTAATGAGTAAAGATAATATAATCAAGATACTACCAATTATAATTAGCACCAAATTATTATTAAAATCTAACTCATTACTTATCCCTAACACTACCAAATTTATTCCTATGGAAATAATTACTGTCGTAATAACGATTTCAAAAATTGTCTGTTTACTTCTTTTAATGTTCTCAATAGAATTATTCATTAGTTTAACAATTCCTCGTCTTATTTTCATTGGCAACAAAATAAAGCCAAAATATGATAAATACTTATATGGCAGACAATCCTATAGACCACCTGCCATATAAAATAAATTATGCTCTCTTGTACTACTCGAATTCCACGATCGCAAACGGCTTCTCTTTCTCATCCGCAAGGGTCACCGTTATCCGCCCCGGCTCTTCAAATACAAGCGGGTAGATCATATCCCCCAATACCGCCGATTTCCTGTAATCCGCGCGCATCTGTCTGACCGCAAAATTCTCCGGCAGATATACCTGCGCCATCTCGATATACTGTTCATTATTAACGTGGCGGTTTGTATCAATCTGCGAGGGATGCACTGCAAACTCTGTCTCCTTTTTGCTCTCCGCCGGCACTCTCAGCTTCCTGCCCGCATACTCCATCTCAAAACGCGGTTCCATACGGTAGGCCTCCAAAAACATCTCGTCAATTTTTTTCGGTTTTTTACTCTCCAAATCAAGAAAAACCCAGACTGAATTGGCATAAGCGAGGACCTCCCCCCGCGCATCCTCCATCGTAAAATTTCGATACCCGTAAAAACCTCCGAAATCATACGGCCATGTACAGATACGAATCCTCTCTCCGAATACAGGACAGCGCTTTACCACAACCTGCCAGGAAACCAGCATCCACGCGGCTTTTATCTCCTGCAAAAAATCGATTCCGACGCCTAAATCTTCCGACTGAAAAGAACAGCAATCCTGAAAATAATTCAAAAGAGCCCCAAACGTCATATTCCGCTCAAAATCAACTTCACTGTATCTTACCCTGCTCTCAAAATAATACATAAATTTCCCTCCGCTTTTCCACCTCCCCTGCCCCCCTCAATCTTGAGGGGACCGCACACTTTGATGCGCCGCGCACAATCGCAAAGCAATGTTTACCTCTTGCGCGAGCGCGCATATTATTTTTATCTTTAGGAAGGGTACTTTCACGCCTTAGCGTGACATGGTCTTTCCTAAAGTAAAAAAAGCACCCTCTCCGGTGCTTTTCAATAGCTGGCCCACAAGGATTCGAACCTTGAAATGACGGAGTCAGAGTCCGTTGCCTTACCATTTGGCGATGGGCCATTACACTGTCGACTTGTACTGTCAACAAATGATATATTACACAATAGAATCCAAAAAGTCAACCCTTTTTCTCAAAAAATTTTGATTTCTTTTCCGATTCTGGCAAATTCTACCTTGTCACCCCAGACAAGCTGTGCCTGTCCTCCCGTCGCGTCTATAATTCCCTTCTCAACGGCGGCGCATTTCTCGTCCGGAACGACCGTTTTTAACCCCACTGTCTCTGCGTAGTTCGTATCGACGATTAAAATATCCTCGTTTCCTAAAAGATACTGTATTTTCCCCATCCCCGTATAGTCCGTACCGATCACAAGCAGTTTGCCGCTGCGCTTCTCAATAATCCGGCAGTTTGAAAGTCCCGCCTGCACGCTCTTCTGATAGGCGCGCACCAAACCGCCCGTCCCAAGCAGCGTCCCCCCAAAATAGCGCGTCACCACAACCGCCGCATTGTGAATATCCTCCTTCAGGAGCACATCTAACATCGGCCGGCCCGCTGTCTTCGACGGCTCCCCGTCGTCATTGCACCGCGTCAGTTCCTGATTTCTCCCTATTACGAACGCGCTGCAGTTATGTCTTGCATCCCAGTATTTTTTTTTCATCTCGGCAATAAACGCCGTCGCCTCTTCCTCCGTATTTACCGGACAAACAGTCGCAATAAACCTCGATTTTTTTTCTTCTATCTCCCCGCTCCCACCGCGATAGACGACCTTATAAGCATGTTCATTCATTCTATACGCTCCCTTTGCAAAAGCGGCTGTTTCCGTTATTGGCCGCGAACCGCCGCATATTTATGTAATCTTAATAAATCCAGCAAACTTATTTCACTTTTATCCCTTATTCTAAAAAAGATTATATCATGAGACAGTAATTGAAGCAATCCGTCACTTTTTTCTTTATTATATTGTTTCTTTTTGCTATAATGTCAATTGTATATTGACTGTGAATAGTAACAACAAATAATGTCAATGATTCTATAAGGAGGCACATTATGAATTATGGAAAGAAAGGGACTGCCCGTAAGCAAAAACAGCTTACCTCAAAGGGCGCTATGATCCGTAAAAAATTTACCGTAATTTTCTGCAAGACATTCCTTATCTGCTTTTTTGCAATCGCAGTCGTAGGTATCTGTGCAGGAGTCGGTATCTGCAAGGGAATCATAGACTCGGCCCCGGATATAGAAACAATAGACGCTACCCCGACCGGTTCTCTGTCCGTCGTATTGAATACGGACGGAAGACAAATCGCAAAGCTGGTCGCTTCCGGTTCTAACCGTTCTGAAATCACGATCGACAAGATGCCGCTCAATTTGCAGCACGCCTTCGTCGCTATCGAAGATGAACGCTTCTACGACCATAACGGAATTGATGTAAAAGGCATCCTTCGCGCCGGAATAAGAGGCATTGCGAACGGATTTCACTTTGACGAGGGTGCCAGCACGATTACGCAGCAGCTTTTGAAAAACAATGTTTTTACCAGCTGGACCAGCGAGACTTCTATGGCCGACAAGGTAGAACGTAAAATTCAGGAACAGTATCTTGCGATCCAACTGGAAAAACGCGAATCGAAGGACTGGATACTGGAAAATTATCTAAATACCATTAACCTCGGTCAAAATACTCTCGGTGTCGAGGCCGCCTCTCTGCGCTACTTCAACAAACACGCCTCCGAATTAAACCTTTCGGAATGCGCCGTTATCGCGGCAATCACCCAGAACCCGTCGCGCTATAATCCGATAAGCAACCCCGACAAAAATGCCGGTCGACGCAAGCAGGTTCTGGAAAAAATGCAAAAACAGGGATATATCAATCAGGAAGAATTTGACGAGGCTATGGCCGACAATGTCTATGACCGTATTCAAATCGTCAACGCGGCAACTGCGGACGATCAGATTAATTCCTACTTCGTGGACGAACTGACCGAACAGATTATTCAGGATTTTATCGACGAACTTGGCTACACGGAAACGCAGGCATATAAAACGCTTTACCACGGCGGACTCACTATCTATTCTACTCAGGACGCCGCTTTACAGCAAATCTGCGACGAGGAAGTCAATAATCTTGAAAATTACGCGGTTGAACCGGAGGTTTCTTTTTCCTACCGGCTGACCATAAAAAAATCAGACGAAACCATCCAGAACTTCAGCGAACAGACCATGCTGACTTATTACCGCGCGCAAAACAGCAACTACGATATCAATTTTCCTTCACAGGAAGAAGCCAGAGCCGCCATCGAGCAATATAAAAAAGATATTATGGAGCCCGGAGATAAAATTGTAAATAACGGCGAATCACTGACATTTACCGTGCAGCCCCAGGCCTCTTTGACGCTGATGGATCAATATACCGGCGAAGTAAAAGCCGTTGTCGGAGGACGCGGGGACAAAACGGCAAGCAGAACATTAAACCGGGCGACCAACACGACAAGGCAGCCCGGCTCTACGTTTAAAATTCTCGCCTCATACGCCCCGGCGCTCGACACCGGCGGTATGACTTTGGCGTCCGTGGAGGACGACGCGCCGTATTCCTACACCAACGGAACCCCCCTGCGCAATTACGACGGCAGCTTCCGCGGATTCACAACGCTGCGCCAGGCAATCACACATTCCGTCAACATTGTCACCGTCAAAACGTTAACGGACATCGGAACGGACGTGGGGTATAATTATCTTCTGAATTTTGGCTTTACCACGCTGGTTCCCGACGACAATAACCAGGCGCTGGCCCTCGGCGGAATTACAAACGGCGTGACGAATCTTGAGCTTACGGCGGCATACGCAACCATCGCCAACGCGGGCACTTATGTCAAACCCCGCTTTTACACAAAAATACTCGACAATGAGGGCAATATCCTCATTGACAACACGCCGAAAACACACACCGTTTTAAAGGATACCACCGCATGGCTTTTGACAAGCGCCATGCAGGACGTCGTGACCTCCGGTACCGGTACGCCGGCCAATTTCGGCACAATGCCGATTGCCGGAAAAACCGGAACAACTACAAAAGACCGGGATTCGCTCTTTGCAGGCTTCACTCCGTATTACACCTGCGTTGTGTGGGGCGGTTACGACGACAACGCACCGCTTGCAAGCACGCGTTACACCCGTTTAATCTGGAAATCGGTTATGGGACGCATACATGAGAATCTCGAATATAAAACCTTCGCCATGCCGGAAGGCATCACCTCGGCAACCGTATGTAAAAAATCCGGCAAGCTGGCCGTACAGGGGCTTTGCGACGCCGATCCAAGAGGAAGTATGGTGCAGACAGAATACTTCATTAGCGGAACGGCTCCTACCGAAGTCTGCGATCACCACGTTTCCGCGACAATCTGCACCGCCTCCGGCTTAAGCGCAGGGGAATTTTGTCCGGAAGAGATGAAGCAGACCGGCGTTTATATTGTCGGCGGCAGCGGCGGTTCCGCCGACGGACCGTACCTCTTAGCCGACCCCGGCGTTAACGGCACATGTAATGTTCATACCTCCCCGGCTGAACCGACGCCGGATCCGGAACCGACGGACAACGGAAAAAAGGATAAAAAAGACAAAGACAAAAAGAATGACAAGAAAAAGCCCGCCAAGAACGACGACGACGAGAAACCGAAAGACGACCCTGACGACGAACCGTCCGACGGAGGAAACGATTCAAACGGCAATGACGCCGGAGATGACACGCCCGCCCCTTAAAACTACAAAGCAGCCGGATCCTTCGCGAATGAAGGACCCGGCTGCTTTGTTACGCCGGACGCAATTGCGGCGCACATCTCATATTTTTACATCTGATCGCGGTACTCATATCCCTCTTTTGAATACACAACCGCCGCTCTCTTATATTCTACACGTGTCAGATTGCCATATTCGGCGAACGGCCCGCCCGCCTTTCCCGTCTCTGTCGGAAATCCCAGACCGCCCGTATTTTCCATCACCCTGGCCACGCCGTCTATCACCTGCTCGTCAAGCGCAATAAAATCTTCCAGATACGGATCCGGCAAAAGCGGAGCTCCGTTGTGCGAAGGCCATATCCAGTCATATTTCTCCCTGAACGTCAAAAGCTTCTGCATATTACGTTTGTGTATTGCCGCAATCTCCTCTACCGAAATTGCATGATCCCGCACAAACCAAAGCACCTGTCCGCTCTCAAGCTCGTCTCCTGTAAACAGCGCCCGCATATTGTAATCCAAAAGCGCAATGCTCCCCTCGCTGTGCGCGCCAATCGCAATCACCTCCACCTTGCGGCCCCCAAGGTCGATCACTTCTCCGTCCGAAAGCTCATGTATCCGGTAATCCGGATGGGGTTTCGATTCAAACCATTCCCGATGCATCGGAGAAAAAGGCTCCTTTGCATACGCGGCCGCTTCCTTTTTCATCCATGCGTCCGGCCAGCAGGAATTTCCTCCCGTATGGTCAAAATGACCGTGCGTATTCACCACCATAACCGGTTTGTCCGTGATGCCTTCCACAAAATTCCGGATATTTCCCTCACCG
Organism: uncultured Roseburia sp.; assembly: GCA_947383215.1. Lineage (GTDB taxonomy): Bacteria > Bacillota > Clostridia > Lachnospirales > Lachnospiraceae > Roseburia_C. The sequence goes on from CANDCP010000001.1 coordinate 43,336, forward strand.
CTGCCCGTGTCAATCAGCATCGCTTTCTCCTCGCCAATCAACAGATAAATAAAATTCTGCCAGCGGTTTGTAATACACCATGTGTTCTCACCAATCTGCCACTTTCCGAACAAATTCCCGAACTCATCCTGATTTACCATCTTTTCACCCTCCTATATGTATTTTCTGCAAACTGCCGAAACTTATTTTCAATATACCATGTCGCTAATCCAAGATTAAGGTTAATGATCTATGCGCACATCAGCTAATTCCTACACTCGCTCCACAGACAGATCCAAATCCCCTTATACTTATTTCTATTATAATATGTGCCTATATGATTGACAAGCACTGATTTTTACCGGCCCATCAGCCTCTTCGAGAAAGATCGAGACTGCGGCGTGTGTCCTTATAAAGAAAAATGTACAAAACCAAAGGACACCTTCCAGATTTTTCTGCACACAAAGCGAGGATGTCGCTCAATTATCTGATTTGATGATTGAGCGACATCCCTCTGTCATTTGAATTCGGACGTACTTCTCTAGTGAAGTTCTCTCGGAACAAAATCAGGATAAGCCGATTCCAGACCGTGCTCTGTGGAGTCAAGCCCTTCCAGCTCCTCTTCTCTTGTCACGCGAAGACCAACCGTCTTCTTTAAGACAAGAAATACAATCGACATAGTTACAATTGTCCATCCGCCGACGCACACAACGCCAAGCGCCTGTATTCCGAGCTGGCGCAGGCCTCCGCCGTAGAAAAGACCCGTATTATAATCAAACAGGCCGACCGCCAGCGTACCGAACAATCCGCAGCAGCCATGAACCGCCACCGCGCCTACCGGATCGTCTACCTTCAGCTTATCTTCAATCACATAGACAGCGACACATACGATAATACCGGCGCACAGGCCTATGATAAACGCACCAATCACATCCACGTTTGCACAGCCTGCAGTAACCGCTACCAGACCGGCAAGGGAGCCGTTTAAGGACATCGATACATCCGGCTTGCCATTTTTCACCCAGGTAAAAATCATTGCCGCGCACGTCGCCGCCGCCGGCGCTACCGTTGTCGTCGCAAAAATCTGTGACAGCTGCATCGTGTCAGTCGCCGCCGCGCCGTTAAATCCGTACCATCCAAACCAGAGAATAAACACGCCAAGGGCGCCCACCAAAATATTATGCCCGAGAATCGGTCTTGATTTCCCGTTTTTATCGTACTTACCGATACGAGGCCCAAGCATCGCGGCTCCGATAAAGGCTGTAATCCCGCCGACCATATGAATCGCGCACGATCCTGCAAAATCAACAAATCCCAAATCCGTAAGCCACGGCGTTCCCCCCCAGATCCAGTGCGCCTCCACCGGATACACAAGCACACTGATTACAAAACTGTAAACACAGTATGTAATAAATTTTGTCCTCTCCGCCATCGCTCCAGATACAATTGTCGCCGCCGTCGCACAGAACACAAGGTTAAATACAAAATTCGACCAGTCCGTCTCGGCAAAACTCCCGAACGGATTCAAACCCCAGCCAAAGAATTTTCCGTCGCCGCAGAGAAGATTGTATCCGAGCAGGTAAAACGCTACCGTGCCGAGACAAAAATCCATCAAATTTTTCATCGTAATGTTACCGACATTTTTAGCTCTGGTAAATCCGGCCTCCACCATCGCAAAACCGCACTGCATAAAAAATACCAACGCTGCTCCCATTAAAAACCATACACTCATATCCATAAACTTATCCTCCTTTTTTGGCAAACCCAACTTCTATGATAAAAAAAGAGGAGATAATATCCCGCGCGCCCGCCCGGTCTTATTATCTCCTTTGATAATCTTCTTTTCCCATATTCATTTTTCTATAATGCCTTCTCTCCGTGTTCACCTGTACGAATACGAACCGCATCCTCCACATCATACACAAATATTTTACCGTCTCCAAAATTACCGGTATTAATTTCATCCACAACCTGATCGATCAATTGCGGCGCAATCTCATCCGAGACAACCGTCTCCACTTTAATCTTCGGCAGCAGCGTTACATTGTACGACGCGCCCCGGTAATTTTTGATAATTCCCTTCTGGTTCCCATATCCCATGCTGTTTACAATGTTCAAACCGCTAATCTCACTGTTTTCCAGAACCGCCTTCAAATCCTCGAGCTTTTCCGGTTTGATGATAATTTCCAACTTTTTCATACCGAGTTCCTCCTCTTATTTGTTGTGTTCATAATTTATTCATTTTACATTCAAAAAACTTTCATTCCTTGAACATGAAATTGTCAAATCTCCTGCATATAATAGTATCAGAAGCAAAAGATAATCCCAAGATTTGGAATACTTTTTAAATAAACTTTTTCATAATACGCCAGGCGACCAAGGTTGCCTGGCATCCTCCCTTTTATGGGGAGAATGCCGCCTGCAGCCGTTTAAACCTCAAAAATCAAATCTCCATAAGATGGCATCGGCCAGATATCCTTATCCACAAGCATCTCCAATTTATCAACCGGAGCTCTCAGCGCAAGCATCGCCGCTCTGACCGTATCTCTATAATATACGGCCTGCTCTCTGCCCTCCTCCATAGCTCCGCCTTTGTCATTCGCCTCGATCAGTTTCGCCAGGGATGTCTTCGTTTCCGCAAGCAAATCCGATACCTCCTTCAAAAGCTCTGTCTGCACGCTGATATCCGCATCGCACACAGATTTTACAAGGTTCGCGGACTCCGCCAGCTTCGTCGTATACTTAATTACCGCCGGAATAATCTGCTTGCTCGCGATATCGATCATCGCTTTCGCCTCTATATTAATCTCTTTCGCGTATGTCTCATATTCAATTTCCGCCCTGGATTCCAGCTCCGCCTTTGTAAACACGCCAAATTTCTCAAACAGGGAAAACGCTTTCTGCGTTGTAAGCGACGGAATCGCATCTACCATAGACTTGATATTCGGCAGGCCCCGCTTTCCGGCCTCCTCCACCCATTCGTCCGAGTATCCGTTTCCGTTAAACACAATCCGCTGATGCTCTGTGGCGTATTTTTTAATCAGGTCGTGCACCGCCAAATCAAAGTCTTCCGCCTTCTCAAGAATATCGCACACCTCCGAAAACGCTTCCGCCACAATCGTATTTAACACCACGTTCGGCTGCGCGATCGAATCCTGGGAACCAACCATACGAAACTCAAATTTATTTCCCGTAAACGCAAACGGGGACGTCCGGTTCCGGTCTGTCGCATCCTTCATAAAATCCGGAAGCGTTTTTACCCCTGTCTCAAGCTTTTCACCGCTCAGGCTGTGCGTCGCCTCGCCCGTACTGATCAACTGTGTCAAGACGTCCTCCAGCTGCTCTCCCAGATAAATCGAGATAATCGCAGGCGGCGCCTCATTCGCGCCCAAACGATGATCATTCCCGACGTCCGCCGCCGATTCCCGAAGCAGATCCGCGTGGGTGTCAACGGCCTTTAAGATACAGGTGAGAACAAGTAAAAACTGAACATTCTCATGCGGCGTCTTGCCCGGCTCCAACAGATTAATCCCGTCATCCGTCGTAATCGACCAGTTGTTATGTTTACCGGAACCGTTGACGCCGGCAAACGGCTTCTCGTGAAGCAGACACTGCAAACCGTGACGTCCGGCAACCTTTTTCAAAGTCTCCATTACCAGCTGGTTGTGATCCACGGCAATATTGGCCTCGGCGTAAATCGGAGCCAGCTCATGCTGCGCCGGAGCAACCTCATTGTGCTGTGTCTTTGCGGAAACCCCAAGCTTCCAAAGCTCCTTATTGACGTCTTTCATATAGGCCGCAATCCTCTCACGGATCGCTCCAAAATAGTGATCGTCCATCTCCTGTCCCTTCGGCGGCATCGCTCCGAAAAGAGTGCGTCCGGTAAAAATCAAATCCTTTCTCTTTAAATACTTCTCTCTGTCCACCAGGAAATATTCCTGCTCCGGACCCACAGAAGGCGTAACCTTCTTAGAAGTCGTATTCCCGAATAGCTTTATCAGACGCAGCGCCTGATCATTGATTGCCTCCATCGACCGCAGCAGCGGCGTCTTCTGGTCAAGCGCCTCTCCTGTGTACGAACAGAACGCCGTCGGAATACACAAGGTAGCTCCCGCCGCGTCCTGCCTTACGAAAGCCGGCGAGGTACAATCCCAGGCTGTATAACCTCTGGCCTCAAAGGTCGCCCGCAGTCCGCCCGACGGAAAAGAAGAGGCGTCCGGTTCGCCCTTTATCAATTCTTTTCCCGAGAAGCTCATCAAAACCTTGCCGTTTGGCATCGGAGCCGTAATAAAAGAGTCGTGCTTCTCCGCCGTCACTCCCGTCAAAGGCTGAAACCAATGCGTATAGTGCGTGGCTCCCTTTTCAATCGCCCACTCCTTCATCTCATGCGCGACGACATCCGCCGTCTCAAGATCCAATTCCTTTCCGGCCTCAATCACTTCCCGCAATCTCTTGTAAGTTTTCTTCGGCAGACGTTCCTGCATAACGGCGTCGTTGAAAACGTTTTCGCCAAAAATATCCGCAACACTAAAATATTCACCCATATTCATACTTCCTTTCTTATGATGGTACAAAGGATCCGGTTCTCCGGATTCTCTGCCGTATGGCAATCCTGCCCGGAGGGCTTTTATATCACAGGAAATGCATATACTTTCACACTTTCATATGACAGTTTCTTCCTGTTGATATAAAAAAGGGCATTCCACACCTGATGGAACACCCTTGTTCGTTTTTGTATATTCTCTTTACTGGTAATACGATAACTCATAAATAACAGAAATGCAATAGTTTTTTTCATGTTCTGCTACTTTTCACATGAATGCCCTGCAAAAAGAAATGTTTTTCGTCATAATTACTATTCCGCTTTTCCAACGGATCCAAATAATTCCATCTTCTCTTTTACGGTCGCTTTGATCGCCTCAGCGCCAGGCGCCAAAAGCTTACGCGGATCAAATCCTTTGCCCTCCAAATCTTTGCCCGCCTCAATATATTTTCTCGTCGCATCCGCAAACGAAAGCTGGCACTCTGTATTCACATTGATTTTCGCCACGCCGAGAGAAATTGCCTTCTTAATCATATCCTCCGGAATACCTGTGCCGCCGTGGAGAACTAACGGCATCTCGCCCGTCTTCTGCTGTACGGCGTCAAGCGTCTCAAAGCTTAACCCCGCCCAATTTTCCGGATATTTTCCGTGAATATTTCCAATACCTGCCGCCAGCATATCGACGCCGAGATCTGCGATTGCCTTACACTCGTCCGGATCTGCGCACTCGCCCGCTCCGACAACTCCGTCCTCTTCGCCGCCGATGGACCCGACCTCTGCCTCGATGGACATGCCGTTCTTATGCGCAAGCGCTACCAGCTCCGTCGTCTTTGCCACGTTCTCGTCGATCGGATAATGGGAACCGTCGAACATAATGGACGAAAATCCCGCTTCCACACACTTTAAACAGCCTTCATAGGAACCGTGATCCAGGTGCAGAGCAACCGGAACCGTAATATTTAATTCCTCGATCATCGCCTTAACCATCGCCGCAACGGTCTTGTAACCGGTCATATATTTACCCGCGCCTTCGGATACTCCCAAAATAACCGGAGACTTGCACTCCTGCGCCGTCAACAAAATAGATTTTGTCCACTCTAAATTGTTAATGTTGAACTGGCCAACCGCATAATGGCCGGCTTTCGCTTTTTTTAACATTTCTGCTGCTGATACTAACATTTTATTCTCCTCCGTCATTCTTTGTGATAAATATTTCCAATCTATATGTTATCATAGCATGTCTTTCTCAAAAAATAAAGTTAAAAATGAAACAATCACTTTTCAAATTCGTCTCCGCCTGCAACCATAATCTGAAGCGCGCGGTATCGGTTTTTGATTTCCACCTCGCGGTGATCCCCGCCAAACTCCCCGTCCAAGGTCCACGGAACCACCTCGTCGGGATAAAAACGAATCTCGTCTGTCTTAAAGGAATAGATCAGCTCCGTCTCATCCTTCCTTTTCGTAAGACTGAAAATAATTTCATTCAGCTCCAGCGGATTTTTGGGCATTTTGATTAATGTAACCTCAAACACGCCGTCGTCGAGAAGAACATTTTTTCCGGCCAGATTCTTAAAACCGCCCACAGAAGAAGAATTGGAGATCATACCGTAGATAAAATCGCCCTCATACACCTTATCCTCGTGTTCCACACGCATATGGTAAGATTTAATATCCATCAGGCTCTTTGCGCCTTCCAGTATGTATGCCGCATGCCCCAGTATATTTTTCAAACCCTGGTTTGTCTGATACGAAACCGCCGTAAACAATCCAAACGCCGCCACATAAATAAAAGAATCCCCGTTAAAATACCCCACATCGCAGGAAAACGGCGTGCCTTTCACAGCGATTCTTGCGGCATTTAACATATCTTTTGGAATCTTTAACGAAGCGGCAAAATCATTTGTGCTTCCCGCCGGAATATAACCGAGCGGAACCTTTTTCTCGCTCAGCATCATCCCGGAGACAGTCTCGTCAAGCGTTCCGTCGCCCCCGCAGCAGACGACCTGGTCATAAAGCGCCGCCTCGCCCTGAACCTTATAGAGCGCGTCCTCTCTCGCCTGCGTCGGATAAACCGTGACGTCGCAGCCGGACTTTACCATTATATCTACAATATCCATCAGCTTATTCTTAATCTGCCCCTTTCCGGAATGCGGATTAAAAATAAATAACACTCTCTTCTTCACGATGCCCTCTGCCCTCCTATGCTTTAATCCGAAGTCCTGGACAAAAATTTTGCCATGCTCTCCATCGCCTCCGCCTCGTCTTTCCCATCCACCTCCAACGTTATTTTCTCCTCGTAATCTACCCTAATCGACATCATCCCCATAATACTTTTGGCATTGACGCGCACGCTCCCGTATTCAAGGTAAATACTGCTCTCAAACTTACTTGCGGTCTGGACTAAAAGCGCAATCGGGCTCGCCTCCATTCCGTTCGGAATTTGAACCTGAATTTCTCTCCTAATCATTCGAACCCCTCCTTAGCTGCCTGGCAATCTCATTAATCTTCCGAAATCTATGATTCACCCCCGATTTTCCCACCGGCGGATGCAACTCCTCTCCCAGTTCTTTCAACGGCATATCGGGACACTCCAAGCGAAGCCTCGCAACCTGACGCAGATTATCCGGCAAAAACGAGAGTCCTTTCCTCTCCTCTATCAGACGGATATCCTCAAGCTGCCTCACCGCCGCACTCACCGTTTTGTTAATATTTGCAGTTTCACAATTCACTTTTCGATTCACAGAGTTTCGCATTTCCTTGACAATGCGCACGTTTTCCAGATTCATAAGCGCCGCGTGCGCCCCCATAACGTTTAACGTATCGACAATCTGCGCTCCCTCTTTGATGTAACATATAAAATACTTTTTCCTCTGCACCACCTTGGCGTCCGGAATAAATGTCCTCATAATATCCCGAAGCTGGCCTGCCTGCCTCTCGCCGGCGCAGACAATTTCAAGGTGATACGATTTCTGCGGATCGCTCATCGAACCCGACGCAAGAAACGCCCCCCTGATATAGGCCCGCATACAGCAGGACCTTCGTATCAAACGCTCATCGACCAAATCCGGCGCTCCAATCGCCCTGCCGTTGGCGTCCAACAGCTTTACCGCTTTCAGAACCCGAAGCACCTGCGCCTCCTCCTCCACAATCACGCTGTAATTCCCCTGCTGCCGGATAGCGGGCGCATAAGAAAAAGCTTCTTTTATCAGAGTATAACATTTTCTTGCAATAGACGCGTGTTCCGTGGCAATGACAAGCCTCGTTTTCCCCCCCGCCGCAGTAATCCTCCCCGCAAAATGTATGAGCGCCGCAAGCTCTGCAAGCTGACAATGTCTGCTTTGACAAAGCTGCTTCGACAATTCCTCCTTAACTTCACCCGAAAATGACATATCCCCTACCTGCGTTTCGCATCCTTTTCAATATCACGATGCTCTATTTTCAAACCAAATTCTTTTCTTGCGCCGAGACGCTTGTAGAGCTCATTGGCAAGCGTAACAGAGCGGTGCTTTCCTCCGGTGCATCCGATCGCAATCACCAGCTGATTCTTCCCCTCCGCGATATAATTGGGGATCAGAAATGTTACCATATCCTCAAGCTTATCCAAAAATTCATGCGCCTCACGAAACGCAAGCACATACTCCTGTATCTCCCTGTCGTTGCCGCTCTTTGTCCGAAGCCCCTCCACATAATACGGGTTCGGCAGAAAACGGACGTCAAAAACAAGATCGGAGTCGGCCGGTATCCCGTATTTAAAACCGAACGACAGAATCGTGATAAACAGATTCTTAAAATCCTGATTCTCCACAAATATCTTACAAATCTCCGACTTTAACTCTCTAGTTAAAAGACGGCTTGTATCTATAATATAATTCGCGCGCTTTTTCAGAAAACTCATGCGCTCCCGCTCCAGGATAATCCCTTTGTCCACGCGTTCTCCCGCGGCAAGCGGATGGTTCCTTCTCGTCTCTTTATACCGCTTGACAAGCACGGCATCCTCGGCGTCAAGAAACAAAATCTCGCAGCTTCTTCCGTCCGCCTCCAGGCGGTCTAACACATCGTGCAGCTCCGCAAGCGCCTTGCCGCTGCGGATATCGATTCCAACCGCCACCTTCGACAGCTCCGAGCTTTGCATTTCGGAAAGCTCAACAAATTTTTCTATTAACGGAATCGGAAGGTTATCCACACAATAAAACCCGATATCCTCCATCATTTTAAGAGCCGTGCTCTTCCCGGCCCCCGACATTCCTGTCAACAGTACAAACTTCATTCAAATTCACCCAGCTTTCTCACTTCCGCCTCCAGCGTAACTTTAAACTTTTCCTCCACAACACGAATAATATGATCCATCAGCGTCTTGATATCCGAAGCAGTCGCGCCGCCTTTGTTAATCACAAATCCGCAATGCTTCTCAGAAACCTGCGCCCCGCCGACGGAACAGCCCCTTAGCCCCGCATCCATAATCAATTTCCCGGCAAAATACCCCTCCGGACGTTTAAAGGTACTGCCCGCGCTCGGATACTCTAACGGCTGCTTTTCTATGCGCCGCGCTTTTAATTCCTCCATCCGCGCCGCGATTTTATCTCTGTCCCCGCGCTCTAACGCCAAAACGGCGGACATTACGATATACTCATTCTTCGCAATACAGCTGCTGCGATAACCGAGCTCCAACTCGGCGGCAGAAAGCGTCTTTATCTCACCGTCCGGCGTAAGCACGGTTACCTCTTTTATAATCTGGCTCATCTCGCCGCCGTAAGCGCCGGCATTCATGACGACGGCCCCGCCAAGCGTTCCCGGTATTCCGGATGCAAATTCCATCCCGGTCAGGCCGGCGTCCGCCGCCATATTCGCTGTTTTCGAGAGCATCGCCCCGGCATTTGCACGGACAAAGGTCCCTTCCACAGAAACTTCGGAGGCCGCCTTTCCAAGCTCAATAACCGCGCCTTTTATGCCCCTGTCGCAAACAAGCAGATTGCTTCCGTTGCCGATAATGGTATATGGAATACCGTGAGCCCGAAAAAACGCGGTTACCTCCTTCAGCTCTTCTGTCTTCGGCTGCACAAAAAGCTCCGCGGGACCTCCCACGCGAAACGTTGTGTGGGCGCTCATCGGTTCGTTTAACCTTATCTGCTCTTTTTTTATGATTTTTCCTAAATCTTCTATTATTGACTGCCGTATCACAAATCTTCCTCGAATCTTATTCTTTTTATTTTAGTTCCAAAAAAGCCCGGTACCCTCTGTACGCTTCATACAGATCGGCCTTGCTGATAATTTCCCAAGGCGCGTGCATATTTAAAACCGCGACTCCGCTGTCAATCACCTGCATTCCGTAATTTGCCAGAATGTACGCGATCGTTCCGCCGCCGCCCTGATCAACCTTCCCAAGCTCTGACGTCTGGAAAAACACATGATTTTCATCCATAAGCCTGCGGATCTCTCCGACATACTCCGCATTCGCGTCATTCGAGCCGGACTTTCCCCTCGCGCCGGTATACTTATTAAACACCAGGCCTCTTCCGAAATACGCGGCATTGTGCTTTTCCATAACCGACGGATAATTAGGGTCAAACGCGGCGCTGACGTCCGAAGAGAGAACCTTTGAAGCCGCAAGCGCCCGGCGCAGCGCAAGTTCGCTGTAACATCCCATCGCCTCGAGAAGCTCCGCCGTCATATTCTCAAAAAAGCGCGACTGCATACCGGTAGCTCCCACGCTCCCGATCTCTTCCTTGTCGACCAGCAGGCAGACGCTCGTATATTCCGGTTCCTCCATCTGAAGCACGGCCTCGAAAGACGGATACGCGCAAACTCTGTCGTCGTGTCCGTAACCCATTATCATACTTCTGTCAAACCCGTAATCCCTGGCGGCTCCCGCCGGTACAACCTCGATCTCCGCGGAAAGGAAATCCTCCTCCTCAATCCCGTATTCTCTCTGCAAAATATTTAAAATATTTACCTTGACGCGGTCCTTAACCTCTTCTTGATCCTCCTGCTTCTGAACCGGAATACTTCCAATTAAGATATCAAGATTTTCCCCGTCAATTACTTTGTTCGCTTTTTTTTCAAGCTGCTCTGCGGCGAGATGAATCAAAAGGTCGCTGATCCCGAACACCGGATCTTCCGGTTTCTCACCCACGTTTACCGTCGCCTTTGTCCCGTCCTTTTTTATGATTACACCGTGCAGCGCAAGCGGCAGCGTCACCCACTGGTATTTTTTCACGCCGCCGTAATAATGCGTATCGAGCATTGCAAGCCCCGTGTCCTCGTACAGCGGATTCTGTTTTAAGTCGAGACGCGGCGAATCAATATGCGCGCCAAGTATTCTCATACCCTCCTCGAGCGGCCGCCGTCCGATCACATACATTGCCATTGCCTTGCCGCAATTTACGGCGTACACCTTATCTCCCGCTTTCAGACGCTTTTTGTTCTTTATCGCCTCTCCAAGATCCGTAAAGCCCGCCGATGACGCCCTCTTCAAAAAACCGTCCACGCACTCGCGCTCTGTTTTGCACTCCGAGATAAACTGACGGTATGCCTCCGCAAACTCAAATACATCCTCTCTCTGCTGATCCGTATAATTCTCCCACGTTAAATCTCTTTCCATTTTATACTCCGTTTCTGCCCTTACTGATTTGTCCTATTCCTCGTCATCGCGTTTATTGAGGTTCGCCTGCACGCGGCGGTACAGCTCGTGCGCGGCGTTATAGCCCATCTTTTTCTGTCTGTGGTTGACCGCCGCCGCCTCACAGATTACCGCAAGGTTGCGCCCCGGGCGGATCGGAAGCGAGTGGCAGACCACCTTATTTCCCAGAAACTCTGTAAACTCTTCCTCAAGGCCAAGACGGTCATACTCGTTATCCTTTTTCCAGTCCTCTAACTTAATGACAAGGTCGATTGTCTGTTTTTCTTTTACACATTCCACACCATACAGTGTCTTCACATCTATAATTCCAATACCACGAAGCTCAATGAAATATCTGGTAATATCCGGCGATGTGCCGATCAACGTATGTTCATTAATTTTACGGATCTCAACGACGTCATCCGTCACCAGACGATGCCCTCTCCGGATCAGCTCAAGGGCCGCCTCGCTCTTTCCGATCCCGCTCTCACCCATAATCAACAGGCCTTCGCCGTACACATCCACCAGAACGCCGTGTATCGTAATACATGGCGCCAGCAATTCGCTTAACATATAAATCAATTCCGCCATAAACTCGGAAGTCCCTCTTCCCGTACTGAGAATCGGAACATTATGCTCCCTCGCCAGCTCTAAAAACAGTTCATCCGGCTGTAAATCCCGGCAAAAAATGACGCATGGAATATCGTAACTCAAAAATTGGCTGTAAATCTGCTTTTTTTGTTCCTGTTCAAGCTGTTCTAAATAAGTATATTCTACCATTCCTATAATCTGAACACGCGTCTGCTCGAAATATTCAAAATATCCGCTCAGCTGTAATGCCGGACGGTTGACATCCGGAACCAGAATACGGCGCTTTTTTAAATCCATCTCCTCCATATAGGAACTCAACTGTAACTTATTTGCAATCTTCTCTACACTTACCCCTTCCATAGTCCGCTCCTTTCCTGCCATTTATCGCTTTTCCGTTGTGAGCAGGCCGCGCCTGCAATTATTTTAAGTTTAGCATAATTACGTTTCCGCTTCAACATCATTATGGAAAAACCGGTACACTTCCCTTGCCGCGCGCTCATTCATCGCATCCGCCGACGCAAGCTCTTCTACGCTCGCCTCCCGAATCGCTTCCAAAGACTGAAATCTCCGCATCAACGCCTTTCTTCGCGCCGGCCCTACACCCGGTATGTCGTCCAGAACGGAATGAACCTGGCTCTTCTGGCGCAGCGAACGGTGATATTCGATAGCAAAACGGTGCGCCTCATCCTGGATTCTTGTAATCAGCTTAAAGCCCTCGCTGTGAGTGTCAATCGGAACCTCCACATTATGATAATACAAACCGCGCGTCCTGTGGTTGTCGTCCTTCACCATCCCGCAGACCGGAATATCAAGGCGCATCTCGGATAATACCTGAAGCGCTATGTGAACCTGTCCCTTTCCGCCGTCCATCATAATCAAGTCCGGGAACTTTGTGAAGCTGCCGTACGCATCGTCGATCCCGCGCTCTGCCAGCTCCTTCTGCTCCTTTAATCCGTGCGTGAACCTTCTTGTCAAAACCTCATGCATAGACGCATAGTCGTCCGGTCCGCTCACCGTGCGAAGCTTGAATTTGCGGTAGTCGCTGCGCTGCGGCTTCCCTTTCTCATAAACAATCATCGAACCCACTGTCTCAAAACCGTTTATATTGGAAATATCAAACGCTTCCACTCTGCTTAGCTTTTCCATCCCGAGCCAGTCCGCAATCTCCTTGAGCGCCCCGATGGTCCGCCCCTCTTCCCGTTTTAGCTTTTCCCTGTCTGAGCTTAACACAAGGGCCGCATTCTTTCCGGCAAGCTCGACAAGCTTCTCCTTCATTCCCTTCCTCGGAATACGCAGCGTCACCTTCTGCCCTCTCTTTTTGGACAGCCACTCCGAGATAACCCCGCTCTCCTCAATTTCCTCCTGCAGCATAATCTCTCTCGGAATATAAGGCGTTCCCGAATAAAACTGTTTGATAAACGTCGTCAATATCTGGCTGGTCGTACTCTCTCTTGCAATCCGCACATAAAAATGCTCTCTGCCGATAAGCTTTCCGCCCCGAATAAAAAACACCTGTACTACCGCGTCCTGCTCGTCGGCGGCAAGCGCGACAATATCCTTATCCTCGCCGTCAAACTGCGTAATCTTTTGTTTTTGTGCAATCTGTTTCACGCTGTTTAAAAGATCGCGGAACTCTGAGGCCTTTTCAAACTCCAGCGCCTGTGAAGCGGCGCTCATTTTTTCCTCAAGCCCCTTTATAACCGGCGCGTAATTCCCGTTGAGAAACTCTAACGCCCCCTCGACATTCGCCCTGTATTCTTCTTTGCTGATATACCCCTGGCACGGCGCAAAACATTGATGAATGTGATAATTCAGACACGGGCGTTCCTTCCCCGTATCTCTCGGCAGCCTTCGGCTGCACGTACGAATATGATAAATCTTACGGATCAGCTCTATCGTATCCTTGACCGCCCCCGCGCTGGTATACGGCCCGAAATAACGCGACTTATCTTTTTTCATCAGACGACAAAAGAGGACCCTGGGAAAGTCCTCTCCCAGAGTCACCTTAATATACGGATACGTCTTATCATCTCTGAGCATCGTATTATATTTTGGGCGATGCTCTTTTATTAAATTACACTCCAGTACAAGCGCCTCCAGCTCGGAATCAGTAATGATATACTCAAAATAGCTGATCTTCCTCACCATCTGGTCTTTCTTGATGCCTTCGTTATGGCTTGCCTGAAAATACTGGCGCACACGGCTGCGAAGACTCACCGCCTTTCCGACGTAAATAATCGCGTCCGACGCGTCATGCATGATATAAACCCCCGGAGAATCCGGAAGCTTTCTCAACTCTTCCTGCACATCAAACATGTTCTTCTCCCTCGTCCGCACTTTTCTCTTCCTCAATTCCCGTCAGCTCACGGAAAATTTTCATGAACTCCTTACCTGTGATGGTCTCATGCTCATAAAGGTAATCCGAAATCTGATCCAGCGCATCGCGGTACTGCTCCAACAGCTGCGTCGCCTTGTCATAGCAGCTTTTCAAAAGCTCCATAACCTCCTGGTCGATTTGCGCGGCCGTCGCATCTCCGCAGTTCAGGGAAGCCCGGCCCTCCAGATATTGATTATCCACAGTCGCAAGGCTCATCAGCCCGAAATGTTCCGACATACCGAACTGGGTAATCATCGCCCTCGCAATGTTCGTCGCGCACTCGATATCGTTGGCGGCCCCGCTTGTAGCCGAGTGAAACGTCAGCTCCTCGGCGGCGCGCCCGGCCATATACGTCGTAATCTTTGCGACAAGCTCCTCCTTCGTCTGTAAGAACTTCTCCTCCTCAGGCGTCTGCAGCGTGTATCCGAGCGCCCCCATTGTCCTCGGAACAATCGTAATCTTTTGTACGGGCTCCGTGTTCTTTTGCAGGGCGGTCACCATCGCATGCCCCACCTCATGGTACGCTACAATTTTCCGCTCCTTCTTACTCATAGCGCGGTCTTTCTTCTCCTTGCCGCCCACCGCCACAATCTCAAACGCCTCAAACAGATCCGATTGATTGACATACTTCCTTCCTTTTTTTACCGCATTGATCGCGGCCTCGTTGATCATATTGGCAAGATCGGAACCGACAAGTCCGGCGCTCGCGAGCGCAAGCGCGTCCAAATCCACCGACTCATCCATAAGAACATCTTTGGAATGAACCTTCAATGTCTCAAGCCGCCCCTTCAAATCCGGCTTATCGACGATAATCCTCCGGTCAAAGCGCCCCGGCCGCAGCAGCGCCTTATCGAGCACTTCCGGTCTGTTTGTCGCGGCTAAGATCAAAAGTCCCTTCGACGTATCAAACCCGTCCATCTCTGCAAGAAGCTGATTCAAGGTCTGTTCCCGCTCGTCATTGCCGCCAAACCTCGTATCGCGGCTTTTGCCGATCGCGTCGATCTCGTCAATAAAAATAATGCACGGAGCCTGCTTCTGCGCTTCCTTAAACAAATCCCTGACACGGGAAGCGCCCACTCCTACAAACATCTCCACAAAATCGGAGCCTGCCAGCGAGAAAAACGGCGCCTTCGCTTCCCCCGCCACCGCCTTGGCAAGCAGCGTCTTTCCGGTTCCGGGAGGTCCCACCAAAAGCGCGCCCTTTGGCAGCTTCGCGCCGATCTCCTTGTACTTTTTGGGATTATGCAGAAAATCGACAACCTCCTGCAAAGACTCCTTCGCCTCATCCTGCCCGGCCACGTCCTTAAACGTCACCCCGGTCTCCCTCTCTACATACACCTTGGCATTGCTCTTCCCGACGCCCATCATGCCGCCGCTTCCGCCCATTTTGCGCATCACAAGGCCGAATACAAGCCAGAGAAGCGCGATCGGGAGTAATATACTTAATATATTGTAAATAATCGCGGACGTTCCGCTCGGAATCTCAGATTCTATGTCCACGCCGTGTTCCGCAAGCAGCGGAATCAAGATCTCCTCGTCGTTCGCCATGCGCCCCGTGTAATAGGTAAGACGTATCAGCTCCTTATTCGTATACTTTGGCGTAATGTTATACTGTGAGGAAGCAAATTCCACACTGTCAATTTTATCCTCCTTCACCATATCTACAAATTCCGTATAGGTAATGCGCTGGGTCGTCATCTCCGTTCCCATCTTATTCAAAAGGCTCATTACAAACAACGCCACAAGCGTAATAAACAGGAAGACCAATACCATCTGCCCGTTTTTCCTGCCCTTATTATTGTTATTATTATTCGGCCTGTTATCGTTACCGCCGTTGTTATTGCCGCCGTTATTATACTGGTTATCCATTCTATCCTCCGTATTATATCATCCATATGACCGGCTGCGCCGATTCTCATAGATTACATTATATGTAATCTCGAATTATAAATCAATATCAACTCTATGAAGTTTTCCTTATTTTTATAAACTTTCTCTAAAGAGAATTTCTTATTTTTTAAAACTTATGCAAAAAAACAAGTGGATTTATTTGCCGTTCCGTTGTATAATTGAATTTAATTGAGAAATCAGATAGACCGGCGAAAGACTGTCGGTCTGTCTCACTTTTTACATATATTTCTAAGGAGGATTTAACATGCCTGTAAAATACGTCTTCGTCACTGGCGGTGTTGTATCGGGACTTGGCAAAGGTATCACCGCGGCATCCCTTGGACGTCTCTTAAAGGCAAGAGGCTTCAAAGTAACTATGCAGAAATTTGACCCATATATCAACATTGATCCGGGTACGATGAACCCGATCCAGCACGGCGAAGTCTTCGTAACCGACGATGGTGCGGAAACCGATCTGGATCTCGGACACTATGAACGGTTTATTGATGAGAGTCTGACAAAAAATTCCAACGTAACAACCGGAAAAGTATACTGGTCGGTATTGCAGAAAGAACGCCGCGGCGATTTCGGCGGAGGGACCGTCCAGGTTATCCCGCATATTACCAACGAAATCAAGAGCCGCTTTTACCGCAACTTTACGTCAAACGACACACACATTGCAATCATTGAGGTCGGCGGAACAGTCGGAGACATCGAGAGCCAGCCTTTTTTGGAGTCTATCCGTCAGTTTCAACACGAAATCGGGCACGAAAACGCAATTTTAATTCATGTTACGCTGATTCCTTATATCAGAGCCTCCGGGGAATTAAAGACAAAACCGACGCAGGCAAGCGTAAAAGAGCTGCAGGGAATGGGCATTCAGCCGGACATCATTGTATGCCGCTCCGAAAAACCGATAGACCAGGCTTTGAAGGACAAAATCGCCCTCTTTTGTAACGTTCCGAACAACCATGTGCTTCAGAATCTCGATGTGGAATACCTCTACGAGGCTCCTCTCGCCATGGAAAAAGAAAACCTTGCAAGCGTTGTCTGCGAATCTTTGCACTTAGAGTGTCCGATGCCGGATCTCGCCGACTGGACGGACATGGTAGACGCGCTTCGCAATCCGATCCAGGAGGTCAACATTTCTCTTGTCGGAAAATATACGCAGCTGCACGACGCCTATATCTCTGTCGTGGAGGCGTTAAAACACGGTGGCATCGCAGAGCGCGCCACCGTAAACTTAAACTGGGTAGATTCTGAGCTTTTGACCGCCGAAAATGCGGACGAGACTTTTAAGAATACAGACGGCATTATCGTTCCCGGCGGATTCGGAATCCGCGGCGTAGAGGGAATGATTCTTGCCGCAAAATACGCGAGAGAACACCGGATCCCTTACCTGGGCCTCTGTCTTGGCATGCAGGTCGCCATAATTGAATATGCCAGACACGTCTGCGGCCTGCACGACGCCCACAGCATTGAACTGGATCCAAATACCACGCATCCCGTTATCGCTCTGATGCCGGATCAGGACGGCGTCGAGGATATCGGCGGAACCTTACGGCTCGGTTCCTATCCGTGCGTCCTTGATACCGCTTCAAACGCGTTTAAGGTGTACGGCGCCGAAACGATCCACGAAAGGCACCGGCACCGCTACGAGGTAAACAACGATTACCGGAATATTTTGACGGAGAAGGGCTTAAAGCTGTGCGGCCTCTCCCCTGACGGCCGCATCGTCGAGATGATAGAGATTTCGGATCATCCATGGTTTGTAGCGACACAGGCGCATCCGGAATTAAAATCAAGGCCAAACCGCCCGCACCCGCTGTTCAAGGGTTTTGTAAAGGCTTCGATCGAATACCGAAACGAGACATAATTTCTTCCTGCATAAAAAATGAGGATACAGACGTCCGTCGACCCTGTACCCTCATTTTTCATTTCTTTGATTTCTGCTTCGTCCCGTCGTTATCCATAAAACGCATTTTTCCTTCTTCGGCCTTCGTCAGCATCGCGAAACCTTCACGGTTCTCCCCGTTCATCATCTTTAAACACTTCTGACAAAGGGTCCCGAAATTCACTTTTGCGCCGCAGCGCGAACAGAAAATAGCTGAAATATTCTTCTCGACCTGTTCCTTATACTCAATTCTCCCCTCCTTAATCCAGCCCTTTACTTTCCGATGCGGAATATTAAAATGCTCGGCCACGTCATACTCGTTCACATCATTGGCGCGTATATAATCGCGCACTTTTTCAAATAGCTGCCGTTCCATACAGCTTATACAACAATCACCCTCATAGCGCGCCGGCAAAGGGCGCCCGCAACTCTGACAACAATGTTCCTCCCGTTTTATTTCCATTGTACCACTCCATTTTTCATTAATCTTCATTATTTTATCATATTTTTCGTGATTTTACTATAATTTTTGACGCATTCGCTATTGTAAAATTCGACATTATCTCTTAGAATATGATTTAGTAGCTTTTTGGGAGGACGGATATGTATCACACAAAAAAAATAGGTGTTTTTGTCTCACACATCTTTGGTTTTTACCAGCAGAGCGTATGTCAGGGAATCATTGACAAATCTCTGGAATATGGCTATACCGCCGAATTTTTTACCACAATGGACGGTGAAAATCTGGGTTCTTACGGCGCCGGCGAAAAAAGTATCCTTCGCATTCCAAATTACGAGGAACTTGACGGTATCATTATCGCCTCTGAAACGTATCTGTCCAAAGAATTGAAAAGCCAGGTCATCTCTGCCTTAGAAGCGAAATGCACCTGCCCGATTCTTGAAATCGCTTTCAAGGATCCCCATTTTCCGGCCATCTCCATAGAAAATAATTCCACCGTCGGCGAGCTGACGGAACATCTTATTTTGGAGCACGGCTATAAGCGAATCTGTTATCTCGGCTGCACGCAGGAACCGTTCTTTTCCGCCCAGAGAGAACGGTACTTTTGCGACGCCTTAAAAAAACACGGCCTGAAAATCTCCTCCCACGACGTCTATGCCTGCCCTTACGAAAGCGACGCCGTCGCCGGCGCGCTGGAATTTTTTGAAAAGAAAGGCAAACCGGACGCCGTTGTCTGCTACAATGATAAAATGGCCTTATATTTTATGCGCGCCGCGCTTTCCAGCGGCTACCAGGTTCCCGAGGACATTGCCATAACCGGCTGCGACGACACGCCGGACGGGCGAAACGCAACGCCGATGCTGACAACGGTTACTTTTCCGTGTTATGAGCTTGGCGCGAATGCCTTTGAAGAACTCTTACAGATGATCCAGGGCAAATCCGTTCCCGCTATGACCACGGTACACGCGCGTCCGGTTATCGCCAATTCCTGCGGCTGCAAAAGCCACCCGGAAATCAATCCCGTTTTCTTCGCGCACACTTTGACCAGGCGGATCGAAAAACTGGAAGAATCCGTCTTCCACTCCATGCGTATGTCGGCCGCCTCTCAGCGGATCAGCGATATCGACGACGGCGTAGAGCTTCTGGAAAAATATGTACATACCATAGAGCACTGTAAAGAATTTTATCTCTGCCTTTACAGCGACTGGGACTCCGTCTCGCACCATATCCTGGAAATCACGGAGGCGGCGGACGGTATTCCGGCGAAAAACCCGGACACAATCCTTTTAAAACTGGCGATGAAAAACGGAAAACGCCTCCCGGAATGCAGCTTTAAAAAGAGCTCCCTGCTCCCGGAATATCTCTACAAGGATTCAAACTGCGCTTATATCTATACCCCGCTGTTCTTTGAGGACAAAGAATTCGGCTATATCGCGCTGGCTTATGAAAACAACCGCATCGGCTACCATTTCCGTCTGGTCCACTGGTTTATGGACATCAACCAGATGCTTCAGGGTATCTGTGAGACGCAGCGTATCGACCTGCTCGTCAAACGTCTGGAAACAATCTATATGCGCGACGCGCTGACGGGACTTTACAACAAGCACGGCTATCTTCATTCGGAAGAAGCGCTTTTGACACGCGCCAAAAATGAAAGCGTTCCCCTGACTTGTTTTATCTTTGATCTCGACGGTTTAAAACAAATAAACGACAATTTCGGTCACAGCGAGGGGGATTTCGCCCTTCAGGTTATGGGGCACGCCCTGGAAAACGCAATCGGCAAAAATGATATCTGCGCCCGTTTCAGCGGCGATGAATTTTATCTGTTAACCTGCGGTTATTCCCGGGAAGACGCCGAGGAACTGATCGCAAATATTGAAAAATATTTAGATAACTATAACCGTCTGTCCACCAAAAAATATAATATCTCTGTCAGCGGCGGCTTTGCCTCCGCCGTGCCGGATGCAAATTTTTATACCGAAAATATACAGGAATTATTTTCCAAGGCAGACAGCAACATGTACGGGACAAAAAAGAAGAAACATATTCTGTTTTGACCTCCCTGGAACAGAAGCTTCCCCGGCCGTCAGGAGCGGCCTTTTACGTCCATCAGCTTCATATTTTTCCGATATTCGCTCGGCGACACCCCGCAGGAGCTTTTAAATATTTTCATAAAATGTTTTTCATTATCATAGCCCACGGTCTGACTTACCTCGATTACCCGCATATCCGTCTCCACCAGAAGGCGCTTCGCCTCCTCCATTCGTATATTTTTTAAATAATTTACAAAATTGCTTCCCGTATACTGTTTAAACGAGTAAGAAAATAACGAATAATTCATGGAAATATGGTTCGAGACGACCGCCATATTCAGATCCCTGGCATAATTTTCTTTTATATACTCCACTGCCTGTTGTATTTTCTGTTTAT
Organism: uncultured Roseburia sp.; assembly: GCA_947383215.1. Classification (GTDB taxonomy): domain Bacteria; phylum Bacillota; class Clostridia; order Lachnospirales; family Lachnospiraceae; genus Roseburia_C. The sequence continues at coordinate 64,116 of CANDCP010000001.1, forward strand.
TCTTGTTCGTATCAAACTGGCTGTTTATTTTGTCGTGAAGTTCGAGAATCCAGTCGACAAACTCGTCCTCATACTCGTCAATATTTGTGTATTTCCAGATCTCATTCAGCTTTTCTATCTCTTCCGTCTCATTCCCCAAAATATTTCGATACGTCTTTGTAATATCCGCGAGAAAATCTTTGATACAGCGTTCAAAATCACTGCCCGGCAGATGCTCCATCTTCACCGCATGAAAAAATACGTTCCAGACATGTAAAATTTCGTCCGTCTTATCCGTTCCAAGAAGCTGGGCCCTCGACAGGCGGGCCTCCGGATCCAGAAGCTTTCTCGATTCCTCCGCCAGCTGTCCCGGAACGCGTTTTGCCTCCTCCCGATAAAACATGACTCTGTGATTTCCGCAAAACGCCCTTTTTCTCGCCACCACCGACTCGCTGTACGCCTTTCGAAGATTTTCGATTCCGCTGTACGCGTCGCTGACTCCGGTATAAAAATCCGCCAGCTCATTCTTTAAAAGCATATCGAGGTTTTCTTCTTCTACAATATAGACGTCATTCTCATCGAGCTCATGCAGGTAAATATAGCGATCCATTCCCTCCGCCCCGTATTTTGCATTCCGGCAGCACACCCGATACATTCCCTCGTAAAAATCTTTGCCATACTGATCCTTTAAGATCTGCAACTCCTCTTCGGTCATCTTATTGTTTAACATCAAGTACTTTAACTGCTGGTATCCGATCTTCTTGCTCGCATAATTCATTTTCTTGCTGCTGACAATTTCCGCTTCCAGCTTTTCTAACACTTCCTGTATTTTTTTGCGCTCCACAGGCTTTAAGATATATTCCCGGACGCCGTTACGCATCATCTCCACGGCGTAAGAAAAGTCGTCGTAACCGCTGACAGCTACCGTGAGCGGCTGATAGTCAAGCTCCTGCATTTTCTGTACCAGCTCGATTCCATCCATGCGCGGCATTCGGATATCCGTAAACATAACGTCTATTTTCTGCTCCCTTAAGACTTCAAGCGCTGTCTCGCCGTTGCTGCACTCCATTATCACCTCTACCGGAACCCCGCTCCTTTGTATCATGGTCTTTATCCCCTGGCGAATCATCTTTTCATCTTCAACAACTAATACCGTTTTCATATTATCCTCTTTTCACATGTCACTCATTTTTTCCAATAAGCTTTGATACATTGTTCTGCCCGCTCTGTCTGCCATACGGTATGCGAACCATCACCTTCGTAAAGCATCCCTCCATAGAAGCGATACTGATTCCATATCCCTCGCCAAACGACATACGGATTCGATCCTGCACATTCTTTAACCCGATTCCATTCCCGGATCCCCCGCTCGTCTCTACCTCACCGGCAATCCTTTTTCTGAGATGCTCTAACTCTCTCTCCGACATCCCTTTTCCGGCGTCTGTCACCTCAATAATACAGTCATTCCCGTCAAACACACCCTTCATGTATATGTTCGTATCCTCCGCCATCTCCTCAATTCCATGATAAATGGCGTTTTCCACAATGGGCTGCAGCGACATCTTCGGGATCTCCTGCTTTAGAATTAAATCCGGAATGTTTAAAGACAGGTAAATCTCATAGTCGACGCGAAGATTAATAAGCGAAAGGTAATCTTTGATATACTCCAGCTCCTCTTCCACCTTAACATTGCCCGACACCCAACGCATACTGTAACGCAGGAGCTTTCCAAGCGATGTGATGGCGTCTGAAATCGCGTATTCCTCGTCAATCTCCGCCATCATTTTTACCGACTCCAAAACGTTGTAAATAAAATGCGCATTGATTTGGTTTTGCAGCGCGCGGATCTCAGAGTTCTTGGCAAGCACCTCCCGCTTAATATTATCCGCCATCAGCAGACGGATATGCTCCAACATCTTATTAATCTGATTCCCAAGCTCCCCCATCTCGTCATTTCCACAATTTTTGATTACTACGTCGAGATCCCCCTGCTGTACTCTGCGGATGGATTTTAAAATTCCATAAAACTCTCCCAGCAAATGTGTCACCGTATAGTTAATCAAAAACGCCAAAATAATTACAAGGCCCGCCATAACGGCTACAAACAAATTCCGCATATAAGACAGCCTGGTGAGACTTTCCGTGATATCCTGCACACAAAAAAGCGTGCCTTTCAGCTCCTTAATGTAAAGATATGAGATTACCTGTTTTTTATCCCCATTCTTTTTATAATAGGTCTGAATTCCACTCCTCTCCATCTCACCCGACAGCTCTTCCAAAATCAGAGGTTCGTAGCTCTCGTGGCCGTTGTCCCCGAAATAAATATCTCCATTGTCTGTCACAAAGCAGCCCCACTCATTTTCAATCGTGCCAAACAGAGCCGGAAACATGCTCTGCATCGTCATCGTCGCCTCCACCACCCCGGTCGTTCCGCAGCCGTAATCGGCAATCGGCGTAATCAACGACACAACCTTCTGATCTCTCCCCACATTCAAATCGGAAAAAATAGCGTCTGAATAGTTGTAATACCATCCGCTAAATTCTTCTGTCTTCGCCCACTCCTGTTTCATCATCCGGGAACGACTGTACAAAATAGGCATCATCTCCTGAACGTTATCATCCGAGGCGTAGACGCGCACCCCGTACAGCAACGGATTGTTATTTACAAGGCGCTTTAAAGACGCAATATTCGTATTGTAGAACGCCAGTTTCTCGGACGCTGTCATCGTCTCGCCGGTAAGCACGCCTCTCAGATGCTCCAGCAAAGCCTTATCGCTCAAAAAAAACTGCGTCGTCATATTGATGGAGTCGACGCAAGTCTGAATATTGTCACGGTTTCTCTCCATGGTGTACTGCATATAGGTCAAATTTTCATTAATCTGCGTCGTCTCCATATTGCGAAAAAGGACCGTCCCCAAAACCACAATCGGAACTACCACAAATATTGTAATAACAAGCGTAAATTTGGTATTCAGCTTTAATCCCTTTACGTGCTCCACACGCTCTCTCATCATTTTCATCTATCTCATACCAAGCTTCTTCTTTGCAGATTCCATCAGTTTCGTGCGCTCAGACTCCAGATCCTCAAATCCCAGCTCTTCTCTCTTTTTTACAAAATCCTGTAAAATTTTATCGAACCGTTCCTCTGTCTGTGCCAAAAGCAGATAAGGCAGCGTCTCGCTCCAAAGCTCCGTAATTTTAGAACTCATATTGATAAATCTGGAACGGGTCAACGTCAGGGAATCATATTGACTGCTGTAAACCACATAGGGACAGGTCCATTGCTTCGGCTGCATCATGACGTCGCTTCGCTCCTGCTTCCACTTTAACTGCATAACGCTGTTTTGCAGCATCCAATACGCGTTATCCGCACCGTATTTTTTATCGTATTCCCGGCGATTCGTACTTAAAAGTTCTCTGACCTCTTCTCTGACGACCGGCCGTCCCTCTATCACATCGTAAGTTTCACCCTCCACGCCAAGATACGTCAGAGCCTGCCCGTGCTCGCTTATCAGATAGTCAAGAAATGCAATCGCGCGCTTTGGATGCTTACAGTTTTTTGAAATCATAGTGACCGTGTATCCGTTAATTCCGGAACAGGGGAGCTGATAGTCGTCTCCCGCGGCGTTTTTCGGACCGTCAACCGCAACGTAATTGTTCTGCGAATTCTGCGCACAGGCTGCTTTCTGTTGATTTAACACGTCCTCACTCTGATACAGCATACAGAAATATCTTCCCTGTTCGAATTTCTCCTCTATCTGGTTTTTTTGATCGATAAAAATATCATCCAGAAGATAACCCTCCTCTGAAAGCCGCCTGAAAAATTTCAGCCAGGATATATACTCGTCATCCGTATATCGGTCGTAATACTTGCCGTCCTTCTCATACGGCACGGCAAGGAAGTTCATCAGACAGTCGTCAAAGGAAGCGCAGCCCTCTTTGTCGAATACATTCGCCCCGATCGGAATCAACGGCTTCCCGTCGACTTCCGGAAACAGTTCGACCGCTCTCTTAACGGCTTTATAGAAACCCTCCTGCGTTGTCATGTCCGGGCTTCCGATAGCCTCATAAATATCCTTTCGCACAAGAAAATTTTGATTTGCATAGATCTCGTCTTCCCGTTTAAAATCCTCGGGCGTAACAGAAAATCCGGGGTAACCATAAATATTTCCGTCATCCCGGGTAAACCATTTCCGAATATCCGGATTCGTCGCCTCAAAAAAATACATATCATATTTTTCTCCCAATTCGTTTAAGGCATACACCATTTCTTCTTCAATGATCTGATTTACGGCAGATTCTTCTACTCCAAGCGTCAAAATATCCGGCAGGGAATCGGCCGCGATCAACGCGTTCATCTTCTCCTCCTCACTGCCGGAAGGCGTAATAAAATGAACGCTCACCCCCGTCTCCTCCGTGATCGTATCCGACACGAGGTTTCCGCCCCAGGGCATTGCAAACCACGGAAAATTCACATACCACTCCAATGTGACAGGCCGATCCGCATAATATTTCCAGCCCTCCTCGTCGCCGCCCAAAAGCAATTCTGATCCGCGCTTCCTATCGGCCGCGCCCGCCGTCAACGCCGAAATAAAAACAAAAAGAACAAGAGCCCTTCCCAACCGCTTTTTCATCTGCCTTACCTCTTATCTCCCAAGTCCTGCAATCCAACCTCTATGCACGAAATGCCTTTTGAAACGCGGCAATCTCCCCGTTGTCCATATGATAAGTCGGAGAATTATCATCCGTAGTGTCGCGATTCTCCACAATAAGCACCTCGCCGTTCTCATCCAGCACATGGTTATGCCAAAAACCGCTTTTTATGTTATATAGCTTGTGCGGTTCCATTTTAACCATCTCATAATTTTCCGGCTTATCGCCGTCTCCAGCCAGAATCAATGTGCAGTTCCCATCCAGCAGCGCGAACACCTCGTCGGTCTCCATATGCTTTTGCATCCAACTGATTCTCTCCAGATTTGTATTCTCACAGTGACGCAGAACGGCAACCCGCCAAGCGCCATAATCCTTCAACGGCATGTAGTCCTCTGCCGGAAAATCAATAATCTCAATCGCTTTTTCCATATTTACATCCCTTTCTTTTTTATTTCGTACATCCGGAAAATTCAGAACAAGGCAACACCTAAAAGCAGGTATTGCCTTGCTGACATAATTATATAAGGAGAAAAAATTACAAAATCGCAGTCTCTAACTGTCTTATTCCTTAACACCACCTGCTGAAATACTGCTGATAATGTATTTGGAGAAGAAACAGAACGCAATCAAAATCGGAATTACCGAAATTGCAACACCGAGGTAAATCGCACCCTGATTACTCTGCAAATCCGTCGCCGCATTCAGCGTCGAAATCATAACCGGTAACGTCATCTTCTCCGGATTGTTCAACAAAATCAACGGTGTAAGGTAATTATTCCAGTTTCCAATAAACGCTCCAATCGACATCGTTGCAACGCCAGGAATCATAATCGGAAATACAATTTTATGGAAGATATGTAATTCGCCCGCGCCGTCAATTCTCGCCGCCTCAATCAAAGCCGGAGACAATGTTGCCTGTACATACTGTCTCAAGAAGAATACCGTACCAGGAGCTGCAACTGCCGGTACAATCAACGGAATATAGGAGTTAACCAATCCCAGCGTCATACACAAATTGTAAAAACCAATCAGGCTCAACTGTGCCGGAATCATCATGAAAAGAACGTTCACGATAAAAATTAATTTATTTCCTTTAAATTTGTACATCGCCAATGCATATGCCGTAATGGATGAAAAATATCCGCACAATATCGTGGCAGGAACCGCAACCATCAAGCTGTTTCCCATACCACGGAACAGGTTCACAAACTTAAAGAGCTGTTCCCAGTTATCTTTCAAATGCGAGCTTGGAATAAAAGTAAAGCCTGTGGTGATTTCCACACCGCTTCTCGTTGCATTAATCATCATCAAAAGGAATGGAAGAAGGCAAAGCAATGCAAGTATAATCAGTAATATATAAAGAATTCCCTTTTTAATCTTATAGCCTACTGTGTTCATCTTCTAGTCCTCCTTTCCAAGCCACTTAAACTGAATAATAGATACGATCAAAATAATGATAAACAAGGTGTATGCAATCGCAGATGCATATCCCGTCTGTCTCGTCTCAAATCCGAATTTGTACAAGTACATAACGGCCGTCTGCAATACGCCGTTCGGCTGTCCCGCTGTTCCACCCTGCGGTCCATTCATCAAATATGGAAGATCGAACAACTGCAGACCACCAATCAATGATGTAATACACGTATACAGCAAAATCGGTTTCAAAAGCGGTATCGTAATCTTAAAGAACCGCGTCCATCTGCCGCATCCGTCTATGGCAGCAGCTTCAAAATAGTCTGTTGAAATACCCTGTACACCCGCCATCAAAACAATGAATGAATTTCCAAACCACATCCATGCACCAACAATAGAAATTACATATGGAGCGATATTCACATCACCCAGCCAGTTAATCTGCGTGCTTGTGATTCCTGCCGATATCAGCATCTGATTCACACTACCGTACTTCCAGTCAAGCAATGTCTTAAACAGAAATGCAACCGAAGTACACGCAATCAAGTTCGGCAGATAATAGATCGCACGGAAAATCGGCAATCCATGCATCTTATACTTAATATCACTAAACACAATTGTCAAAAGAAACGCCAGCCCCAACTGTACAACAATGTTCACACCCCAAATCTTAAGAGTGTTCCCGAATGCCCGCCAGAAAAACTTATCCGTCAGTACTCTTTTGTAGTTATCCAATCCAAGCCAGACGGGATCACCAAAGCCCTTATAACTGGTAAAACTTAAATATAAGGTTCGGAGAACCGGATACACACTGAATATCAGAAAGACAACAACAAAAGGTAATACAAAAAGATAGGCTACGTTGTTTCTGTTTCTTTGTTTGCTTTTCGTCGTTACCTGATTCTTAGCCATTCTTATTACCTCCATCAAATTCTAACAAAAGGGCAGGCTATGCCTGCCCTCTTAGTCAGTTAATTTCTATTACTCTCTTTCGATTGTAAGTTCCGGATACGTAGCTGCAACTTCATCATAGAATCCTGCTATTGCATCCTCTTTGGACTTCTCGTCTGTCTTAATTGCTGTAATCGCATTGCTCCAAGCATTACCGATTGCTGTATCGTATCTTGTTACTACAGAGTAGTCAAGTCCTTCAGCCTGCTCCAGCCAGAATGAATATAATTTCTGTCCGCCGTAAACTTCATTTCCGTCGTCTTTGTGTTTCTCTAATGCGGATAACAGAGAAACTGTATCACCTTCGGATTTCTTAATCCACCAGTCAGCTGTCTCTTCGTTCAATGTACAGAACTTCACGAAATCCCATGCTGTGTCTTTTCTCTCAGAGTTCGCGGAAACACCGATATATGTACCGCCGCTGAATCCGTATGTAGGTCCAGCACAAACACCCCATTTACCGGATGTCTCGCCTACGTTGTCACGCATTGTAAGAACGCCCCATGCAGGAAGTCCATATGCGAAAATCTCTGTTGTAGCTCCGCCTTCTGTTGCGCTTGCAAACTCTGTCGCATCCCATACGTTAACGTCTGAATCTGCTGTCAATACAGGAACAGGGCCGCTCATAGCCTGATACCAAGGTGTTGACCACTGTGCAGCGTATGCTGTCAGATCCTGCTTATACAGCTCAACGCAAAGATCCATGTAAGCATGTCTCTGCTCGGAAACAGTTAACTTGTTATCAACAACCCAAGCTGTGTTGCCGGAGAAGAAGTTAAGCTCTCCGTCGGAAGCAAAGATTCTGTAACCTTTATCTTTTAATTTCTTAGCTGTATCCAGGATTGTAGGATAATCTGCAAATAATTTGCCGATCTCTTCCGGATCTTCCGTTCCGAATACATCCTGTGCGATATCTCTACGATAGTAGAAGCCTGCCGGCGTAATCTGATAGGAGATTGCTCTCTGAATGCCGTCTGCATCCTGACCTACTTCCCAAACGTAATCTACGATCTGGTCTGCGTAATCCTGTGCATTGTAAGGCGCCTGATTCAAATCCTCAAAATATCCTGCATCAAAGAAGTCTTCCAACATCTGCGGCTCACCAACGATGATATCCGGCTCTTTCTCTCCGGCATTCAAAGCTGTCTGTACCTTTGTAGGATAGTTCGCAGGCTCGATAACTACTGTCTCGACATCGACATCATGACTCTCCATATATTTCTCTGCAAATGTCTCAAGATCCTTAGCAAGTGTCCAGATAACCAGCTTACCGTCACCTGTTACGTCAGCGCTGTCATCCGGAGTGTTTGCATCGTCTCCCGCCTCTGTACTCGGTGTCTTGGTATCGTTGTTGTCCTTGTTTGCATCGTCAGTATTCTTATTATTATTGCCACATGCTACGCATGACAAAAGCATTGTAGATACTAACAACGCAGAAACCACTTTTTTCAGTTTCATAAAAATATCCTCCTTTTTTTTCAACTCATTGTTTGTTGATAATTGGCATTATAACTTCTTTATATTTACCTGATAATGCTTCAAATTTTAAAAAGGTGTTATTTTTTTAGTTATAAGCAATTATACACAAATTTTTAACCTATTTTGTTCAAAAAACTGACTACTTATAACAAAAAGTTGCTATGGAATGCGCCTTCACAACCGTCTCCGTCCCGTTTCCGTCCTCCCGCAGCGCTATCGGCACATCCTCTTCGGTCTTATTCAGAACGACAATCGCACGCATGCCATCCGGGTTAAGAAAGCCTGTAACTTCAATCTTATCGGTATACCGCGTAGTCCCGATCCTTTTTGCGCCCGGCCTGATATAACGGCTAAACTGCCCTATATAGTAATATGTCAGGCGTTTTTCATAGACGTCGCTTTCCGTATCATACATAATCGGGGCAGCACAGAAATTCCCCACATGATTCGGACCGCCTTTCTCATTCAAAATTAAATTCCAATCCATAGACGCGTGAATTCCCGCATTCAGATTTCCCAGAATGTCGTGTCCGTACATCTCTGCCTTTTGCACTTCACCGGAATCCGCAAAGCGCGAATACTCTACGCAGCCTTCGGTAAAAATAATCTGTTTGTCGGGATACTGCTTTCGAATCAAATCGATCGCCTCAAAGTGATCCCCCGTATACCAGTGAAGCGCCGCCCCAGCGACATATTTCATAGCCTTCTCGCTCGCGGTCACCTCTTTAAATCGCTGGTAGGCCTCTTCTTTGTTGTGATCCCACACAAAGATCTTGGTATCAAGCCCCGCCTCCTCTAACGCCGGTCCGAGGTAATCCTCCACAAAAATCCGTTCCTCCTCGGAAGTATACACGCAGGAATCCCAGGTCTGCACCGCCATCGGTTCGTTTTGCACCGTCAGATAGGAAATTTCAATTCCCGCTTCCCTGTATGCACGGATAAATTTCACAAAATATGCCGCCCAGTTCCCGTAATATTCCTTCTTGAGGCTTCCGCCGTTGTTCATCTCACCGTTCGTCTTCATAAACGCAGGCGGCGACCACGGAGACATTAAAAAGCGTATCGGCGTCTTTGCCTCCGCCTGCGCTGCGCGCACCATCGGTATAATCTCCTCAAAATCATGCGAGATGTCAAAGGTTTTTAATTCTGCGTCTTCATCCTCCACATAGGCGTAGTTGCCAAGCCCAAAATCACAGCTGTTCATATGTATTCTTCCGAAATTATATTTCAGCCCGTCCTCGGAAAAATAATCTCTGATCACCTGCTTCCTGTTCGCCTCGCCCATCGTCATATAATTGTGGGCGGAAGCTTCGGTGAACGCCCCGCCGAAGCCCGCAAACTGCTGATAGCAAACGTCTGAATACACGTTCACCACATGCATACAGTCATTTACGACATCCGCCTTTATTTCCTCGGATTTCCAATATTCCTTCTCTTTTTCATTCGTCGTAACCCTTGTTATAAATTCCATCTATCCTCCTATTTCAACGAAATCTCAATCTTACTGATTTTGCCGTCGCGAATATCCTCCGCAATCTGCCCTGCGACCGCCTCGCTGGCCGTATCCGCCGCGCTTCCGTTCTTATAAACGAAATGCATGCCGTCTACCTTATAGCATCCCGGTATATAATCCTTCTTCTCCGCCAGAAGATATTCCACCTCAATTTCACCGAGCAGCGTAGTCGTTATCACGTCTTTTTCAATCAGATACTCCGGTATCGCCGGCTGCGGCGCAAAAACAAGCTCGCCGTCTTTTTCCGTAAACAGATGGCGGCCAAACATCATCAGCTTCCAGATGCTGATAAATTCAATTGTCGAGCCGCTCAGACGCGCGACAAATCCCTTGCCGTGGTAGCGCTCGTTCGGATTCTTGCTGCTCGCAATAAACGAAGAGTTCTCATAGATACTTCTTCCGTAAACCTTCGGATCCAGGAACGGAATCGCCGCCTTATGGAAATCCTCAAAAAATTCTTCATACAGTCCGCTGCGAATCAGCTCCAGCAGATATTTATATTCCATATGAAGCCAGATCGACTCGTTCTCAAGCCATCCCGGCGTAAAGGCGCGGGCGCGGCCAAGCTCATAGGAAGCCTCGGCAAGAGACGCGTTTACCTTGTACATTGACAGCTTATTGTCGTAGAGGTCACTGTTTTTTACATTCTTATATAACTGTTGTTTCTGCTCCTTCGAATGGTTCAGCTTCAGATAACGCACCGGCCCTTCGAGGAAATACGGGATCATCGTCACCTCAAACCGAAGCGGCTTAATTCCCTCCGCCGTCTCCTCGTACTCCGGAACCTCATATGCAAAGTAAGTCGGACAGATACCTCCGCCAAGCCGGCATGCCTTGTCAATACCGCGGTGTACCGTTTCCTGGAAACTCTCTAACATCTCGACGAGCTCGTCTGTGGAGCGGCTCACCTTTCTGCCGGAAACGCCCTCAAATGTCTTGTCCCTATAAATCTCTTTCGCGTCGTTGATACGGTTCCAGAACGAAAGAACTTCCCCGTCCCCCTTTAACGCTTCTTTTTCGAGACGGTTGGCAAGATTCAGCTCGTCCATCAAATCCGCAAGCTCCTCCAGCACGTTTACCTCGCCCGGATATTTTTTCATTGCGTCTATGGTGTAATCCAACATACGGCTGAGTTCATATGTTTCTGACATGGAGGAGCCAAACATACCCGGCAGTCCGTTCAGGGCGTCGTACCATCCCGGCTTGCCGCCTTCCATCTCAACTCCCATTCCATATGCGTCCAGGGTCGCAAATTTGACGGTGCACATCAAAAGCAGCTTCTCCAAAAGGCTTGACTTTAAAACCTCTCCTTTTCCAAAATCGGTGCGCACAAGTTTTTCCTGCGTATCTCTCTCGCTCGATTTGTCAAGCGCGTAATACTGACGCAGGCCGTTCGGAGTCTTTGCATACCGTTTCTGGCGATGATTCACCTTCACCTGACTTAAGAAATATGTGTAATCCTCCTCATACAGCATTTCCTTTTCTTTTTCCGGATTCACCTCCAGATAATCTTCGATCAAATCCAAATTGTAAGTCCAATGGTCGCACCAATAACCTTCGCCAAAATTGCCGTTCACAAGGCCGTCCGCAAAATCAATGATCTGGAAAAACAGAGATTCGTTCCAGTCCTCCAGCGCCTCGTCCAGCATACGATACAACGATCCCGGCGTAAACGGCTTTGTTACAAACGCAATCAGCTTATCCGCTTTTTCTTTTTCTACTCCTGCGAAAACCGCATCCGCTTTCTCTTTCTCCAGCTGATAAGTAAGCTTTTCCACGCCAAGCGGGTTATAACCGTCAAGCTGAAGCAGACTGTAAAACTCTTTGATATTCTCTCTCCCCACAAACGGAGCAAAAAACGTATCGCAGCGTCTGTTCTGATTTACATCGCGGAAATTGCCGTTTCCCTGCGAATAAAACTCCGGCAGCATGGAAAAGAAATTATAATCGCGCTCCAAATCGCCGTGTTTTCTGGAATATACATAAAAAATCTTATTATTTCCAAGCTGCATCGGATAACCGCCGCGCAGCACATTATCCATATACGTATATTTGCAGTAGATATCAAACTCTTTTGAAGCCGTCTTTGTCTCAATCCCCCTGCACAGATCGTCAACTAGATCCACCGCTTCTTTTTTCTTAGCGGAAAAGTAAGCTTCATTCATCTCTTCTTCACAGAAATCTTTCAATATCTGCTTATTCTCTACCTGCCCGATCAACTCGTAAATCGTGACAGACTCGCCGGCAGAAAGCGTCTTCTTTGTACCGAAAAAGCTGCACGGGAGCTGATTCATAGTGATCTGCTTTTTCGCCATAACGCCGTCAAGGCCTTCTTCTTTAAAGCATACCGCCGTCTGCAGAGAACTGTCATAGGAGAACACAACCTCCGGATCCACAACCGGCGCGAGAAACTCTCCGTCGCCGAGCGTCGCGATCGCAAAATTGCCGCCCTCTACCCTGCTGACGTCCGCGCTGTCATTCATGCTGACCCTGACGCGGTAATACGGAATCCGATCCTCCACATCCTCTACCTGCATCCATGCCTTTGTCGTCTGAAGCGTCTTTTTCATTGCTTCCAGCTCGACTCCATACGGAATCAATGCCGGCATACCATCCAGCACTTCTAACTCGATCTGCTCCTGCGATGTGTTCGTCACCGTCACCTTGCGCACAAGCGCGCCGAGCTTTTCTCCCGGCAATGTAAAGTAATCCACTGCAGTTTTGAGGCCCTCGTTCGCGTTGTCCTCCTCCAGCGCAAGGCCGTTCATTGCAATTTCCATTTTATGGCTGACGGATTCATCCGAAAAACTCTCTATATATTTCCCGTTTTTTCTGAGAAATGTGCGAAAACCGGTGCGCTTCACATTCTGATATGCCGTGTGCGCAGGGTAAAATTCCATAATTGCATGATCCTTATTGTCCACGCCAAAGCTTACGACGCACTGGCCGCGGTTTACATAATAACACCAGATCGGAATCCCCCGAACACCTGAAATTCCAGGCAAAAAGCTTGCAAATGTCGATTCTTTTCCGTAATTGTTCATCTCAAAATTGTCTGTCTTATTCATTCTATGCGCTCCTTTTACTAATTTAATATCACAGACAGCGTATGTGTCTCGCCGTCTTTTAATGCGTCGACTCTCTGCTTGTCTACAATCGCCTTCCCGCCGCTCACATCGGTAATCGCCTCGCCGTCCAGCGTCGCTTCGATAATCTGATACGTTCCGGCTTCTTTTTTCTGCGGATTCTCAATGATTACGTGCAGATGTTTTCCTGCAAAGTACAGCGTCAATTCCGCCTTTGCGTCCTCGTCAAACTGCTCCGCCATCAACTGCGGTCTTATGCACAAATCTCCGGCCTCGCCGCGTACGCCGAATACCTCTGTGATTACCGTCAGCATATACCAGCTCGCCGCCCCTGTCAGATAGTGGTACAGCCCTCTTCCCGACGCGTTGAAGTACTCCGGTATGCCGGGATAAATTCTGCTGACCTCAAAATTCATAGCCGCTTTATATAAGGAAGAAAGCGCCTTGTGCCCTTCCGCCGCAAATCCGCGCTTGTAGAGCGCGTTCGCATACATAACGGCCATATGCGAAAATACCGCGCCGTTTTCCTTCTCTCCGTAAGCAAAGCCGAACATTCTTCCAAGATCGGTCTTTACCTCATGGAAATCTGTATTCAGGCGGTAGCCTCCGATCTCTCCCGAATAAAGGTACTTGTCCGCGCTTTTTGTGATCGCCCTGATCTGATCTTCTGTCGCCGTACCCGCCATGATTGAAAAGACCTCGCCCGTCAGCATCATCCGCACCTGTTCTTCGATCTCTCCCTCGACCTGTCTTCCGCTGTTGTCATAATAGCCGTTAAACCATCCGTTGCCCTCGCTGTCTGTTACCCACTCTGTCTTTCGAATGTGTTCCATCATCCATTCCGACTTATTTCTCAGGCTTTTCGCCACATCCGCAACAGAGACCTTTACCTTCCTGCCAGTAATATTATGACGGCAGGATTTTGCAAATTTATCAAGAAGTTCTTTCTTCGCCTCAATATCCTCATAGAGAGCCGTATCATCGGTCAGCAGGATCTGCATCTCCTCCGCAATTTCAATCTCCCCCTTGCCGGACATTTTGGCATATTTTTCCATATAATCCGCAATATCTCTCAAATTGCCCGCATACGCGTTTGTAAATGCGACGCTCTCGCCCCGTTTATCCGCCATATCAAGCGCATCGTTCCAGTCGGCGCCTCTCAAGCGGATATGATTGTGCTCTCCAACCTCGTAAAAAGCGCACAAGTTCTGTAAAAGCAAGTGCTCGCATACCGTTCCGTAATACACCGCATCATCTGCCGTTTTTTGCACGTTTCCGTACGCGTCGTCCCACTCTTCGTCCGTCGCGCATCCTCTCTCCACCTGCTTATCTTTAAAATATGCAATTTTCTCATCCAAAAGAGCCAGATCGCCCGTCTGATCCATATAAAGCCTGGTCGTCATAAACGGCCATACGCCGTGATCCATCCATACTCTCGTAATATTATTGCGGTCCGCGATAAACTGTCCCTGCTTCTCGCCGATAATTGTCGCGTTTGTCCCGTCCATACGAACTCCGCCAAAATTATCCAAAAGCATCTGGCGTACGCCGTCAGGATTCATAATTAACAGCGCAAGGCAGTCCTGCCACAAATCTCTCCATCCTCTTCCGCCTTTTCCGTAATCATGGTGCGGCAGGAACGAACACCCGTAAATTCTTCTTAAAATCGGCTGAAAGCTCACCCAGTGCATATAATTATCAAAACTTGCGTCGCCCGTCTTATAATTTACATTGACCTTTTCCTGCCAGTAATCGCGTGTCTCCTGCAAAGCCGCGTCCACCTTGTCTACCGTACGATAGCAGTTTACAATCTCTCCAATCGTCTCCGGCTCCGTCGTCGCTCCCAAAAAAATGGTATAGGTGACGCTCTCCTGCGGAGCTAAATTCACCCGCTCAAAGTGAAGCCCCCCTACCGCTTCTCTTCCTTCTATATCCGCTCCGGCTAAAACGCCCTCCTTGTTCGCCACAACCGCAAGCGGACGCGTATAACTTCCGCCCTCGCCGATAAAATCTTCCGCAACCGGATAGAAATCAGCCGGAGCCTGGCCGTCCTCTCTGACGCCGCACACAAAATACGTAATCTCGTTTTTCTGATGTCCCCTCTCGTCAAACGAAAGCGTCGGTTTCACCTCAACGCCGTACTCCGACGTGTGAACACGATGAAGCAGAGACGTCACATGTCTGTGATCCCTGATATTGTCGGCGCTCCTTCCATAGAGCGGAATCGCCGCCGTCGGCGTAATGCCCGTCTGCATCTTACCGGTATTTGTGATCGTCACTTTCATGATTTCTACATTATGAGCCAGAGGAACAAATGAAGTAACCGCCGCTTTTAACTGATATTTCCTGGACGCCCTCGTCACCGTCTGCCACATCAAACCAGCCACAATCTCGCTCTCATCCTGATTATCCGTAAATTTTTTGCTCTCTTCCTCCGCAGACACGCCGGTCGCCGACCAACTTCCAAGGTTATCAACCTTGCACCAAAAATTTCGCGTCGAACGGTTGTTGTGAAGATTCTCGGCACTTACCGGCTCCAGTAAAAAGGTGTTCTGATCCATCTTGGAATCTCCGCCAAGGTTTGGCGCCACAGCGCTTTTTATCCCCCGCTCTCCCGCTACCGGAAAATACAGATAGCTGTAATTTTCCGGATTTCCAAGCGCAAACGTTCCCTTCTCGTCTATAAATCTATAAGCTCCCATCATCTTTCCTCCTGCTTTTTAGTATTTCCTTTTCATATTGACGGTATTACTGAATTTCCTTCCCGTCATCCTTTTTTCCGCTCTTTTTCGGCGGTTTTTTCTCTTTCTTTTCTTTTTTCTCCTTCTTTGGCCGGTCAACAGCCCTCTTTTTCTTTAATAAAGCGGCTCCCCCCCTTTTCTCCTTGCCGGCAAGGCCGACTCCCCTCTTTACCTGCTTCTCTTTCTCAGAAACCTCTTCCTTTACAAGCTTAAAGCTGGATATCGCGAGTTTTAATTCCTCCATGTTCTCTTCCAGGCTCTTTGCCTCCCCCTCAAGGGTATTGGCAGACTCAACCTGCCGCTGCAGAGATTCTCCGACTACGTTTGCAGACTGTACGGTTCCCTCGGAGAGTCTGCTGATCACATGGATCGAGTGAAGCGCGCCCTTTCTCTTCTGATTCATCTCTTCCACATCCACGCTCACCTGTTCCATGCTCCTGACAAGGCTTTCCATAAAATCATTAATGCTCTGGAATGCCGCCGCCGTATTTCCAACGCTCTCCTCCTGCATAGCCACAATTCCCTCTGCCTTTTGCACCTTCTCGATTGCGCTCATGGAATACGCCCTGACTTCCTCAATCGTCTTTTGGATCGAGTCCGCCATAGACGCGGAGCTGTCGGCAAGCTTGCGGATCTCCTCGGCGACAACCGAGAATCCTCTTCCGTGCTCGCCGGCCCTAGCGGCTTCAATAGACGCATTCAGCGAGAGCAGATTTGTCTGGCTTGCAATCTCCTGAATATTCTCAACGGCCTTGGCAATATCATTTAACTTGCCGCCAAGCTGCATTACGCGTCCCTGCACTTCATCGGTCGCGTCCGAAGTTTCCTTCGACTGCCTTGTCATATCTTCCACCGCACGTATGCCTTCTATAATTACCTGCTTGGAATTGTCGACCTCCTGGATTGTGCTCATAATGCTGTTGCTAACCGTCTTAATATTGACGGACAGCTCCTCCATATGATCGTTACAGTTGGCAATCTCCTCATTTTCCTGCTGGATCGTGCTCAAAATCTCTTCCACCTGCGCGCTCATATCGGTAACCATGTTTCCGACATTCCTGCTGGAATCGCTTACTTTCTCTCCCGAAACGGAAACGACGCCGATCATCCTCTTCACCGTGAGCACCAGCTCCCTCATTCGGTTTACCGTGTTGCTGATTGCCCCGTGCAGCTTTCCGAATTCATTGCCGGCCTTCTTGATGTTTCCAGTTTCTTCCAGCAATTCCCCGTGCGATACCTTATCCAGCTTTAAAACGCTGCCATGAATATTTTTTGTGATATTCATAATAATAATACAACTAATCATGGCCGCAACAATACATGCCGCAACTACGAGCCATATGGTAATCTGGCGAATATCCTTTGTGCTCGCCGTAATAACCGCCCTCGGCACCATAACCGCCACATAAGCGCCCGTCGTCTCGCTCTTGCACATCATAAAGAAATATTGCGTCCCCTCATATTTCACATATTCCGCGACGCTGTCCTCGCCGGATTCCTTCCCCTTTGTAAAAAAGTCCGTCTCCGCGATCGAAACCTCGCCGCCGCTTTTCAGCTCTTCCCCCTCCGCGGTAATAAAAGACACCTGGGAATTTTCGCCGGCGTCAAACTGCTCTAACACCCCGGCAATCGCATCGCGGCTTACGTCGACAATCACAAGGCCCTTGTTCGCTCCGGTCGCAAAATTCTTGCTGCAAAAAAGTATGTATTCGCTCTCATCCATTTCCATATATTGATTCACGAACGGGTGCGACGTTCCCCAGTGGATACGGTTATCCTCCAAAAGCACGGCATCCTCGGACCCCGGAATCTCTGAGATAAAGCTTTTGATCTCATTCGACGACAAGGTCTTTGAAGTCAGAACGATTCCGTCCCCGACCGGCAGAATATGCAAAGCTTCTATCTTGTCGCTCGAGGTCTCCTTTACGCTCAGGTTCGTACGAAGCGTGTTCTTCGCCAGCGCCTCTTTTGCGCTGTCATTGCTGTATCCGCCAAGCGCGTAGGCCTTAACCGTTCCGTCATTTGCAAGCTCCGCCGTCGCCGTCTCAATCATTTTCATGCTTTCTTCCAGCGTTGCAACCGTCATTTCGAGTGCTGTCTTGGATGAACTTTCATAATTCCCCGTCAGACCTTCTGAAGCTTTTGTGTAAGACACAACGCCCACAGCAATGATGAACGCGATTGGAATGATAAACCCTACGATCAGCTGCGTGCGAATCGATACGCCCAGCTGACGCTTATCATTTCTCTGTCCTCTTTTCCCCTTTGTATTTTTCCTGGCCTTTCTTACCTTTCCCCGGTTGCCTTTCTCCCCATTTTTCCCGACATTTTCGCCTTTTTTCAGTATTTGGGGCTTATTGGCGGGCTTTAACATATCTTTCATCTTTCGCTTCATTACGCACCCCTCCTTATCTAATATTCTAATAAAATGCACCTTTCGAATTAAGGTGTTATTTATCACTTTGGTGTCATTTTTTTAGTTTTAAGGTGTCGTTTTTATAGAGTAGAACCGGCCGCCTTATCCATTCCGAAAACATCGGAAAAACAGGCAAAAAAAGACGCCTGTCTTGTCCAAGCCAGGCGTCCGTAACCGGATTTTATATTGTCTTTGGCGCTCCCTCTTCCCTCATAACGATTTTCAACAAAATCGGCGTGATCAGCGTCGTAACGATCACGACCAAAACGATCGGCGCAAACAGCTCTTCGCTCAACAGCCCGCACTGATATCCCTTCTGTGCCACAATCAGCGCGACCTCGCCGCGCGATATCATGCCGACTCCAATCTGAAGAGATTCCAGCGCGGTATAACGACACATTTTCGCCCCCAGTCCGCAGCCGACAACCTTTGTCAAAATTGCCACCGCAAGCAGTAGAAGAGAAAAGATAAGCAGCTCCGCATCCATGCCGGATAACGATGTCTTTATACCGATGCTTGCAAAAAATACCGGCGAAAAGAACAGATAAGAGGCAATCCCAACGCGCTCTTTTATATATTCTCCGACGTCGGTCGTACAGAGCATCAAACCTGCAAAATACGCTCCGGTAATATCGGCAATCCCGAAAAAACGCTCCGAGACGTACGCTAAAATCAGGCAGAATGCCACGGACAGCACGGCGGTCCGCCGCCGCATCCCTTCATCTTCAATCCATTTCCTGGCTTTTGTCGACAGAAACACCAAAATTCCGATGAACACAAAGTACAGCAAAATTCTGCCAAGCACAGACAGCGGATTCACGGAAGTATCCTTCAGGCTTGTCACAACGGTCAAAACGACAATCCCTAAAATATCGTCAATCACCGCCGCCCCCAGAATCGTCGTTCCGACCTTTCCTTTCAGCTTTCCAAGCTCCCGCAGCGTCTCCACCGTAATGCTCACTGAAGTCGCGGTTAAAATCACGCCCACAAAGACAGACTTTAAGCATTCCGAAAAATCCGTCACGTCGCTATGAAAATACAGCGTATAGGATAAAAAGCCTCCGGCCAGAGGCACGACTACCCCGATCATTGCCGCGACAAAAGAAGGAAACACATTGCTTTTTAATTCTTTCAGATCCGTCTCAAGCCCCGCCGAGAACATCAGAAAAATAACGCCTATCTCCGCCGTCATCTCCAGATACTCTCCGGTCACCCCCTCCAGACTGATAAAGTGAAGTACGGACGGGCCTAAAATAATACCGGCAATTAACGCGCCGACCACAGCCGGCATTTTTACTTTTCTGGATATCAGCCCCAAAACCTTTGTCATAATCAAAATAATCGCCAAAAAAAGCAAAAACTCATATGATTTCATTAAAAACGCCTCTTTTCTTTTTCGTTCCTCTTACTATATACATCATAAAGTGAATCCGGAACCATCTTACACCCCACGTTTTTAAATGACAATCCTTTTCCCTATTTTCTCTGTTTTTCACCATTTTGCCGTTGATATCAAATATAATCTGTCAAAAGTTTCCTAATCAACTTAACAATCAACAAAGTCTTTTCGAACAAAATGAAAAAGCAGCCTTTCGGCTGCTTTTTCGAGGAGTTTAGTTATGAAAATGTTTTTATAATAAAGGAAATTGCTAACTCATTTGATAAACATAGTATAAATTTCAAATGTGTCGAAAGTGTGTCAAGTTTCGAAAAGGATTCTAAAGTATTTGTGAATTTTTGTTTCGAATTATTTTACATTTTTTTTAGAATCGAGCAGCATCCGGCAAAGCCGAATTTTTTCGGGTATGTTCAGGCTATTCTCAAATCGCACCACGCCCTCTTTTTCCGACGGATTCAGCATCCCCATCTGCCGCAAACGGCGTCTCGTCTCACGCGCGGTTCCCGGCCCGCCCTCAAAAACGGCAACCTCCCGCCCCAGTATCCGGCGGATCGTATCCGCCACAAACGGATAATGCGTACATCCAAGAACAACGCTATCGAGCGCATGATCCGCATACGGCGCCAGAAGGTCTCCCAGAAATTCATACAGCGCCTTCCCTGTCAGCTCTCCCCGCTCGATAAATTCCACAAGCCCGGGACACGGCAGTAAATAGATGGACGCCTGCTTTTCATATATTTTTAACAGCTTTTGAAACTTTTCCTGCCGAATCGTCATCGAAGTCCCCATCACAAGCACTCTCGGATTGCTCTTGCTCAATACCGCCGGCTTTAACGCCGGTTCAATTCCAATCATCGGGATATGCGGATAGCGCTCCCGAAGGATTGTAATGTCGGCGCTTGTCGCCGTATTGCACGCCACCACAACCGCTTTCGCCCCCGCCTCCAGCAGATGCGTCACATGCATCTCTGTAAGCTCGCGCACCTCTTTTAACGTTTTGGGACCGTACGGCGCGTTCGCGGAATCTCCAAAATATATATAATTTTCGTTGGGCATCAAATTTACAAGCGCGCGCAGCACGCTGACCCCTCCTACCCCCGAGTCAAATACGGCAATCGGCCGTCTGGCGTCTTCCATTTTATTCCCTGCTTTCCTCAAAAAAAGAATTATATCACTATAATTCTTTTTCCAAATTCTCACTATAACGATTCGTCTAACGGACACTTCCTTACACGCTTCATATTGCAATCCTGTATCCGCCCCGAACTGCAATCTACAAGCCCCTTTAAAAAACAAAACTCCTGCGGTCTGTCCTTCTTTTTGGACTCCGTCTCAGGCGCCTCCTCCATCGGACACTTTCTCACGCGCTTCATATTGCAATCCTGCGCCCTGCCCGAACTACAATCTACAAGACCTTTCAGAAAACAAAATTCCTGTTGCACAGTCTTATTTTCTTCCGACGCCTCCTCCATCGGACACTTTCTCACACGTTTCATGTTACAATCCTGTACCCTGCCCAAACCACAGTCTACAAGCCCTTTCAAAAAACAAAATTCTTTGCCCATCGCATCGCCCCAAACCCCATAAACTCGCTCCTCCAAATCATATGCGTACCAGCGTTCGCTCCACGCAGCGGCGCCGATTTCACCCCGCCGTTAAACTACTTATATTTTATCATCCCGGACATATAATAGCAATAGATTTCGCCGGCGCTTGCAAACATTTTTTTTCTGTGTTAAGCTGATCCTTAACCCTGTAACATCTATAAAGGAGAAGCCCTATGATCGAACGAAATTCGCTGTACCATATCCCCTATTACAATAAAGCCGCGTTCACCGGAAGTTACAAAGGGATGCGCTATAAACTGGAAAAAGTAAACGCCGACGGCTCGCTTCCCGACATGCTAAGGGCCACCGTCTGGCCGGGACCGTTCTGCTTCGACGCCACCAGCGACAAAAAAAAAGAATCCGAAAGCTTCGAATTCTCTGACGACGGCATCACCGCGGCCTGCGACTGGTTGAACGACAAATACCGGCAAAACGCAGAGGTCTTTCAAGCCGCCCGCCTCTGACCCTTAATCTGACCGGGCGGCGCAAATCTGCCCCCAACGTAAGCGATGCCGGACTATTCGATCACAACCTTATGACCGTTGCGCGAACGCATCAGCTCGAGCATGTTGCGGTCCGGCTCAAACACAATCAGCGCAACGCCCTCTCCCAGTTTATAAACGACCTCATACGTCTTTGCAGACGCGTTCTTAGAAGAAAAATCCTTGCGGGACACGGTACCGTTCTCATGATACTGCCTGAGCTCCCCCGCGGAAGACGGCGCAATCAAAAGCGCTTCCTCCATCTCGACCTTCGCGAGCTCTTTTCGTCTTCTCTTCGCCTTGATCTTGGCAAAGGATAGCCGTCCCTCTATATAAGTATATTCGTACTCCGTCTTCGACTCGATATATAAAAAATAATAGAGCGCCCCAAATAAAAGAGCCGGAATGAAAAGCAGTCCCGGTAAAATTGTAAGCGAAATCAAAAAGCAGAATCCGCTCAATATTATACAGAGTATTCTCCCGATCAAATTTCCCGCGGAAACTTTTTTGTTCACCAGTATCGTATTCTCAAATATGCCCATCTTTGATCCCTTTCTCCTGTTGTTTTATCATTACCCGTCTATTATATTACTTTTCTTCCGTTTATACCAGACCGTAGTTTTATTAAATTTTTGTAAACATAAGCTCCAATATCTCCGCCGCATCCATATCGAAAACGCCCTCCTCATCCTCGAGCGTCTCCCTGTTCCAGCGCATTTGCGAAGAATCTGTAAGATAAAAATAATCCCTTGCGCAATCCGGATATCGTTCATACCATTCGGGATAACAGCCGCTCATATACTGCCTCGCCAAATCCACCGCAAGGCTTGTTCCCCCGTCTTCAAGAAGCGTACCGCAAAGCAGCACCCCCGGCGGGCTGGCATGAAGCATTAGGACACTGCCATCCGCGCACATCCCCAGCGCAATCCAGACATGTCCCTTCATGCTCATAATATCTCCCGGCTTCCAATCCGACACCTCAGACGCCGGCGTATAGCTTCCCCAGCCGCGGGATGCAAAATCCTCCGCCATCCTTGTCGCTTTCCCGACGTAGCCGTCATTCCCGTCCCGAGTCTCAAAAACATTATAAACCGTCCATCCGACATAACCGGAGCAGTCCAATCCGTCATGAATCTGATACCTTGTCGTCTCGTAGTTATAAGCGGCATCCTGCATGGCCGCATATTCCTCCCACCGCGGACTGACGCCGATACTACTCGCCTCTTCCCCGGCAGCCGTATCCTCCTCATTCCATCCGCCGCCCCAGACATACATCGTTTTTCCAAGCGGCTCCTTCGCCGTCATCAGAAAATTCAGCAGCGTCGTCCTTCCCGGCACGGGACCAAATTCATCCGCCCGATCCGGCTCTTTTTCAGAGACAAACTCGCTCTCCGTAAGCGGCTCTCTTTGACTTTCACGCTCCGAAATCACGGCGGCATTTTCCGATATATGATTCTCCATCTTTCGCGCATCCTCTCCGCACCCCGCAAGCAGAAAAAAAAGCAGCGCCGGCGCAATATATATCCGCATGCGGTATCTTCTTTTATCCATTCTATGCAGCATCCTCCTCATTCTTCCACGCTTAACGCGGCAACGCCCAAAACAGGCGCCGGCCAAAGTTAACATAGAGTATACCATATTTCCCGCGGCTTTCAAAGTTTTATAAAATTTTCACTTTTTATTTACGCGATTTTCAACTTTATCTGTTAAACTATATGGCGTGGAATGATTTTCCATATGCATTTACGTTGACAACCCGGAGGTTATTTCCAAAATGAGAAGAAACAAAAAAGAAAAACCATACAGACATCATACACAGACAAATGATTTGCAGCCGGCGGAAATTGTTCTCGCCGAGAGCGAGGAGACATTTGAGGTGACAGAACTGATCCCGCTCGACTGCCCCGACCATGACGATATGAAGACGATTGCAGATATGACCGAGCAGTTTACCTACACAATCGATCCCATCCTGCGCATGTACAACGCCGCGATGTGCGCCGCCACCGCAAGACTTGAGATCATCAAAGACGAATTTCATTACCGGAATCTGCGCTGTCCGATCCACCATATTGACACAAGGCTGAAATCTGCCGGAAGCATTCTCGGCAAGCTGGAGAAAAAAAATCTGGATCTTACTCTGACCACGGCCTGCAATAACATTTACGATATCGCGGGCGTGCGCATTGTCTGTCCTTATATCAAAGACGTCTACCTGATCCGCGACAGAATCATGGCGCAGGACGACATTCACATTCTCGATGTAAAGGACTACATAGAGGAGCCAAAGAAAAACGGCTATCGCAGCCTGCATATTATTATCCGCATGCCGGTTTATTTTATGAACAAAAAACGGCTTGTCCCCGTAGAGTTTCAGATCCGCACGCTTGCCATGGATCTGTGGGCGAGCCTGGAACACGATATCAACTATAAATCCATTAACAAAGATATTCATATGAACTTTTCCAGGGAATTGTATGACTGCAGCCTGTTAATTTACCAGGCCGAAGAAAAAATGGAGGCGATGAACGCGATACTCGAAGAATAGCTTTTTTCGAACCATTCTGAGAAATGTGGAATACCATACATTAAAATGGATTTTACGGTATTTCATATGTTTGAATATATTACGCAGATTATCCTGCTTATTACGGCTGTCTCGGTGGACTCTTTCGCCGCCAGCCTTGCCTATGGCATAAAGAAAGTGGAGATTCCGCTTTCCTCTCTTTTCATCCTCTCCGCCATCTCCGGCGGAACGCTGGCCGCGTCTATGTGCGCCGGCTCTTTCCTCTGCGGTCTGATCCCCGCAGCGCTGACAAAAAGTCTCGGAGCCATTCTGCTCTTTGGTCTGGGTTTGTTCAAATTATTTGACCGCTCCTGCGACGACCAGGCGCAAAGAGCAAACCGCAATAACGATAAGCTTCTCACGCCGGCCGAGGCCGCCTCACTTGGCATCGCGCTCTCACTTGACAGCATTGCCGCGGGACTTGGCGTCGGATTTCCGCTTTACGCCCTCCTCGCCGCAACGGCCGGTTCCTTTTTTGTCAGCATCGCGGCGATCCTTCTTGGCAGTTACCTTGGAAGAAAAATCGCCTGCCGCTCCTGCAAAAACTTCTGTTGGTTCGGCGGCGTCCTGCTAATCTTGCTTGCTCTCTGTAAGCTTTTTTAACAGGACAAAAATTTCATGCGCAAGCAGCGGCATCGCTGCGAGAATTAAAAGATTGATCCACTCCAGAGCGGAAAGAGGGTCGGTGTCAAACAGCCCGACAAAATACGGGATCTCCGTCACCAAAAGCTGTAACGCAACGCCAACCGCAAAAGCTGCGATCATCAGCTTGTTTTTCCAGTGATTCATTTTGAATACCGAAACCTCTGTGTCGCGCATTCCGATCGCGTGAAAAAGCTGCGACATGCCAAGCACCGTAAACGCATACGTCTGACTGCAGCTTAGAATGCGATCCGACGTCAACGCGACTCTGAGGTTATACAGGGAAAACGGAATCCCTCTTTCCGCTAATATATGTAAGGGCAGCTGCAAAAATGCCGTTATACTGATAAATGCAATTAAAAATCCGTAAAACAGCGTCACGCTCATCCCTCCCCCGGCAAACAGTCCCTCCTTCGCGTCCCTGGGCGGGCGCTTCATCCTGTATTTATTTTCCGCCACGTCGACGCCAAGCGCAAGCGCCGGGAGCGAGTCCGTTATCAGATTAATCCACAAAATATGACTTGACTTTAAGGGGGAAGCAAACCCGCACGCAATTGCGGTAAGCATGGTAACAATCTCCCCGAGATTGGAGGAGAGCAAAAACAATACGGATTTCTTTATATTTTCATAGATACATCTCCCCTGTTCCACCGCCCTTGTAATCGTCGCGAAATTGTCGTCTGTGAGCACAAGATCCGCGGCATTTTTAGCCACGTCCGTTCCCTCCATTCCCATCGCGATGCCTATATCCGCCGACTTTAAAGACGGCGCGTCATTTACCCCGTCGCCGGTCATCGCCACAATCTTTCCGTTTCGCTTTAGCGCCGATACAATCCGGACTTTATGCTCCGGAGACACATGCGCAAGCACCGCAAGCTTATCCAGACGCCTGTCAAGCTTTTCTTCCGACATTTCGTCTAACTCTTCACCGGAGATACACTCTTCCCTGCGCGAGGCAAGCTGAAGCTGCTTGGCAATTGCAAACGCCGTATCCATACGGTCTCCGGTAATCATAATCGTCTTAACCCCGGCCTCTTTTAATTCTCTGACCGCCTCCGGCGTTTTGGCGCGAAGCGGGTCCTCCATCCCGATTAGTCCCACAAATGTAAATTCCTCTTCACAGATCGTAGGAATTTTGTGAAAGTCCCCCGCCTCTACACGCCTTGTTGCCAGCGCAAGAACCCGCAGGGCATTTCCCGTAAATTCAGAAAGCACAGCCCGGATTCTCTCCTGTTCCCCCCGGTCAAACGGATACTCCCTTCCGTTCTTATATATGCGCGTACAGCGCGACATCACCTCGTCCGGAGAACCTTTCATATAAGAAACACACGATTTTCCGTCCCTGTGCATCGTCGTCATCCGCTTTCTCGACGAATCGAACGGAAGCTCCTGTATCCGCGGAAAATCCGTTTCCAGCTTCGCCTTTTCAATCCCGCAGTTTACGCCCATATCGACAAGCGCCAGCTCGGTCGGATCTCCGAACCGTTCCCCATCTATGATTGTTGCGTCGTTACACAGAAGAAATCCGAGGAGGAACACGGCGTCCGCCCGCTTATCAAGCGTCGACGGCAAACCTGTCCTCCCGTCCGTATAGCACCTTGTCACCGTCATGCGATTCTGCGTTAACGTTCCCGTCTTGTCCGAACAGACCACGCTGACGCAGCCTAGCGTTTCCACGCTCGGAAGGCGCTTCACAATAACGTTCACTTTTACCATCCTTGAGACAGACAGCGCCAAAACCATTGTCACAATCGCAGGCAGCCCTTCGGGCACCGCGGCCACGGCAAGGGAAATCGCCGTGATCAGCATCTCCATCACATTGCGATGCTGCCATACGGCGAGCAAAAACAGCATCACGCACAAAATAATCGAAATGACGCTTAGGATTTTGCCCAAATCTCCCAGACGCTTCTGAAGCGGCGTCGTCTCTGTCGGCGCATTTTGGATCATCGCCGCAATTTTTCCGATTTCCGTATTCATGCCGATTGCGGTGACAACGCCCTCTCCTCTTCCGCCGACGACGTTCGTCGACATATATACGGTGTCTCCCGAAGCCTTTGCGACCGGCTCCGATTCGCCCGTGAGAGCCGCCTCCTCCATCTTTAAGTTTACGCACTCCTTCAACCTCAGGTCTGCAGGCGCCCGTCTTCCCGCTTCCAGACACACGATGTCCCCCGGAATCAGATCTGCCGCCGGAATTTCTCTCTGCCTGCTTCCTTCGCGTATCAGAGCATGCGGACTTGTCATCTCCTTTAACGAATCCAACGCCGCCCTCGCCTTGCCTTCCTGAATAACGCCAATTACGGCATTCATCAGTATTACGGCAAGAATAATGGCGGTATCCGAAAACTCTCTAAGCAGCATCGAAATGGACGCCGCCACAAACAAAATAAAAATTAACGGATCGTTGAGCTGTTCTAAAAAGCGCACGAACACAGTTTTTTCCTTCTCTTTCGCCAAAACATTTTCTCCCCGCCTGTATTCCCCGCGCGGCTTTATTTCCGTCATGCCTGCCCCTCCTATTCTGCACGCGCGGCTTTGCCGCGCCGTTATATTGCAGAATATGAGGACAGGCCAAAGTTTATGCAATTTATTTTACGACAGCCTTCCTTCCTGTCTGGCCGCCTCCCACTCGGCTTCTTTAAAGCCCACAAGCACGAGCTCTTCTGTAACCGCAATCGGCCGCTTTACAAGCATTCCGTCTGTGGCCAAAAGGCGGTACTGCTCGTCCTCGCTCATTTCGGGAAGCTTGTCTTTAAGGCCAAGCTCCTTATATTTATTGCCGCTGGTATTGAAAAAACGTTTCAGCGGCAGGGCGCTCATTTTATGCCAAGCCCGAAGCTCTTCCTCCGTCGGATTCTCCTCTTTGATTGCGCGGTCCGTATAGGCAACCCCGTTTTCCTCCAGCCATTTTTTCGCTTTTTTACATGTGCCGCACTTGCTGTACTCCACAAACAACATCTGTTTTCCCCCTCCTTCTCACGATTACAGGGAAAGAGAAGGCGCGCTGTATGTTCTTGCCCCAAGCTCGCTGTCTAACATATACAGGCTCTTTGGATCGTCTCCAAACAATTCGTATTTTTTCACAAGGCCTTCCGCGTTTGTCTCTTCCTCTCCCTGTTCCTTTACAAACCAGTCCAAAAACTGCATGGTTCGAAAATCCTTAACAGTATATGCCGCATCATAAATTGTATGTATCAGCTCCGTCACATAGCGCTCATGCTTCAGCCCCTCTTCCAACACGGTTTTTGAGCATGTCAACGCAACCTGAGGCTTGTCGATTGTCTCTAAAACGACCTTCTCCCCATTGTTCTGCAAATATTGAACAAACAGCATCGCATGGTCTCTCTCCTCCTGCGCCTGAATCCTGTACCAGTTTCCAAAGCCTTCCAGTCCCTGGTCGTAGTAAAAATTAGAAAAATCCAGGTATAAATACGCCGAATACAGCTCCTTGTTCACCTGCCGGTTCAATAATTCCACTACTTTGTTCTCTAACATCTTATGTTCCTCCTTTTGCTTTCGTTTATATCGTCGATATTATATCCCTTTCGCCTCTTTTTTTCAAGAAATATCCAAATTTATCCTCTGCGTTCGCCGGCATTGTTAACCCATATATTTTTATGGTTGACATTTCACCCTGCCGGGATTACACTAAGGAATAGTCTAACAGACAAAATCGACGCCAGCCGGCAGAAAAAGAAAGGATCTTCTGTTATGAAAACTTCAGACCTCGTCTACTGCAGCATATTCACTGTTTTAATCGCAGTCGGCGCATTTATAAAAATTCCGATTCCGGTTGTCCCCTTTACCCTTCAGGTTTTGTTTACCACAATGAGCGGCCTGCTCCTCGGCGCAAAACTCGGGGCCGTAAGCGTCGGCATGTATATATTTTCGGGGCTGATCGGACTTCCCGTTTTTACGGAGGGCGGCGGAATCTGGTATCTGTTTAAGCCGAGCTTCGGCTACATTATCGGATTTCTAATCGGAAGTTATGTGACCGGAAAAATAGCCGAAAAACTAAAGCAGCCGACAATTCCAAAATATCTGGCGGCTAATCTTGCTGGCCTGTCGCTTATTTACGCCTTTGGAATGGTCTACTATTATTTCATCTGCAATTTTGTAATCGACACTCCGATCGACATCCTGCCGCTTTTTTTCTATTGTTTTATTCTTGTCGTCCCGGGCGACATCTGCCTTTGCATTCTCGCCGCTATCCTGGCGAAAAGGCTGCGCCCGATTCTTCAAAAGCAGGTACTTAAATGAACGTAAATGATTTAAAAGAAAAAGTAATCGCGGAGCTTCCGATTACCCGCAATGAAGCGCTGTCCCTGGCCGACGCGCCGTTAACGCAGCTTACCGCAGCGGCCGATGAAATTCGCCAAAAAATTTGCGGAAACGCATTCGACCTGTGCACAATCGTCAACGCAAAATGCGGCAAGTGCTCCGAGGACTGTAAATACTGCGCGCAAAGCGCGCATTACCACACGTCCTGCCAAAACTCATATCCATTGCTTTCAACAGAGGCTCTTTTGGAACAGGCGGCGAAAAACGACGCGCGCGGCGTTCTTCGCTACTCAATCGTGACCTCCGGTAAAGCGTTAAGCGAGCGCGAGATCGACAGCGTCTGCGAGAGCATCCGAAAGATACGCGAACATACCGGTATCCGCGTCTGCGTCTCGTTCGGCCTTTTAAACGAAGCGCAATTTCAAAAACTCAAAGACGCAGGGGTCTCCCGGGTTCACTGTAACCTGGAATCCTCAAGAGCCTATTTCCCGCAAATCTGCTCCACCCATACCTTTGAGGATAAAATCGAAACGCTAAAAGCCGCAAAGCGCGCCGGGCTTTCTATCTGCTCCGGCGGCATCATGGGGCTCGGCGAAACTATGCGGGATCGGATTGATATGGCTTTTACGTTGAGGGAACTCGGCGTAACCTCCGTTCCGATCAATCTTCTCAATCCCATCGACGGTACGCCTTTTGCCCACAACCGGCTGATCACAAACGACGAGCTGCGCCGGATTGTCTCCATCTTCCGCTTTATCCTGCCAGGCAGTATGATACGGCTGGCAGGCGGGAGGGGGCTCCTTTTCGACAAAGGGGAAGCATGCTTTCAAAGCGGCGCAAACGCCGCAATCTCCGGGGATATGCTGACAACCCAGGGCATTACCGTAGAGACGGACTTTCAACTGTTAAAGCAACTTGGCTACGAGGTGAAACTGACCCATGAGTAAAAATTTATTTATTACCGGCACCGCAACCGATGTCGGAAAAACTTACATTGCAGGGCTGATCGTCAAAAAACTGATCGAACGCCAAAAACGCGCGGGCTACTTTAAGGCCGCCATGAGCGGAAATGAACGAGACGGCGACGGCTCCCTGATCCCGGGGGACGCGCTGTTTATCAAAAATGCCGCCGGCTCAACGCAGCCCTTGGACGAAATGTGCCCCTATGTCTATGAACACGCGTATTCGCCGCATCTCGCCTCCCGCCTGGAGGGAAATCCGCTATGCATGGATGTGGTGAAAAAGCGCTTTCAGGCAGTCTGTGGGGCATACGACTATGTTACCGTAGAGGGCAGCGGCGGAATCCTCTGCCCGCTTCGTTTTGACAAAGAGAAAATTATGCTTGAAGATATCATAAAAACCCTCGGGCTTTCCTGTCTGCTTGTGGCAGACGCCGGACTTGGCACAATTAACAGCGTCGTGCTGACGGCGGAATACATGCGCTCCAAACAAATCCCGCTAAAAGGGATTATTGTAAACCGCTTTCATCCAGGCAATATCCTGGAAGAAGACAATTTAAAAATGTGCGAGCAGCTGACGGGACTTCGCGTGCTTTCCTGCGTAAAAGAAGGCGAAACCGATCTGGATATCGACATCGAAACGCTGACCTCCCTCTATGAGTAAAAATTCACCGGAAAGGAAACGTAACTTATGATCTGGTACCCCTACCAACAAATGAAAACGATGCGGCAGCCTCTTAAAATTACGGACGCAGAGGGCGTATATTTATACACCAGAGACCGGAAACTGATCGACTCCGTCTCCTCCTGGTGGTGCGTCATCCACGGCTATAAGCATCCCGCTCTAAACGAAGCCGTCAAGTCACAGACGGACCGCTTTTCACACGTAATGCTCGGCGGCCTGACCCATGACCCGGCGCTCGCCCTCTCCCAAAAACTGGAAAGCTTCTTGCCCGGCGACCTCAATTACCACTTTTTTTCCGATTCGGGAAGCGTCGCGGTAGAGGTGGCTCTGAAAATGGCTCTTCAATTCTATACCAATCAGGGAATCCGGCGGGATACCATCCTCGCGTTAACCAACGCCTACCACGGCGACACATTTAAGGCGATGGAAGTCGGGGACGACGAAGACTATCATTTCGCATTTTCCGAAAAAAAAGGCGTCGTACATATTCCGACAGAAATACCCGCGCTGGAGGAGGCGTTTCTTACTTACCACGACAGGCTTACATGTCTGATTGTGGAGCCTTTGTTGCAGGGTGCGGGCGGAATGCTCATGTACGATATTTCTTTCTTAAAACGCGCGCGGCAGCTGTGCGATCAGTACAATGTCCTGCTTATTTTTGACGAAGTAGCGACCGGTTTCGGACGCACCGGCAACCGCTTTGTAGCCGATCTTGTATGTCCCGATATCCTTGTTCTCGGCAAGGCCTTAACCGGGGGCTATATCGGCCATGCGCTCACCGCCGCAAACGAAAAAGTATTTCGCGGATTTTACGACGACGAAGACAGACATGCCCTGATGCACGGGCCAACCTTTATGGGCAACGCCCTGGCCTGCAGCGTAGCTTTAAAATCAATCGAACTGTTTGAAAATGAAAATTATATGGAAAAAATAAGGAAAATTACTGAAATCACCAGACGGGAAATGGCGGGATTTTCTGACCCGCGCATCAAAGAAATCCGCATTATGGGCGGATGTATCTGTATTGAAGTCTATGACGCCAAAACCCTGGAAGGGTTCCAGCAGTTTGCCTATATGCGCGGCGTTTTCAGCCGCCCGTTTCTCACCTTCCTTTATGCAATGGTTCCTTACATCATAGAAGAGGAGGAGCTTGTAACTGTCTTAGAGACAATGAAGGCGTGGTTTCGACAGTGAGCGGTAAAAAGGGGCGCAACGCCCCTTTTATTCGCACGGAAACTTCATCCCCCATTTTGCCCGAATGGCGTCTAACAGCTTCATCACCCGAAGCGTCTCGGCGTGCGGCATCTCCCTGCACTCCGTCTGCCCTTCCTCAATCGCGCGCAAGACAGAGAGGACCTCATACTCATAACCGTTTATCTGCTCCGGCACTTTGTAAGACGCCGTCATCTCATGCTTCCCGTTAAAAACGCGAATCTCACTGCAATTGTTGATGCCCAAAACCTCCAGGTATCCGCTGCTCCCGTGAACAATCCCCTTACAATCCATATGTCCGACCATAGAACTATTCAAAACCGCCAGCCTTCCGTCTTCAAATGTGAGCGATATACTGTCAATCCAGTCCACACCCTCCGGAGACATAACCGCCGTGGAGTCAATCCCGCTCACCTCGCCGTGAAACACCGTCAGCGCAAACGTGACCGGATAAATTCCCACATCCAAAAGCGCTCCGCCCGCCAGCGCAGGCTCCCTCAGCCTCTCTTTGTGCAGCATTGGAAATCCCAGGTTGGCCGTCAACGAGCGCACCTCACCGATCGCTCCGCCCTCTATCAAATCGTCGATCATCCTGCGGCTTGGCATATACCTTGTCCACATCGCCTCGGCCAAAAGCAGCCCCCTCTGCCGTGAAATCCGAATCAACTCCCCCGCCTGCGCGGCGTTTACGGTAAACGCCTTCTCTACCAGCACATGCTTGCCATGCTCTAAGCACATCTTTGCGTGCCGGTAATGATGAGAATGCGGCGACGCCACATAGACAAGCTCTACCTGCGGATCGCGCAGCATTTCCTCATAGGAGCCATATGCACGCTCGAATCCCCACTCCTTTGCAAACGCTTCTGCACGCGCGTATTCCCTCGATGCAACGGCATACCGTTCAATTTTTTCTATGGACGCCACAGCTTTTGCCATACTCTGCGCAATATGTCCCGGAGCCAAAATTGCAAATTTCATAATAGGTACTCCTTACAATTATCATATTTATACTTATCCGCTACATATCTTATATACCGAATTATATCTCCCCCCCGACATCCCGTCAATCTATTTCCTTTTTTCCGACTTATATGATACACTTTTCATATCCGAAACGTTTTTCAATTCAAAAATAATCTGACAGGGGACGCGATAAATGAAAAAAGTAGACTTTGACAACGGTACCATCACGCAAAACATCGTACAGACGGCGCTTCCGATGCTGGCGGCGCAAATAATCAGTCTTTTATACAGCGTCGTCGACCGAATCTATATCGGGCGAATTGACAGCTGCGGCACGACGGCCCTCGGCGCGATCGGTCTGTGCTTTCCCATCGTTATACTGATCGGCGGTTTTACAAATATGTTCGGCCTTGGCGGCGCGCCGTTATTCTCCATCGCGCTTGGAAAAAACGAAAAAAAGAAAGCGGGCAGAATATTAAACACCGCTCTCCGGCTCGAAATTATATCGGGCGTAATCCTTATGATTATCTGCGAGCTGTTCGTGCCCCAGATTTTATCGGTCTTTGGCGCGACTGCAGACGAACTTTATTTTTCGGTTCCTTATGTAAGAATATATCTTGTGGGAACAATCTTTATCATGATCTCTACGGGCATGAACCCCTACATAAATGCGCAGGGCTACTCCACAATCGGTATGATCTCCGTACTGGCGGGAGCGCTCTCAAATCTTGCGCTTGACCCGATATTTATTTTCCTATTGGGTCTGGGCGTAAACGGAGCCGCGATTGCGACCGTAATCTCGCAGCTTTTATCCATGTTATTCGTCCTCAAATTCCTTTTAGGTTCTAAGAATGAGTATAAAATCCTTTTTGAAAGGCCTTTTTCGCTGCCCCATGCAAAGGAAATTATCAGCCTCGGATTATCGCCTTTCGTCATGCAATGCACAAACTCAATGGTATCTGTGGTATGCAACAACGTATTAATGAATGTCGGCGGAACCCTCTATGTATCCGTTATGACAATCATCTCTTCGGTACGACAGATATTGGATACGCCCATACTGGCAATTGCAGAAGGGGCGTCGCCAACCATTTCATATAATTATGGCGCAGGAAGACAGAAAAAAGTCCAAAACGCAATCGCCGTAACGGCGGTAACCGCAATTGTGTATACCGGTTTGATGTGGATCTTTATCGAGAAGCTTCCTCTTCTGTTTATAAAAATCTTTAGCGACGACGCCGTTTTACAGCAGGCGGCGCTCAGACCGCTCCACCTGTATTTTTTCGCCTTTGTTTTTCAGGCGTTCCAGTACTGCGGGCAGACTGTCTTCAAAGCGCTGAACAAAAAGAAGCAGGCAATATTCTTCAGTTTATTCCGAAAAGTTATCCTGGTTATTCCGCTAACCTATCTGCTGCCGTACGCTTTTAAAATGGGCACGGACGGCGTCTTTGCGGCGGAACCGGTATCAAATGTAATCGGAGGGCTGGCATGTTTTACAACTATGGTCGTAACTGTTTTTCCGCGACGGCATCGCTTCCGCAATCGCCGATAGCGTTGACAGCCCAATGCAAACCCACGCAATTTATAGGCGCAAAAGCCCGCAAAAAGGCGCGTTGCGACTTACAGGCGAAACGGCTATATTTGAACTCGGCGCGTCCTTCGTTGTGCTTAGCTGTATAGGTTCAATTTCTATGCAAATACACACCTGTTTTTCTCCCTATTTCTTTCTACGTCGTGGTATTGTATTCGTTATCGCAGGCTCATAACTCTTTAAACCTTGATCCGCAGTCAATATTTCAACTTGATATCCTGCATCCGAATAGTATTTTGCTACATTTTTTATTGTTATATCACCAATTGATAATTTTTGTACAGCTAAGTCCGGCCATTCATTTGCCAATTCAACTAAACTTTCCTCATTCCAAAGTTCTGACTGAGCTGTAAATGCTGCCCATGGTTCTTCTTCATTGGCTACTTTTTTTATTATAACCGCTAAATCTTGTGCAATCGCATATATCTCCCCTCTAGCTTGAGCAATATGATTTCCAGTCTCTATTAATGTAGCCATTGGCAATACCAGTATTGTTTTGCCATTAATTTCCTCTGTTATTTTACTTGATACACGTTCATAATTCCACTTGTCATTAATCGGCCCCGCATCATCCATGTAAGGAACTTTTAAATAAACACATAATATGTTTGTATCAATAATAAGTACCTTCACGCCTATCCCTCCTTAGCAAGTGCACTCTCGATTTTCCCATTACTAGTTAAATCACCAATATTCCCTGATGCAATCAGTTTAGGCAATTCATCAATTTCTTCCAATAATGTTAATTCACTTTCTCCAGCGTGCGTTCGATGAGCTACCGTAATAAATGGTATCATTGTCGTCCCAGCCTCATTTAGTAATGCGGGATTATGTGTTGTGATAATAACATCAATGTTTCTTTCTGCACCTAAATCTTTTAACATTTCTAATAATATCTGCGATCTGGAAGGGTGTAAACCATTGTCCACTTCTTCAATTACAACTAGCTTATTCATTTTTGTTGTCAACATGGTTACAACAATTGCAAGGAATCGTAAAGTTCCATCCGACATACCTCGCGCATCTACAATGTTCTCTCCATTGTTCCCCCAAGACTCTTTACAGTATAGCATTGCGTCAGTATTAAACTTACCAACACTTTCCACCCATATTTCTTTAATGTCCTTTTCAGGAATATCTTTCAGATATAAAGTCAATTTGCCCTCTATCTTCTTTTGTTGTGCCTCATCCATAGCAGCCAATACACCTGCAATATTTGATGCATCCGGAAGTAATTTATCAGAAATTGTAGAATAATCTCTCATATGGTTCGGAATTGGATTAAGTACAAAAATTCCACTCAGTTCTTCCAAAATACGTATAACAACACCTATCGTTTCTTTTTTACGTAACTGTAAGTTTTTTGCTTGATATAAAATTGCTGTATTTCTATTTAAATCAAAATTCTGTCCTTTTCCTTGATTTCCTGTTGCAAAATATGTCGGAATATTTAACAAATGAGAGTCTTTTATATTTGTATAAAACATTCTTTTCGTATTTTGCATCAACTTTTCTTCCGTAATTAACGCTTTTGCTTTATCGACTTCAACAGTAATAGAATAACTATAGTCCTGACCATCATATTCAATCTCTGTTTCAATTTTGAATTGATTTGTCCCTTGCCTACAAACCCAATCTACCCCTCCACGAATTGGAGAAATATTCTGATCTCCTTTAATTGATTGATAAACTTCTAGTCCTGATGCAATTCTGCTTAAAAAAACAAGAGCATCTAACGCATTAGATTTGCCACTAGAATTCGTACCTATAATGATAGTAAGCGGATCAATATATAATATACTATCATTATAGCTTTTCCAATTAACAAGCCGTAAACTTTTGATCATTGTCATTTCCTCCATATCTCTTATTTTAATGCCTAATAATACATCTTAGGTCTATTCCCATTTACATTAGTATTCTAAATTCTTAATACAAAACATACTATCAAAATATCATTTTCACGATATATTACTCTGGCAACATAATTCAGATTGACTTCAAATATATTCCACCAAATATAAATACAGCAGACAACTGGAAAGACTGTCCGCCATATAAAATAATCTGTAATAAACTTTTCATCACTCGAACTCGGCAAATTCAGTTTATCTCATAATCTATTTTGTTTAATTTCATATATCTAATCGCCAAGTTTATACTTCAATTATGTACTATATTTAGGCTTACTGATTTTCTGTTACCAAAATGTTGCCATAAACAAATTATAACTATAAATGCCCAAAAGATCAATATACTAATATTTAAGAAATCCAAAAGTTAATTAACGCTAAAAGTCATTTACAGGCTAAATCAATCAAATCTTTGAGTTGGTAATTGATATTTTTCTGTTTTATGCTCTACCCAATTCAAATACACATTATATACATATGATAGGTAATCTTATGGACTACCTGCCATATAAAACAAATCCCCTCCTATTAACATTCTACGACCAAACTTCTGAAAAGAACGCTCTTTCACTCGTTGCAATCTAATATCCCGTGGAACATCAAGCAATATGACATACTGAAAAAATGAATATAACCCTTCCCCATAATCTCTTATAACAGAAGCAAGAATAAAGTTTTGATGTGTTCGCATCTCACAAAACAAACGTTCTGCTGCATCTCCACAAACTCAATCTAAATAACTATTCAATTCAAAGACACTTCTTCTGAGTCCTCCTCAACGGCGCCTCATTTAATCGAAACTTACTTGAATTGCACATGTATCTATGCTATATTGAAAACAATAGAACCAAAAAATACGTAGAATGGAGGAAATAATAATGAAAAGAAACGTTATGAAAACAGTTCTCATTTTAGTCACTGCAGTTACTGTTGCGCTGAATTCTACAGCAGCTTTGGCTCATGGGCACGGTCATGAAGGCGGGGCGCATCACAATAATTCTCAGGTATATGGTCCTTGCAGTGAAATTGGCTGCAATGAGATCGGGCAGCATACGCATGGGGAAAATTGTTATAACGGCCATTCCGGTTCTTGTGTGACTTATAGCCAGTGTACTGTATCAAATTGCAAAAAAAACGGAACGCACGGCCACAATGGAGCGTATTATTGCGGACATTTCAACGGAAAAAATGTATACAGTCAATGTACTGTGTCCGGATGCACTAAGACGAAAAAACATAAGCACAACGGAAAACATTATTATGGACATTCCAGTATCTGCAAAACATACAGCCAATGTACCGTGTCCGGATGCACTAAGGCGAAAAAACATAAGCACAGTGAAAAATATTATTATGGACATTTCAACGGCAAAAAAGTATACAGCCAGTGTACGGTTCCGGGATGCAAAAAAGCGAAAAAGCATAGGCACCATGGAAAATATTATTATGGACATTCAAACATAAAGGCATACTAATTTAACTGGACAAAATCAAAAAAAGCTATAAATCGGCGCGCTGCCCGTCAAGCAGACAACCGAAAAAACAAAAATTTTTTCTACCCGGTGTTATGCCGGGTATTTTTTTATCAAAGAATTTTCACACTCTGAAAAACGAATGCATCAACCTATCCGAGTTTCAAACAGAAGAAGCTTTATACCAGCAGCGTAAAAATTCTCGATTACAATAGAGCCAGATCCGCCCTTGAGGTATTTAAAAAATTATATTTTTCCTGTCACACGGCGGCCTTTC
This sequence comes from uncultured Roseburia sp., assembly GCA_947383215.1. Lineage (GTDB taxonomy): Bacteria > Bacillota > Clostridia > Lachnospirales > Lachnospiraceae > Roseburia_C. Next base: position 102,399 of record CANDCP010000001.1, read on the forward strand.
CGTTGTCTAATGAAATATAGGAGGTAAACGGCCATGAAAAAAATAACGGACGAAGAACTATTGGATTTAATTGAAAAAGCGACTGCCGGAGATAAAAAGTCTCTGGAAACCGTCATTCTTGGCGTACAGGATCTAGTGTTTAACCTTTCCCTGCGTATGCTCGGCACTTTCCCTGATGCAGAAGACGCCACGCAGGATATCCTGTTAAAGATCATGACGCACCTGTCCTCTTTTAAGGGGGAAAGCGCATTTTCCACCTGGGTATTTCGCATTGCGACGAACCATCTGAAAAATTACCAGAAGCATATGTTCGCAAAATTCCCCCTTAGTTTCGAATTCTATGGGGATGATATTAAAAACGGAAACATCGACGATGTCCCCGATCTCACGCAGAATGTGGAGAAAACTATTCTGGCAGAAGAACTGAAACTGTCCTGCACGAACGTCATACTTCAGTGTCTTGATACGGAAAGCAGATGTATCTTTATCTTAGGGACGATGTTCAAGGTAGATAGCAGGATTGCGGGCGACATTCTGGGCGTCACCCCGGAAGCTTACCGGCAGAGGCTTTCCAGAATCCGTGCAAAAATGGCGGATTTCTTAAAGGAATACTGCGGCGAGTATGGAAACGGAACGTGCCGCTGCGCGGACAGGGTCAATTATGCCATCAAAAATCACAGGATCAGTCCTGCGCAGCTGTATTTCACTTCTGCCATCCCCCAAAGCACCGTGCTCGAAGTAAAAGAGGCTATGGAAAACATTGATGATCTTTCACAGGAATTTGCTTTTTGCAAAACCTATCAGTCGCCGGAAAGCCTGAAAGAATTTATCCAAAAATTCTTAGACGGAACCTCCTGTTCCGTTGTCATGAATGCGTAGGAGGAAGGCAAATGCGAAGCATTTCTGGAATGCCTTCCGACGAAATGGCAGGTGACGCAAAGCGGCGCGTGCCGCTACCAATTAGGAGGAACGAAAAAATGAATACACAGCTTATTATGAATTACCTTTCGGATTTACGAGAGAACAATAACCGGGAGTGGTACCATGAACATAAAGCAGAAAACAAAGCGGCAAACACAGAATTTGAAGCATTGATCGGGGCGCTGATCCTTCGGATCGGTGAATTTGATTGCAGCGTGCTGCATCATGAACCGAAAAGCCTTACCTTTAAGCTGGCGAGGGATACCAGATTCAGCCACGATAAGTCGCCTTATAATCCGGCGTTCCGTGCCCATATTTCTTCAAAGGGAAAGCTGCCGGTTCCCGTCGGCTATTATCTTATGATAAAACCCGGCGGACAGTCCTTTTTAGGCAGCGGCCTGTTTGCAGATATGTTCAAAGACGCAACGGCAATGGTTCGGGACTATATTGTCGAAAACGGCAGAGAATTTGAAAATATCATCCATGATCCGGAATTTGAGAAATATTTTTCGGTACAAGGATCGGCGCTTAAAAATGTCCCTGCCGGATATGATAAGGAACACCCGCAGGCAGAATACTTAAAATTTAAGAGCTGGTATCTGGAATATCCGCTCAAAGATGAAGAACTGCAGGACGCCGAACCATTTCTCACAAAGGCAACTGAACTTTTCCGCATTATGAAGCCGCTTAACGATTACCTGAATAAGGCCCTTGCAGGTTTTCAGATGCCCGCAAGGTGATAAAGCATAGTTCTAAGGTTATCACAAATAAATGCAAGCACTTTTTGTGATAACTACGAACTATGTACAAATTATTTTATATTTACTTCGTAAGTGCGGTATGGATTATATGACAACCAAAGAAGCCGCCCTCATGTATCTTTTCGGGTTTGACACTGTTGTCTATGCTCAACTTTAATCATTACCAAACGATTGAAACGGATTATTTAACGCCAAATCCAGCATTCCTTCATCACGAATACCGCTATCGAAATTCAGCCCGCCATCTCAAAAACCAGACTGCGGTATCAGGCGCAATCACACTGCTTGAGAACCGGAAAATCCTCCCGTCCGCCGATGACGACTTCCCCTTCGGCATTCTCATCATCCATGATAACCTCCCCCACTTCCGGCGCGAAGATTTTTCCGGACAATGGATTCTTAATGCTGGCAACCCTGGTTGTGACGGTTGCCTCCACCTGGGATTTCTCAAAAGCAAGATCCGTATCTATCATTTCACAGTTAATCAATTTCAGATTTTTACAGTAGCATAACGGCTGCGTGCCGATAATCTTACAGTTTTCCAGCGTAAGCCCCTCGGAATACCATGCCAGGTACTCTCCGTTCACAACGCTGTTTTTTACCGTTACATTCTCGGAATGCCAAAACGCATCCTTTGTGTCAAAGGCGCAGTCCTCAAACACGGCGTTACGGATATACTGAAAAGAATATTTACCTGTAAACCGCACGTCCTCAAAACGCAGGTTTTCGGAACGCATCATAAAATACTCGCTCTGCGCCGTACTGCGGCGCATTTCAATATTTCTGACCGACCAGCCAAACTCTGGGGAGACGATATCACAGTTCTCAATGATAACGTTACTGCACTCCCGAAGCGCCTTAATCCCATGCATCTTCGTACCTGTGATTTTAATGCGGTCGGAATACCAAATCGCCGCCCTGCAATGTTCTGTCATCTTTGAATCCCTGATTGTCAGTCCGTGGTCGTGCCAGAACGGATAGCGCAGATTAAAAAAGCATTGTTCCGTTTCTATTTCCCGTCCTTCCTTAAACGCGCTCTCCCCGTCGGCAGGGCCGTCAAAGAAACAGTTTCTGACCGTCACACCATTGCACCCGTAAAGCGCTCTTTCCATGTCAAACGTCTGATTTTCAATCACTTTCATTTCACGTTACCCCCGTCCTTAAATGTTCTTTCGATTTCGTCCAATCCGGAAAAAAGATCATTCCCTCTACGTCTCTTAATCTTTGGAATTATCATAAATCAGATCTCCCTGTATATCAAATACTTATAATCAATGCAAATGAATAGAAAAAAACTATTCACATTTTACTCCGCAATTATGCTTTGCAGCCATGCTGAAATAAAAAGTTCCGGCGCGCTATCGCCATCCTAATGTACAGCTCATTTCATGCCACTCTTCACCGCCCCAGGTCGAATTCGCAATTCCGCGATCCGAAAAGCCGAACTTCTTATACATCTTCACTTTTGACTCCAGACAGGTGAGAACAACCTCTTTTCTGCCCTTCTCCCGCTCTCTTCGCAGATACTCAAACACAAGTTCTCTTCCAAGTCCCTGCCTCTGATACTCCGGCAATACATCCAGCCCCAGCAGCATGATATTTGTACCCTGCGGATTATGCAGTCTGACATCCGTAAAAAATTCATCCCTGAAACAATATTCATCCGTGGCAATCCCATTCAAAAATCCTGCTACTTTTCCCGTTTTCTTGTCCACTGCAACTAAAAAATATTCCTGCGCTGCCTCGATTCTCTCTATCATACTCTTCTTTGAACATGCCTCATTCGGCGGAAAACAAATCTGTTCTATCTCAACCGCCTGCTTTATTTCGCTAAGTTCTATATTTCTAAATTCAAACTTCTCTAAAATATCTTTGTCAGACAAATTGTATTCCGCAAGCAATTGTCTCGCTTTTTCCTTCCCCTCTTCCGATAAATACACGCATTTATTCTTTCGGGGCTGAAACAGGAATCCCTTCTGCTCCATCTCATTTAAAGCGGCAAAATCATACCCCTTCCAACTGCTTTCTAAATACCGGCAATACTCATTATCCTCCTGAAATCTTGTAAGATATATGAGCATAAGTGATAATTCTTCAATTGCCTGTTCTCTTGTTTTCTTCTTCATATCTATACCGCCTTTCCCTTTTATAGTCTACCGGCCGCTCCGATTAAAACCTTCGCCTACATAAACGCCTCGTTTTTGCAGTCTCTTTCATATCTCCTACGATAATACTCCATTGTGCGATATTCCAAAATATCTTTCATATGTCTCTTAAATGCAACATTTTTTATTACAACTTCCAAATCCTCCCTAATTGCAATCGCATAACCTTCTTTTTCAATAAAGAATCCCTTACCTGACGCCTTTAAAAATTTAATTGGCATACTTTTCGCCTTACTCAAATGTTGTCTATCTGTCATGGCTTTATAATCCGCATAAGAAATATCAGCCGCAAAATCCTTCCAGTTTGCCCCATTGTTAAAGAATTTTTTCCACGCGATCAGCACATCCTCATCTTTCACTGTCAGACGAATATCGCCGTCATTGTAAAAACTATATAGAATCGGCATTTTATATACCTTTTGCATATCCGTCGTTTCAATCAAAGTTAAAAATTCTCTGCCAATTCCTGAATATACCTCTTCCTCCTCCGCAGAGAGTTCGTCCATTTGTTTTAAAAACTCCATATATTCTCGAAATGGATTTTCCCTGGAATGTCTGACGCAATACTGATAAATATCGTCATCCATGTATGTGAACAGTTCCATCCGAGTCGGAACTTTACCATCCAGTAATTCTTTTACTCTGTAAAACTCCCGCTTAATCTGTTCCTTTACGGATAATGATTTCTTATCCATTTCATTGAATAAATCAATTAACCGCATATCAAAATCTACAATACAATCATCCGGATATTCTATCCCACTATAATCATGCATTGCCTTTTCTCCAGAAGCCTTTCCGCCGCTTAAAAGCGAGGGCGCTCTCCCTGCTTTTTCATAATTGCCGATAAAATCCAAAACGTTTAAATACTCTTTGCCTTTGCTGATACGAAGGCCACGTCCTAATTGCTGTAGAAATACAATCGGCGACTCGGTTGGTCTTAGGAACATAACCATATCAAGAGCTGCAATATCTACGCCTTCATTAAACATATCAACAGAAAAAATCACCTTAATCTCTTGACTTTTCAGTTTGGCAATTGCCTTGTCCCGATCTTCTGAAAACGCTCCGTCTGCATTACTGTATACCGCAACCGCCTCTATTCCTCTCTTACAAAACTCTTTTGCCGTTTCCTCAGCATGCTGTCTGGAACAGCAAAAACCAAGAGCCCTCTTCGGGCGATATTTCATATAATACTTATAAATCAAATCATATCGTTTCACATTGCCCAGATATGTTTCATTCAATTCTTTTTCGTCATAACGACCTTTTACAAGATGCAGTGATGAGTAGTCTGTTTCATCGTAAATGCCATAATAATGAAATGGAACTAACGCGCCTTTATTGATAGCCTCTTTCAAAGAAATTTCATAAGGAACATTATAATCGCAGATTTCATAGATATTTTTGCCATCCATTCTTTCCGGTGTGGCAGTAAGCCCTAACAAAAACTGCGGTCTAAAATAATTTACAATCCTCTGATATTGATCATTTACTGCATGATGAAACTCATCAATTATCAGATAATCAAAATAATCCGGTGTAAAGAAATCCTCTGTCAGATATTCACTTCTACCAAGCGTTGCAACAGACGCAAAAATCACAGACTTATCTGTATCTTTCTGTTTTCCAAAAAAATAACCATAATCATCCGAGCGTCTTACATTTTTAAAGGATATTGCCGCCTGTTTTAATATTTCCTCCCTATGAGCCACAAATAATACATGTTCATATTTAGCAGAATCAAATGCGGCCAGATAGGTCTTTCCAACCCCGGTAGCTGCCTGTACAAGTCCCTTCGTCGCACCTTCCGCCCTGCTATCCTCCAATGCATATAACGCTTCTATCTGAACTCCTCTTGGCTGAAATAACATCTCAACTTTAGCATCTGCCTCTTCTTCCGCACTATCATATTTCGCCAAATCTTTTAAAACAGCCGGCTTATGCCAGTTCTTGGAGTATCTGTTCAGTTCCTTGTCATCAATCACAACAGAGTGCTTTTCAAACAAATCAACAAAAGTTGCATAAAACAAATGAAAATTTCTCTTATCATCAAGACTGTTAAAACGATAATTCCACTCTATGCCGGAAGTCAACGCACTCCTCGAAACATTAGAAGAGCCGATATATATTTCTCCAATATTTTCATAATGAAATATATATGACTTCGGATGAAAAGAACGTATTTTATCATTGTAAAATCGTAAATCCACCCTGTTTCCCAACTCTTTTTTAATCAGACACAGTGCGGATGGCTGCGTAATACCAAGATAATTTCCCGTAAGAATTCTCACTTGCACACCACGGTCTAATGCCTCCCTCAAATCATTTAAAAGTATCCTAACTCCGGATTCCATGAGAAAAGAAACAATAATATCAATTTTGCTTGCTCTTAACATACTCATTTTTAGCTGATAATATAAAAAACGATTTATATTTTTATCACCAGTCATAACATCTGAAGCTTCTATTTCTAATCCGTCAACCTCTATCTTTTCCGCAAAATCAGATTGAGCCATTGTTCTGCACCTCTTCCCGGTCGTACATCCGAAGTTACCCATTGTTCTTCCACGTTCAAACCGTCTATTCTTCTCAGGAAATCCGCAAAAGCTTCCTCCGTCATATCTGTAAAAAATCTTCCATTTCTTTCACCTGTAAATGTTCCATATTTGAAAGATGTATAGATAACTCCATTCTCCTTTAAGGCAACTGCCATTTTTCTCATTACATTCGTTAATTCATCAATCGGCAAATGCAGTATAGAAGAGCAGGCCCAGATACCATCATACTTGTCCACTTCTGACAGCTCCTCAAAAAACATATTTTTCACTTCCGCTCCAACAAAATCGCCGGCGAGCCTACACAACTCTTTGGAACCATCGATCGCATCTACACGATATCCTTTTTCCAGGAAATACTTTGTATCTCGTCCGGATCCGCAGCCAAAGTCAAGTATATAGGAATCCGCTTCCAGCTTCGCTAAAAAACGTTCCTGTATTGCGGTAAATTCAACCGTTACTGTGCTTTTATAAAATTCATCCGCATGGTCATCATAATAGCCAAGAGTATTTTTATATTTCATCTTATTCATACCTCTTTAAGAACAGGTTCTCCTCTCGAAGCTCCTCTCCACATAATAACTCACAATTTCCTGCTCAAGTTTCACATTCTGTTCCCGCATATACTTTAGCGCTTCGCTATACGTATCTTCCTCCATTAATGACTCCATCCTGCTCATATCATTATCCGTCAATTCTCTCAGGCAATGATGAAAACGCTTATCACATAATTGCTGTATTCCCATACAATATAACTCAAACATTTTACCTGTTTCGCGGCACAAATGCCTGTGAATTAGAAATCCGCCAATATCGATATCTCCAAAATGACGATATCTGACATCAGGATTGTCTGAAATAACTTTTTTCAAAAACTCTATCTGATGTCGACTGGCAAATCCGCCCAAATACATCATTGCAAACTCCCCGTCTTTTAATCTCTGATATGATGTCTTGTTCTCAATTGTCATTATATTTTCAGCATTCACACGGATATTTTTTATCCTTTGAACATCGCCGGATGTTATCGCTATACCGCCTTGAAGTTTTGATATGTCCAGGACAGATTGTTCCCATTCAATTCTCCAATTACCCTTTATAAGTATTTCCTGTTCTGCCGGCGTAACATAAAAGAGACTTAAGATGGAATCATTCTTTTCCCCCTCCTGTCTAACTCTTCCGGTTGCAGTCCTTATAAATGTACATACCTCCTCATAGTTATTATTCTCAAACCATTTCGAATCGCCATATACCAACATCGAAACTTCTCTTACATATAAGTTTTCCCCGTTTTTCTCCAAAAAACGAAACATTTTCAAATTTTCTTCCACTCTTTTAGGAATAAGCAGGCATCTTGGATGTTCGATCCGGGCAAGAACAGTTTCACAATATTTCTGCACAATTGCCCCTGTGCCAATATACGTCTCTACTATTTCGCGCACCCGTTTTGCAATCGTACTCTGAGGCACGAAACCATATTCATCCCTTAAATAGCCGTATAAAGCGTCTAAGTGTCCTTCTATAAGATATATCTTTTCTATATCGTCGCTAAACTTCAAATAATCCGCAGCCACAAACCCCATATCCTTTAATACAGACACAGCTTCATTCATTCCCTGCTTCTCCGATATATCTGCATTGTTTCTGGTATAATCTTTATACACTTCTGACGGTTTTAATATAATCCTTCTATTCGTAGTAATATTCTTTGCACATCGGTTATTATATTTTTTTAGTAATCCGTCAAGAATTGCCTTTTTATAATCTTTACCGCTCATGGAATTTAATCTCTCCGATCTGCATATTATCATTACTAATCTTAAGCACGGGAATGATTACGCCACATTCGCTGCCAATAGATTCCAGCTTATTCGGCGGAGCGCAAAATATAACCTGAAAATTTTGATTTTTAAAGAAATCCAGCATCAATTTTATATTATGATCACTCATTTTTTCAAACGGCTCATCTATGAAAATCAATCGCACGGAATTAACTCTGACATTGTACAGCATAGACAGCGCGGCAGAAAGTATAAGCGTATACGGTATCTGCGTTCCCGCGCCGGAGTTATATCCCACCTGTTTCGACAGCTTACCGTCTTTTACTTCATCATTATTGATAATTATCTCATAACTCATATAATTTCGATAGTCTGCAAATTTCTTAATCTCCGCAATGTCGTTATGATCTATAATCTTGTTGATAATATCGCGGATTTCCTTCTCCCTTGCCTCAACCTCATCATTTTCGTAACCCATAAGGCTTGTCAATGTCATTTGCCCATCAGACATATTGTTTGTCTCCTGTAAATATTCTGCGTACCGCAAAATTTTTGCATAATCCGAATGATCATTCAACATCTTAACGTCGAATTGATATTTTGTATAGAACCGGAGCTTGCGCAATTCTTTATTTATATCTGAAATATCATCTTTTGCATCTTTCGCCGTATTATAGATATTAAGAACAAACTCCCTTTTAAAGATTCGCTCGTATGTTATTGTCTGTTCTCTCAGCTTTTGCTGTATGCCTTGCAAATCATCGATCCAGATTTTCCCTCTTCTCCTCTGATAGTCAGCCTCGTACTCCAAGCCAATCGGTAATTTATCTACTTCCTGCTTTCGATTATTATATGCTTGCTGCTTACCGTTAATATCTCCCTCCAGATGGCGTACTCTGCGATCTACCCGCTCTTTTGTCGCGCGAACCATAAGACCGCCATTCTGGTTTTCCCCGGACAGATATTGGTCATATTCTTCTATGGCTTTTTCCACCGCAGAATTTCCTGTAACTCTCTCCTCATCCAACTCTGCCTGTTTTGCATTTTCCTTTACTTTAAACTCTTTCACCAATTTCTTTTTCTGTGATATAGCCGTCTCTAAAATCGTCTTTTGCTTTATGTTTTCAGCGCGCTCATCTTTCTTAACACTTAATTGCCGTCCCAGTAGAGATACCCGCTCGTTTAACGTCATAAATTCCACATTATTCTTCTGCGCTTCCAGTAACTCTTTATAATGTCCCCTTTCATTATTGAAATCAGCGGATACGGCAGCCCACTCCCTGTGACAATTCAAATTAAAGTCTTTGAAGCACATTAAACCAGCCTGCAGATAGTTTGCCTTCTCCTGCAAGCTTTTCTGCTCTAAAAGAATTTCCTTTTCTTTATTTTCCAGCTCACGCAGCTTTCTTTCTGCCGCCCTCTTATTCAGTTCTATCGCCCGGCTCCCTAAACAATAACTTCTGATTTTGCCTGTATTCATATAGGTCACAGCCATATTGCGACTCAGCTTTCCTTCCGGCGACATCGCATTATCGTAATCAGGCACATTTTCAATATTTACTGCATGAATCTTACCTAACCAAAATTTGAAATAATTTGCTGCGGTCTCATTTTGTATAGTAAGATAATGAAATACCGAATCCTTTTCACAATCCATCGGCCTTGACATTAACCGCTTCGTATTTACCAATTCAACGTGTTGATACCTGGACTTGTCCAACACGGCATTCGCAACATCAAAAGCTTCTCTCGACACTATAATTGCATAACGATGTATTCCCAAAAAAGCTTCTATTGCATTTCTCCAATTTTCATCCTTCAACTCTATCACATATTCATAAGCCATATGCGCTTCTTCGTTCATACCATACTTTTTTAATTCGCGATTGATTTCTCTCACAAGTTCTACCTGCGCCTGAACACCGGAAGCGTCCATTCTGTTTCTGTTGCAGCTTTCAATAATATTATTTTGCTCCACACATTCATCCTGTACAATTTCCAACTCTTTCTTTCGCAGAACGTTTTTCTCAATTAATTTATCGCGGCACTCCTGCACCGCTTCTTTCAGCAAATCGATAAATCTCTGTTTTTCAGCCGCCTCAACGCTTTTTGACGTCAGGCCTCCTAGTACATTATTATTCTGTACCGTTACCCCCATTTCTGATAATTGAATCGTCATTTCTTGCATTTTCCGCTGAAAGATTTCCAGTTTCTCTTTTTCGTCATTCAATTTCGCCAACTGCTTCTCATAGGTATCCATCAGCTGCCTGGACGCTTCTATCGCCTTCGAAACATCCAAATCAAGAAGCGCTCTTCTTGTCTCCGAATAAGTTCTGTCAATATCCTCAATTTCCTGATCTTGCTCTTCCATTCTCTTCCGTAAGGTTTCACATGTAATCCCGCTATGCCTGATAAATTCCTCCGCCTCCCCGATCTCCCTCTGGCACTGCACGAGATCCTTATACTTAATCTTTATATCATCTATTTTCAGCTGCAAAGCTTTCTTGTCATGCTCGTCGTAATCTGCCAATATCGAATCCAAATCTTGCAACTCTTGATTTATCTGTTCCAGACTGCTATTTATCTGCTCAATATTCTTTTTCGCTTCTTTTAATTTATCAAAATTCACATCATGTTCTTCTAATACAGATTCCTTTATAAACTCCTGGATTTTTGCAGCGGGATTATATGCCATTATATTTCTTAGTTTTCTCTGATATTTCGAAACTTCCTGATAAGGCAGTTTCAGACCTATCATTTGCATAAATAAAATAATGCCCTCTTTTTTTGTTTTCATCTGTATCCCATACTTCTTCTGAAAACCGGAAGCGTCATAAGGTTTTATAATGGAATCTTCCTCATATACAAAAGAGATATCCGCGATTGTTTTCCCGTCCACAGCGTACCAATGCGTACCTCTGATATCCGTAACTGCTGTTTCTATTATTACGCCCAGCACAAACGGATTCTCATTTATCTGATCAAAATACTCCAATGCAATGTGCGTATATACTACCGGTATCTTATCGGCGGGTCTTGCGTATATTCCGGCGCTCGCATCCACCAGACACCGCGTATAGGAAACTAAATTACGTTTTCCCACGCCGGTATTGTACCCGCTAGTAGCCTTATTGAACTGCGTGTCGCCGGTATATGCATATTTAACGGCATCTAAGATCGTTGATTTTCCGCATTCATTTTCACCCGAAATTAATGTCAGATTTTCAGAAACAGGGATTGTCCTATTTTGAAAACCATACCAGTTCACCAAATGTATATTCCGCAAAATAGTTTTATTCATCTGTATCCTCACTTCTCAGGAATTCATCCTGCTCGGTGTCCAAGCCCTCTCCGTCCGGCGTATATTCCGCCATAACCTGCTTCAACTGCCCGATATCCATGCAAAACTGTAATGACGGATATAACCGGACTTTTCCTTCCTCTGTCGTTATGTCGTCACTGTAATCTATCAGGCTGAACCTTTTAAATATGCGATACGAATCTTTAAAGTCTGCCGGCTTCATGTTAATTTGATAAATTTTGCATTTATCTATAATATCGCCAACCGTGATATGCACCGGATCTGCATACCCCATACGCTCCAAAAACAAAAGCCACAGTACCATCAATAATTTTACCTGCTTTGCATCGAACCGATATAAATTTATTCTCTTTAATCCAACTGTTTCTACGTCTTCATCCGCCTGCTGCAGCATTGCGACTTTCATTCTCTCTTCAACAACCACTTTATATCCAATTGCCGCCAAATATGTATTAACATCGTATTGATTCGATTCAGACGATATGAAATCATATAATTTCTCTTCCTTATCCGCCACAATAAACGTGGTATCAAGCATCTTGCGGATACACTTTTTAAACAAATATGCATCCTCTTCATTCATTCTTTTCATAAAACTGAAATCATTCATAAATTAACTCCCCCTATTTCTTAATGACCGTCACATCCGTAATATCCGCAATTTCTGTTTTTACGGTTTCTTTCGACAGTTGAACATCATACGGAAACTCTGCGTTTTTAGCATAAAGCATCGCCGCCGCGTACATCAGGATTTCCTCTTTCGTCTGAATCGGTTTTTCTTTGATATTCATTTCACTTTCGCTCCCCAGTTGTACGTCCAGAAAAGCGCTTACCCGATCAACAGAATACCTATTCGGGGAACTGTTAAACAGCCTTTCCGTTTGCATCCGCTTTTCTTCTTCTGACAACTCTACGGTTACGAGCCCAATATTTTCCCCCTCGTTTTTTATACGTTTATTCTTTTCAAAAGACTTGTACCCGACGTATTTCTGGTTCGTGATGCGCGTACAGTCCGCAACTTTTTCCATCGCGGCATTCTGTTCCTCTTCTGTCATCTTTGACACTGTATTCAAAAAATCATTTATCGCCGCTTCCAGTCTCACTCCGTTACTTGCCATCAACATAATTCTTGTATTCGCAAGATTATAATAATTATTAATTCGATTGTCTATAAGCTCCATATTAGCCTCATACTCAACGCTCAAAAAATATTGGAGTTCCGCAAAATATCGCTCAACGCGCTCCCTAGCCTCTTCATAATCCAATTGCAGCTTCTCCGCGCATTCTTTTATCATTTTCTCACACGTTTCTTCCTGTCTGAGTATCCGTAATTTCGCCTTTATAAAAGAGATCTGCGCGGGAATTAAGCCATTGTTTTTTACAAAAAAATATTCGTTGAAAAAATGATCCAGCATTTCGTCTTTCATTATAAATTGTCCAAAACTGTTTATATCCTGAAAAACAATCACTGCTTTCATGATACTCGAAATACTGTCTTTCAATTCTACCAGCTCATTTTTCAATTCTGTCTCATTGTCAATTAGCGGTACAAGAACATTCGTATAAGGTCTCTCTCTGCGCACCGAGTCTTCTTCGAATGCGGATTTTATAATTTCATACATAGAGAAAATACGATTCGACATCATTCCTTCCCCGCTCTTTTCCGTCAGCTTTCTAAGAAAATCCATAAATCTTCTGCAGTCAATTGAAAGATTGACGACATACTCGCCATTTCTGCCTATCTCACGCGGAAGCAACCAACCGCATTCCCGAAACAACAAAAGAATTCCGGCGGATTGCAACTCAGCGCCACTCTCCTCACCTTCTATCTCTTCCTTTGCGTCCATGCAGTCTGACAAGTTTTTCTTTGTCTCATTTATTCCGGCATTCTTTAAATAAACAGTAATGCAATCCTTTGCATCTGCTTCGTACAATACCGGCAATTCTTTCGTTTTATCGATTAATATCTGAATGCAATCGTAATATATTCTTCTGTGTTTCAGCGTTAACGGTTTAAAAAAAGCGTCATTTTTTATATAATCAAAAAAATTCACTATTTCACCTCCACATCTATGCGAAAACATTCACTCTTGTCCGTTTCAAAATCTTACTCATCAAATGAAACCACCCCCCCAATATACATATCTATGTAATAATATATATTTTCGCCTATTGCTCCCCATATTTGTTAATAAATCTGTAACCAAGACGCCTGTTATCTCTGAAAGGGCTCTTTTAAATATTGACAACGAATCTTCTCCCCTGCCACTATACAAGGCGTTTTTAGTATAATCCCAAAAATATAACGTGTCAATATTTATTATTAACTTAATCTATATATAATGAAAGCAGAAGCGATGCAGCACATACTGCGTTATCTTCTGCGAATGGAAAAAACTATAAACAAGATATCAAAAAACAGCTTCAGCGAAAAAGAAAAGCGGCGCCTACAATGCAGGCGCCATGCCCGTCCATCCGTACAACGGATAGAGAGAAAACCATTTCGCAATCTCAAAGCCGAGCAAATTTAAAACCATCGGAACGACCAGAATCAGCAGCGCAAAAAATATGGTCTGCGCCTGATCCTTCCTCCAAACCGACAATGCCATTGTAGACAGCGCAGTCAGTACGGCCGCTAACAGCTGCGCGAGTACAAAAGCCAAAAGAAACCATCCGAGCGGTACGGAAGCGAAAAATCCCGTAATCGGATAAACATTCCAGATATCCGCGCCAAACACACGCATCGGATAAACAGAAGAAATGCGGTACGCGCGGCATAAAACCGGTATCAGCGCAAGCATAGCCGCTGCAATCCCGCAAACAAAAACCTTGCGAAACAGGATCTTTTGCCTCCCCGCCTTCGTCGCGCAGAGCAAAAAGAGCGAACCGCTCTGATACTCCATAGGCGCCGCCCCGCTTGCGGCGAGTATAATTCCAACCGATAAAATTAAAAAGTCAACCGGAAACGCATCCTCCAGAATACCGAACAGATAACGGTATCCGGTATCGTAGATAAAGTTTCCCCCATACGCTTTGATATGTTCATATTGCTGCCTGACCCGGCAAAAAGACGGATAAAAAGCGAGCGTCAAATTTGCCTGCGCTTTCAATGAATCGGCCGCGTCATCGCTCAGATCTCCGGCAGCTGCCATCGCGTCAATCCGCTCAATCTGCCTAAACGCTTCCTCGTACCTGGCCTGTTCAGACAAAATAAGCTTCTCCTTTTCTTCGGTAATTCCCCCTTCCAGTTCTGTCATAAGATCTCCATAATACTGTTCGAACGTTGACGGCGCGTAGGTACGGTCCAGACTTCTGTACGCAAGCAGCGCCGCAAACAGAAGGAGAAGGAAACCCGCGCGGTTTGTAACCAGAATTTTATACGCTTCATGCCGCAAGATATTTGTATGCGGACAAAACGGTACAAAAAACGGCAGCTGCAGCTTTCTCAGCTCAAAATTTTTCATCCGGCAGAATAACGGAAGACTGACGCCAACACCGGCGGCACCGATCAGCAGGATAAGCAAAAGGGATAAATGCAAGCGGGACACCGGATAGCCAAACAAATTGAAATTCAGATATCCGCCATATAGATTTTCCGTTTTCATCAATCCCACAGGATTCATATATTGAAAAATGGCGAACACCGAGCCGGAAGGAATCAGATAATACAGCAGCGCGCTCCCTCCCGCGATTCCCGCCCCGACCAAAAACGGCAGCGCCGCAATCCGGAACAAAATGCAAAAAACCGTGAGCCAGGCGCCAATCCCAAATAAGAGAAACGCCTTTGTCAGCACAGAAAGCACAAGATACCCCAGAATACTGACCGAAAGACTGCTCTCCATATAGACTGCCGCCGACTGCAAACCGGCGGTCAAATCAAACCCCCCCGTACTTTGACCGAAAAACACAAGACTTGCCAGATAAAACAAAACGGTTAAAAGCACGCAGTGAATCAGCAGCGCCGCCAACTTAGACGCCATGCTGTGAACCATGCCGTACTTTGTGCTTCGGGTAATAAAAAACAGCCGCTTTTCCTTTTCTTCCGTAATCAGGCTTCCAACGAACAGCATTGTGCCGAGAAACAAAAACAGATCGATCCAGACGCTTTCCATCGCCAGGGTAAGTCCCTTTGACGGGACAAAGCGTATCTGGCGATCGGACAGACGCTCGTAATCGGCCGCGCTCTTTTCAAGATTGCGCGAGCTGTAAGTATCCCCGGTCTGCCCGCCGAAAATAGAAACCGCTCCGAGCGTATTCTTATTTTCCTGCACAAGGCGCAGATACTCCCCGTACCCCGCAACCTTTTGCCACTCCTCGTATATCTCGTCGACGAACGCTCTTTCCTGCTCGATTGAATCCGTAAACTTCAGGTAACCGCCCGACTCGTACAACCCGTAATAGCGTTCAAACACGCCCGGATTATCGCGCATCTCCTGCTCTGCCAACGCGTTCCCCATCTCATTTTCAAAGCTCTGCATAGCGAGGATATCCTGTACCAGGCAGACGCCGTCTATCGTTTCCTTATACTTTGCAATCCGTTTTCCCTTTTCTTCCTCGCTCTTACCCGACAGCTCCGCCTGCAATTCTTTATAGGCGACAAGCGGCGGCGTCCACTCATCGGGCAGGGAATGGTACCACATCAGAAACAGATGGAGCGAAAGCAGTACGCAGACTGACAGGGCAAAACTGCGCTTTCTCCATATCTTACTCAATTCAAACGGAATCAGACGCGCCATAGCTTTCCTCCTCCCCGAAAATATGCATATACACTTCCTCCAAATCTTTGCTGTCCCCGTATTTTCGGCAAAGATTTTCCACCGTATCTCTGTCAATTATACTCCCCTCTCGAATCAGCAGAATTTCCTTTGCAATCGGCGCGATATCGGAAACCACATGCGTAGACACGAGAATGATTTTATCCCCGGCCAGCGCTTTGATCTGTTCCCTGACGCGTACCCGCTCCTTCGGATCAAGTCCCGCGGTCGGCTCGTCGAGCACAATCAGCTTCGGATCTCCAAGAATCGCCTGCGCAATTAAAATCCTCTGTTTCATTCCTCCGGAATAGCCGCCGATTGCCCGATCCGCCGCCTCCCGCATATTAACATAGGCAAGAACCCTCTCGATTTCCTCGCGCACCTCTTTCCTGTCCATCCCTTTGAGCGCCGCCATATAAGAGAGGAACCGCCGGCCGGAAAAACTGTTGTAAAGCCCCTGCTGCTGCGGCGCATAGCCGATCAGACAGCGGAATCGCTCGCCCAACGCGCAAATGTCCTCGCCGTCCCAGCAAACCGTGCCGCCGTTCGGCCTGATATTTCCGGTAATAATATTCATCAGCGTCGATTTCCCCGCGCCGTTCGGACCGAGCAGGCCGTAAATTCCGCAGTCCAGCTCTAAGGAAACCTCCCGGAGAGCCGTCTTATCTTTGTACTTCTTTGTAATCTTTTCTAACGTCAACATAACCGAAATTCTCCTTCCCTATTGTCCCGGTCCGATCATCTCAATTTCACGATAATTTTCCCGCCCCGCAAATAAATCTTCCTTTGCAATGAGTGCATACTTACATTGGTGAATCTCATACGAATCGTCTTCGCCCTTCGTCGCGTCATAGTCATAGATAAACAGCATATCCGACGCTGTCTGCGCGCGAAATTCGACCGACCAGCCGTTGCACCGGATGACAAGCGGAGAACGCGTGATTTCTCCGGTTTTTACATTGACAAAGTAAAACGCCGGATCGTCCGAGAGCGCCCAGTCGCGGCAAAACAGCGTATCTCCAACCGCGTCCATTATCAAATTCTGCTTAAGGGAGCACAGCGTCTTTCTTTCCCCTGTTCCCATATCGACCGCCTCTATATTCTGATTTTCCGTGGATGACAAATACAGACTTTCGTCAAGAACCCACGCCGAATTTTCAAATTGATTCTGCTGTCTGCAGATTTCTTTTAAGGTTCCTTCGCTCAGATCCAAAAGCGCGTAAACCTCAGCGGAATTGCGATACAGTTCCTTATACGCATCTTCATCCCAGTATTCCTCGCGCGAAAACTCTCTGCCATAATCCGTACCGCTCAGCACAAAAGAATTTTGATAACACCCAATCGCTTTCCATGTGACGGAATCGTCAAAGGTCATCGGACAGATTTCTTTCATGTCAAGCGTGTCAAGATTCAGATACACGATTTTGCGTTCCGAAGACGTCGTGTAAGACGCGCTTTTGTCCTTGTCGACAGAAAGCTTTTTTGTGATCAGATAAATCCCGTGTTCGTCTCCAATCACAACATCTTCAAGCGTCAGCCCGGCGTCAAACGCATACGCCTCCCGGCGCCCGGTACCGTCAAGATTCGCGCGGTACAAAACGGCCGGCCGGCTTTCCACCTCATTGCCGCTCCCCCCGTCAAAATAAGTCTGATCCGCCGACATGGTGCCGTCGTCATCATACTCGCGGCTTAAAATATACAGATTATCCTGAAAGACAAACAGCTTCGTAGTTGACATCGGAAAATCGTCATACAGAAATACCGCCGGGCAATCCGGGGAATCGTGCTTACATCCCGCCGTACTGCAAAGGTAAATCTCGCGGCCGGCTGCATAATCCATATACATAAGATGCATTCCGTAATTTCCGTCCCGCAATTCGGATATATCCCCGGTCAGATAGTAATAACCGTTTTCGGAGCCGCAGGCGCTCTCTCCGTAAGGGCTGCAAAGAATCCGCAGGCCGCCGCCACGCGAAACATCCCCGCCCTCCAAAGCGCCGCTATCCTCAGAAACATCCTGCCAATCTTGCGTATTTTGTTCGCCTTCAGCGTTTTGTCCGTCCGTTTTCACGTTGTTTTCACACGCGCAAAGCGACATACAGCCAACGGCCAATATCATAAAAAGAGCAACTGTTTTTTTCATAAAAAAAGACCTCCTTGTTTTTCTTCAAGAAGATCTTAACGGATAAAAGTCAAAAATCGGTCAAACCGAGAGAAATATTTTAACGCAGGCGCCGCGGGACGTATTCGACACTTCGAGCCCTCCCCCGTGTTTCTGGCAAAAAAGCCGGCTGACAGAAAGACCGATTCCCATATGCCCCTTTTCACCGGAAACCGGCAGCGATTCGCCTTTTTTATTCAGGATTTCAGGGGAGAAACCGTCCCCGTCGTCGGTCACAACAGCCGATAGCATCCCATTTTTCAGCGAAAAATCGAGACATATCTCCGATTTCGCATACCGCAGCGCATTGCCGACAATATTTTCCAGAACACGGCAGAACAGGACGGAATCAATCAGTATGTCCTTATCCGGCAAATTTTTTGTAACGCGCAGCGCAATTTTATCTTTCTCTGCCAACAGAGACAAGTCTTCCGCAATGCCCTCCGTCAGCTTCCGGGCCGATATAGATTTTCGGCTCGGCTGTATTTCTTCCGACTGATTCAAAAGCCTGACAGACTCCGTATACTGCTCCATCCTTTTCGCCGCCACAGCAAGGTTTTTCACAATACGGCCCAGCTTTTCCGGGCTTATATCACCGCCCTTAAGATTCGCTTCCAGATACTCGGTATATCCCTCGATAATCGCAATCGGGTTTCGCAGATCGTGCGCCACCGAAGCCTGCATCAGCTTACGCTCCTCCACCATATTCCACATGGCCTTTTTATTTTCATAGAGCGCCAAGCGCATATTCTCAAAGGATCTGCACAAATCGCCCATTTCGTCGCGGCAGTTGTAAACAATTTCAAAATCCAGATTTTGATCCGCAATCTGCCCTGTCGCGTCCGCCAACAGCTCAAACGGTTTTTTTAACTTGCGCCGGTAAAAAAACATACTGCAAAAAACAATCGCAACAAAAGCCAATATCGCAGGCGCGGCAAACATAACGACGCCGCAGGCCTCATAGGCAAGCCTCCTCTTCGGCGTAAGCGAGTCTACGCTGCTCTCAATTTTTTGGATGGAATATCTCGTCTGCGCCACTTCGTCGGAAACCGCTGTGCCGTCATACTCGATACGTAAAGACGGCAGCTGCGACAAATCGTCCCCAAAATTTAACAAATACGTCCCCTCAAGGACCTCTCCGTTCTCCAAAGTCTCTTCCATCGTAAGATATACCGCGTTCGGATCTGGCAGAAGCCAATGCCGGAAAGCGCCGCACACGCCGATCACCAGCGCGGATAAAAGAACTACGATACCTGCGGCAAACAATACCGTCAACACAAAAAAACGCCGCAGCGGCAAATTTTCCCATTTCCTTTTCAACGCTTCCATTTATATCCCACACCCCAGACTGTCTCAATATATTCCTCTCCGGCCGCCTCGCAAAGCTTTGCGCGGATCTTTCGAATATGCTCTTTAATCACATCCGCGTTTCCGTCGGCGTCGCAGCCCCAAATCCGCTCATAGATCCGCTCTCTGTCAAAGACCTGCCCCGCGTTTGACAGGAGAAACTCGATCAGATCAAACTCCCTTCTCGAGACGTCAATTTCTTTGTCTCTGTAAAAAACGCGGCGCTGCGAAAGATTCACCAAAAGCTCGCCCGACGTCAGCACAGGCGCGCCCCCGCGGGAACGCTCATCCCGGCGCAGATGGGCGGCAACCCTTGCCGAAAGCTCTTTTAAGCTAAACGGCTTAGTGATGTAATCGTCTCCGCCATACTGCAGGCCATTTATCTTATCCTGCTCGCTGATTCTTGCCGTCAGAAAAAGAATCGGACACCATACATGCTCCCGTATATTTTTGCAAAATTCAAGGCCGTCCGTTTCCGGCATATTGATATCCAGAATAATCAAATCCGGATTTTCAGACAGCAATTCCAGCGCGCGGGCGGCGCTGTTTGCGATATAGACCTCATAACCCTCGTCCCCCAAATGATCCAAAAGCAATTCGGTGATCATCACCTCGTCATCCACAACCAAAATTTTACGCTTCATAAATCTCTTCTCCGATAAAACAAAGAATCCGGCAAAACCGGATTCTCCCCCTGCGCCTGGCAGACCCCTGCCCGCCGCACCTCTAATTATTTTGATCCTGTTCCTGGATAATAGGCGGAATCTGCGACAACATATTATCCATGTCCTCAAACATCGCGCTTTTCATCGTGCCAAGACTGCTCGTACGGTCAATGTGTTTTACTACCTCCTGGTACTGAAGCTTAATTTCGTCAAAAAACTGACAGATATCCTGCAGCTCCCTGCGGGACTGCTCGATCACGCCGGAGATCTGCGCCTGCACGGACGCCGCACCCTCGGCGGTCTTTGTAATCTTGTTGAAAGACTCAAAAGTATGATTGACGGTTTCAATATTTTGGCCAAGGGCCTGCTGGGATGCCTGGATACTGTTATTGAGCTGGTCCGCGCCGCATTTTACATCGTGGACGCCGGTATCCACCTCATTTGCAAGCTCCTTTATCTCTCCCGCCAGCTCCCTTACCTTTGTCGCGACTACCGCGAACCCTTTGCCTTCCGCGCCGGCATGCGCCGCCTCAATGGACGCGTTAATCGCAAGAATATTCGTCTGATCGACGATAGAAACAATTTTCCCCATACAATGCTGAATCCCTTTTACTGCATCCTGCAGCTGACCGAAAGTGCGCTCCATATCGCCGTAAGATCGTTCCACCAGCACAGACGTATCCTTCAAATCTTCCATTCGATTCTGCGTCTCCGATACCGTCTGTGTAATCGCTCCCCTTACCTGTGCAAACTCTCCCGCGGCCTGGTTGATGTTCGAAAAAGACTCCTCAAATTCCTGAAGCTGCGCATGAAAATGATCCGCTTTTTCCATGACCCCCGAAAAGGAACTGCCGACCATGCTCAATTCCCCAAGCGACTCTACCTCTTTGCCGGCCAGCTCCTTTTGATACTCCTTCAAGCTGTCCGCCACATGCAGAACCGGATAAAGATTTTCTTCGCCATGCCGCGCCCGAGGGGATTTCTGCCGATCTTTTTTTGAAAACAACATTTTATACCTCCCTTACTCAAAAACCACACAAGTCATCGACTGGTTTACAAAACGATTATTATAATGCTCTCCATATCCGACCAGGCCCGCATGGCTGCCAAGCGCCGCCATCTCCTGCAAATATTCTTCCATATAGCCTTGCTCGCAAAACAATTTATACCGAAACAGGCAGTTTACCGAAAAAACAGCCGAGCGCGTCGGGAAATCCCGGCAGATATCCTGAATCGTCTTCCTTGCAATGGCCCTGTAATCGCCAAGCTCCAGCAAAATCAAGACGTCGGAATCATTGACCTGGCGAAAACACGCAAGCGCGTTGCCCGCAACCTCTTTGATCGAAATAATACAGATATCGTCGCCGTTGATTTTGCCGAACGGATTTTGAAATGTCTGCGTCAGTATCTGCTGATCCGTCACATGAAGAATCTCTTGATATACCTGCTTCGCCGGTTTTCCGTTTAACGAACCGATTATGTATTTCGCCCTGTCGGTATTTGACGCAATAAACCGGTAATCTCCGAGCGGATGATAAATATTCTCTTTATACGTCTTGACTCTTCCGTTATGATTGCGAACCAGCGCATAGGCAACCGCGTCCCGATATACTTTGCCGTTCACAGAAACCCTTCCCGCATCGCCGGTCCCGCCGACAAGCGAAATACCGCGGCGCTTGAGCACGGTATTAATCGTAGTCAAAACGCAGGCGTCGTTTCCCGCGCAAAAATCTATACATACCGTATCCTGCTGCGATCCGCCTACCTGTTCCATATCCTTCTCAAGCCGGCTGATATACTTTACCGGCATGGTGGATACCTGTTCCAATACATTTGCCGCCGCGCTGACGCCGTCTAAGAACGCAATCACCCCGACGCCGTTTTCCGCTATCCCAACGTCATAGCTCATCCCGATACAGCCGATACTCGCAACGTTAGGGAAAAGCTTCTCCAGTCTCTTTACATGCGCTTCAAACTGCACGTCGTTCGATAGCAGCATGATAAACTGCGGATTTTTTAGTCCGGAAACCGCCTCCGCCAAATTGCCGCTTTGGCTTATACCACAAAACTGTCTCATATGAATCCCACTCCATCCATCTTTTATCTCATAGAATCAACAATCTCACCGCACAGCGCGTCCAAATTTTCTTCCTGACTTTTCTTTAAAGCAGATTTAACGGTCACCGGAGATCCAAGAATTTCCATATCCTTCAACTCCTCTATCTTCGCCTGCATCTGTTTTACCGATGTCGGCGCCCACGTTCCATTCTCTAAAAATGCGACCGTTCGCTTTTGCACGTTCAGCGCTTTCATATCGTTTAAAAGGTTCTCCATAATCGGATACAGCCCGCCATTGTAAGTCGGCGACGCCAGCACAAGATGGCTGCAGCGGAATATCTCCGCGATCAGCTCCGAAACATGCGTATTGGAAATATCATATACCGCTATCTTGCGAACCCCGGCGTCGGCAAGCTTTCCGGCGAGCACATTTGCCGCGTTCTCCGTGTTGCCGTACATGGAGGCATACATAATGACAACCGCTTTATCCTCCGGCTCATAGCTGCTCCATTTATGATACTTGTCCAAAATATACGGCAGATCGCTGCGCCAGACGGGACCGTGAAGCGGACAGATCATCTCAATTTCAAGGCCCGCAGCCTTTTTTAAGACCGCCTGCACGGACGGGCCGTACTTTCCGACAATATTTGTATAATACCGTCTCGCGTCGGCAAGCCACTCTCCGTCAAAATCCAGCTCATCATTAAAGATATTTCCCGGAAGCGCGCCGAAAGAGCCGAAGCCGTCCGCCGAAAACAAGATTTTGTCCGCATCGTCATAAGTCATCATTGTCTCCGGCCAGTGTACCATAGGCGCCATCACAAAATGAAGCGTATGCCTCCCGCATTCGAGCGTATCGCCCTCCTTGACGACAACCGTTTTTCCCTCCAGGTCGAAATCAAAAAACTGTCCCATCATCTGAAACGTTTTTGCGTTCCCGACAATTTTCACATTCGGCCGCCGTCTGAGCAATTCCCCGATCAGCGCGCAATGATCCGGCTCCATATGGTTTACCACAAGATAATCAAGCTCGCGCCCCGCCAGAACGTGCTCCACGTTTTCAAAAAACTGATCGCCAACCGCGCGGTCCGCCGTATCGCAAAGCACCGTCTTCTCATCCAGCAAAAGATAGGAATTATAAGAAACGCCTCTTGCAATCGGAAAAATATTCTCAAACAAAGCAAGTCTTCTGTCGTTTCCTCCTACCCAGAAAATGTCCTCTGTCACTTTTCGTACACAATGCATAATCTTATCTTTCTCCTTTCCAAAAGCCCTCTACTTTTTTATGCCCCAATTATATGAAATTCATGTATTTTTCTACAAACTCCGAACACCAGCCAAAGCATGACTGGTGTCCGTTATTTTTATTTTCTTCCGCAACACTGCTTATATTTTTTCCCGCTTCCGCAAGGGCACGGATCATTCGGATAAATCTTCGCGCTTTCGCGTTTTTTTGGCGCATTTGCTGCGCTCTCATCCTTATTGGTTCCGGTTACCTTTGCAACCTCTTCTCTCTCAACCTTCTGCTCCACACGGACATGGAACAAAAGACGCACCGTATCCTCCTGTATGGAAGTGATCATAGCGTCAAACATATCAAACCCGCTCATCTTATACTCTACAAGCGGATCTCTCTGTCCGTATGCCTGAAGACCGATTCCCTGGCGAAGCTGGTCCATATCGTCAATATGATCCATCCACTTTCTGTCAATTACCTTCAGGAGAATGACACGCTCCAGCTCCCTGACAGCCTCCGGCTCCGGAAACTCCGCTTCCTTCTCCTCATACAGCTTCACAGCCTGTTCTTTTAGACTGTGCTTTAACTCCTTGTTGTTTCTAAGCGGCTCGATCTTTTCCTTCGTCAACGGCTCCAGAGGAATTGTCGGAAGCAGCAGCTGATTCAGCTCTTTTAAATCCCACTCTTCCTGCGGCAGATCCTGCGACACACACGTATCCACCGTATTCTCCACACGGTCGGTAATCATCTTATAGATCACGTCGCGCATACTCTCGCCGTTCAAAACGCGCAGCCGCTCCGCATAGATAATCTCACGCTGATCGTTCATGACCTGATCATATTCCAACAAATTTTTACGAATCCCAAAGTTGTTGGCCTCGATCTTCTTCTGCGCCTTCTCAATCGCGTCGGAAAGCATCTTATGCTGAATCTGCTCCCCTTCCGGAATGCCGAGCGCATTAAACATATTCAAAAGCTTCTCGGAGCCGAACAGGCGCATCAAATCGTCCTCTAAGGAAATATAGAACTGAGACTCTCCCGGATCTCCCTGACGTCCGGAACGTCCGCGCAGCTGATTATCAATACGCCTCGACTCGTGACGCTCCGTGCCGATAATCTTAAGGCCGCCGGCCTCCTTGGCCTCGTCGTCGAGCTTGATATCCGTACCACGGCCGGCCATATTGGTCGCAATCGTCACAGATCCGTGAATACCGGCCTGAGCTACAATCTCGGCCTCGAGCTCATGAAACTTGGCATTTAAAACCTTGTGCGGGATTCCGCGCTTATTCAAAAGCTTGCTGACAAGCTCGGAAGTCTCAATCGTAATCGTACCTACCAGCACCGGCTGCCCCTTTGCGTGCGCTTCCTCCACAGCGTCCGCAACGGCTTTAAATTTCTCCTTCTTCGTCTTATATACCGCGTCATGGTGGTCCTGGCGCACAACCGGGCGGTTCGTAGGAATCTCGATAACGTCCATTCCGTATATATCGCGGAACTCCTTCTCCTCTGTCAGCGCCGTACCGGTCATACCCGCTTTCTTCTCATATTTATTGAAAAAATTCTGGAACGTAATCGTCGCGAGCGTCTTGCTCTCGCGCTTCACCTTCACGTGCTCCTTCGCCTCAATCGCCTGGTGCAATCCGTCGGAATAGCGGCGTCCCGGCATGATACGTCCGGTAAACTCATCTACAATCAGAACCTCGTCGTCCTTTACAACGTAATCCTGATCCCGGAACATCAGGTTATGCGCCCGGAGCGCAAGAATAATATTGTGCTGAATCTCCAGATTTTCCGCATCCGCAAGATTTTCAATATGGAAAAACTGCTCCACCTTATGCACGCCGTCCTGCGTCAGGTTCACGACCTTATCTTTCTCATTTACAATGAAATCGCCGTTCTCCTCCACCTCAACTCCCATGATGGCGTCCATCTTTGTATACTCTTTTACATCCTCGCCCCGGACCATCTGACGAGCCAGAATATCGCACGCCTCGTAGAGACGCGTGGATTTGCCGCTCTGTCCGGAAATAATCAGAGGCGTTCTCGCCTCATCGATCAATACGGAGTCTACCTCATCTATAATCGCATAGCGCAGCCCTCTCTGCACCAGCTGCTCTTTATAGATTACCATGTTATCTCTCAGGTAATCAAATCCAAGCTCATTGTTCGTCACATAGGTAATATCACAGGCGTACGCCGCCTGGCGCTCTTCGTTATCCATGCTGTTTAGGATAACCCCGACAGTCAGACCCAAAAACTGGTGAACCTGCCCCATCCACTCGGCATCACGCTTCGCAAGATAATCATTAACCGTTACAATATGCACGCCCTTCTCCTCAAGCGCATTCAGATAAGCGGGAAGCGTGGACACCAATGTCTTTCCTTCGCCTGTCTTCATCTCAGCAATACGCCCCTGGTGAAGAATCACACCGCCAATCAGCTGTACGCGGTAATGCTCCATGCCGAGCACGCGCCTTGCCGCCTCGCGAACCGTCGCATACGCCTCCGGAAGGATATCGTCCAACGTCTCTCCCTCGTCCAGCCTTTTCTTAAATTCTCTCGTCTTATCTTTCAGCTGATCATCTTTCAGCTCCATCATCGCCGAGCGATAAGACTCGATCTTGTCCACGATTGGATATACCCGCTTCAGCTCACGTTCGCTATGGGTTCCAAAGATTCTTTCTATTGCCTTCATATGATACTCCTATTCCTTTTTTTGCCCGGTTCTATGATGCCGCCGAACTACGCACACCCCATATTGTACCACTAACATGTCCGTGAAACAATACACAATCTCGTAAACGAATTATGAACTTTTTATTAATTAGGATTCGAATGCCAAATGCCCGCTTGCAAACGCCGTCCTATGTGATATACTGACAATACTACAATGAAAAGAAAGGGAGAATGAACCATGACATATTCTTACAAAACCTCCGGAACCTGTTCCACCCGAATTGATTTTGAAATTGAAAACGACATCCTGAAAAAGGTCTCCTTTACAGGCGGCTGTAACGGCAACCTTCAGGCCGTCTCCAGGCTTGTAGAGGGTCTGCCCGTGACGGAGGTTATCGAAAAGCTGGGCGGCATTTCCTGCAACGGACGTCCAACCTCCTGCGGCGATCAGCTTGCAAGAGCCTGCCAGGCCGCGCTTAAAAACACACAGTAGGCTCCTCTTATTTTGTGATTTTCTCAAATTATTTGTATTTTTCTGAATATTTATATTGTTTATGTATTTTAGTTTGTGATTTTAAAAACTTTTTTATTTTTTTCTAATTTTATGCTTGACTTTTTGTCTCATGTCAGATATAATCAAATCATCAAAAGAAAGCAAGAACAAAATAAAAAAGAAAAGAGGGTGATTCCACCGAAAACGTAAACCTAACATCATAATCTAAGAAAGAGAGGTACGGTCCACCAGAAACTTAATTACTCATTCAGATGAATGAAAAAGGAAAAACGGTTGTCTTGATGAAAGGATGTATGAACAGGCGTCATCCGCAGGACACAGGGATATCTCAAGAAAAGGAAGGTACAGTCCATTGTGCAGATAATTCAACAGAGATGATATTATATCATCTTAAGAGGGTCGGTAAAGTAATATAAGCACTCAAAGATGTGCAGATATCCGAAAAGAACAAAGAATCTATTCAGATTCAGTTCGGGAATTCAGAATCGAAAAATGAAACCATGAGGCAGAAGACAAAGGAAAAGGGATGGAGAATCAGCCAAGTACCTAATATATGGTTCCAATCCAAGAGAACTCATTCGGAAGACATACAATCGAGAAGCAGAGTTCACGAGCCGAAGATGAAAACTTATAAAAAGGAAGGTACAGTCCCATGGACAGCATAGTTTAAAGGGCATCATCAATGAATATAAATTCTTGATGGTGCCCTTGTCGTTGCCGCTTAATATTTTATTTTCTTTCCCGTTCCGGCCGCAATCAGCATCGCAAACATCACAATTAATATCCAGGCCTCGGGGTTACTCTCATCTCCCGTCAGCGGCTTCTGGCTCGCCCGCACGGTCTTCTCGCTATCCGTTTTTATTTCCGCCTTATCCGGCTGTCTGCCAAGCTGCGGCTGCTCATTTAACGTTTCTTCCTCCGTCTCCGAATCGCTCTCGCTCCCATGCTCCGTGCTCTCATTCGGTTTTGCCCCGCTTTTTTTTCTGCGGACCACCTTCACGGTACACGTATCGAAAACATCGGGGGCCGCCGCGCACTTTGCCATAATAACCGCGTTCCCGGCCCTTATCCCCCTCACAACTCCCTCTTCGCTCACCTCCACCGCCGAAGCGTCAGAAGAGTTCCACAGGATTTGCGTGTACGACGTCCCCTCCGGCAGCACAGACGCCGTAAGCTGTACGCTCTCCCCGACGTCTATCTCAAGCGCGTTTTGCGAGAGCGATACGTGTTCCGCCGGCAGCACATAATCACTCGTAAACGCCTTTACACGCGCGGTCACGCCGTCCTCCGCCAGATCCCGCCAAACGCCGTCCTCTGACATAAAACTCTCCCCGGCCGAAATCTGATTTACAAAGGATATCCAGTTTCCGTTCGTGTACGTCTTATCCACAAAGAAACTGATCTCCTGCCCGCTTTCTTTGGAGAGCTGAATAACGACGCTAAACGTATCGCCGGCCGTAAGCAGCAGCTTCTCCGGCAGCGGCACCGTATAATACCCGACATAAGAGGTCCGCCCCTCCGCCGGCCCGGCCAAAAGCGGAACGCCGTCCGAGGGGTTTGAGCTGTCCACAGGATTTTTGTAGATCTGTATACTGTAATCCACATTGACGTCAAAAAGAGCAAATGAAACCGCCTCGAGCGTCTGATAACGCGTTTTGATGCCGGAGGGAACCGTAAACACGTTTGCGATCGCATCCCGGCTTTTCACCCTGCTCCCGGTATCCTTAGTTTCACCATCCATATACGCGCCTGCGCTCCCGTCATATTGATAAATGTGATCATAGTTTCCGGCGTCTTCAAACGCGAACACAAAGGCCTTGGCGCTGCTGCTTTTGAGCGCCGCATCCTCGTAGGATATCCAGAAATACCCTCCGTCCCCAAACGTAGTTCCAAAGCTGTTCTTTACCAGCCAGGCGCCGTCTCCCTTTGGCGTTCTCCCAAAGTTTTCTCTGCCGTAATTATCGTCCCATCCCACAACAGCCACCGCATGGTTGACCAGCGTAACGCCCGGATTATAATACGACGCCTGATTCAGATAGGCGCCGGAGTAATATATGGATATGGCAGCCGAGCCGTGCTCCAATATCATGCGCTTTACCTCGTCGGAATCCTCACATAAATTAATCCAATACGCGTTTTGCAGATGGACGTCATTCGGGAAATCCGAAAAATTCAAATCCTCCCTCTCCCAATCCGCTTTGACTCCCTCCCCCGCAAGTCCCACCCAGTTCGCAAGTCCAAACGTTGTGAATATATGGTTCCCTCCTGCGAGCAGATAATCCGTCAGCGCAATATTTTTGTCCCCCTCGGTGTTTCCCATCTCATCCTGCGGGGTGTGATAGAAAAAATATGCCAAATGATCTTCGGATAAATCAAGACTGCCGTCTATCTGCGCTCCGCCTCCAACCGCGACATTCCTTGCAAGCAGATCCGATTCCGCCACGCTTACCGCGCTGTATGTCCAGCAGGTGTTGTCATTCTGCTCCTTCACCGGCGTCACAAATCCGGCTTCCCTCGCATCAAAATTAGACGGCAGCCCGCTCCCGTCTAATGGCGTTTCACTTTTTATCCCGCGCCGGACCTTCCTCACGTCCATCCCCCCGGAACTTGTCACGTCTGCCTGCGCGGCGTCTATCTCCGAATGGATGGAAGGCACCTCGATCTCATCCGCAATGACGCCCGAAACGATTTGCTCCGCGTCAATTTCACCGGCGCAGACAAAAGCCCCCGCCGCAAACAGCGCTACGGCAGACAGCCGCCGCAGCTTTTTTAAAATACGTTTCTCCGATAACCTCATCTGATTTTATTCTTTCTGTTTTTCCTCTTCTCCCGCGTTCACCTCTGATACCGCAATCTCTCTGGCGGTGATTGCAATATTCTTTGAGCCGTCCCGGTACATTCCAAGCAGGGTATCCCACAGCGCGTGCACTTTATCGATCAGCGCCGCCGAAGCTTCAACCGCATATGGGGACAACTCTCCGAGATGAAAAATCCGCACGCCTAACGGCGGAAGAAATACCATATTGATACTTCTCACCGCCTCGCCCGATTTCTCTATATTTTCATACGTTATCATCGAAAACTCATTGCTGCGGAACTCACAGGAA
The DNA here is from genome assembly GCA_947383215.1 of uncultured Roseburia sp. Taxonomy (GTDB): domain Bacteria; phylum Bacillota; class Clostridia; order Lachnospirales; family Lachnospiraceae; genus Roseburia_C. Next base: position 132,426 of record CANDCP010000001.1, read on the forward strand.
TACGCTACATAACATTCGTCTACGGTCCAGATTTTTCCGTCCGCCTCTACCGTCGGTTTTTCGTTTTCATCACGGTACTCGGATGTCGCCGTCTCAAGACGCCATTTCAAATGCCCCTGCTTTGTCTCCTTTAACATATCCGTCAACATCACACACAAATTCTCTGCCGTCATATTTCAGCCCCCTTTTAGATATAAATAATCTCTACGCCGCCAAAGCTTACGCTTCCGGTCAGCATTAACACCGGCGCTCCCGTCGTCTTGGAGCGGTTTTTCTCATCCACGGCTCCAAAGGTCGCCGAGGCATGGTTCACAACCTGCCATTCCTTCGGAACGTAAAGCTCCATCCCCGCAAAGGATACATGGAGATCCACCGTCGCGCTCCCGCTCTGAATTATCGCGTTATCAAAATATACCTTCATCGCGCCGAAACTGCACGCCAGATCCGCCTGTCTGAAATCGTCGGTATTAACGTATTTGATACTTGAGCCAAAGCTTGTTCCGTAACAAATACGGCTCTCATCCTCCACATCTACCGTCTTACAGTCCCCGCCGGCAAACGGATCGCGCTTCGAATATGCGCACAGACGACGGCGTCTGCCGTGAAATAAAATATGAAACCCAATGCTGCCAAACAGCGCCGCAAGCAAAACAGGGCCCGGGGTCAATGCCGTGATCCCCAACTCCTCGTCAAACAAAATCGCAAAAAATGCCAGCGAAAAGAAAATCCCCGTATATTCCATGTGAATCAGGCTTTTGATAAAACACGCCGCAAGCAGCACTGCAAGCAAAAGCGTAAGCACGCCGACCCCCTGCAGATATCCAAGCCTGCCAACCAAAATAAACACCGCGCCAAGAACAAAAAACAATCCCCAGAATATCTTTTCTCCGTTTCTCTTCATTCCTTAACCTCTCTCTTCCAATCTGTCTTTTAATGGTTTATAATAGCGCCTCGACACATAGACCTGCTTATGCGTCCCCTGAAAGGATACGACGCTGGCAGACGATAGATTCCGGTCTATCGCAAAAATCTTTTTTGTGTTTAAGATTGCGGATTTGGATATCCTTATAAAATATCCGGGAAGGCGCTCCTCGAGTTCATAGAGACGGTATTTTATCCTGTAAATATCATTCCTGGTATGCGCGCTGATCCCATTCGTGTCCGTCTCAAAAAAGAGCACTTCCCTCAGAGGGAAATAATACTCCACATCTCCCTTATAAAACACAAGCGGACTTTTCACCCCTGCGTTTTCCGTTATCGCTTTTTCAATCTCCGCAATAGTATCATTCCATTGTCTGCACCGGATAATGACTTCGTCACTCTCCAATGTCTGATCAATTTCGACGTGTATCCTCATCCGCTTTCCCTCCGGCATCTCTATTATTGCGGATTCAAAACAGATTGTAAATAAATTTTAGCTAAGCGGTTGTTTTTTGAAGGTAAGCGGTTTCTTTTAGCAGCCATTCTCTCTCTTCCGCTTCAAGATACGGAGAAATCGTCTCATAGACGCGCCTGTGGTACGCGTTTAAAAGCGCAAGCTCCCTGTCGCTCATTTTCTCCGGCAAAATAGACGCGCGGTCAAACGGAACCAGCGTCAACGTCCTGAATTCCATAAACTGTCCGTATTCGGTCTTTTTCCCTCTTTTGCAAAGCAGGAGATTCTCCAGGCGAATGCCAAATTCCCCTTCAAGATAAACCCCCGGTTCATTGGAGGTAATCATCCCCTCCTCAAACACCGTGCCGACCTTATCGTTCGCCTCCTTTAGACGAAAGGCGTTCGGACCCTCGTGCACATTGAGCAGATATCCGACCCCGTGGCCGGTCCCGTGCCTGTAATCCAGTCCCATCTCCCACAACGGCGCCCTTGCAAGATAATCAAAGTTCGCTCCCGTACAGCCATACCGGAATTTCACGGCCGCAAGATTTAAATTACCGCGAAGAACCGCCGTGTAGCACTCTTTTTTCCACCGGTCTACCTCGCCGCAGGAAATCGTGCGGGTAATATCGGTCGTCCCCTCCAGATACTGCCCGCCGGTATCCAACAGCAGAAATCCGTTGTCCGCAAGCGGAATACTGGTCTTTTCCGTCGGCTCATAATGCACGATCGCCCCGTGCGCCCCAAACGCCGCGATCGGAGCAAAGCTTGGGCCAAGATAATGCTCCCCCGCACGGCGGTATTCCTCCAGTTTTTCACAGACGGAAAGCTCTGTCACCCCCGCCCACTCCGGCGTGCCATAAATTTTTTTCAGCCAGTAAATGAATTTTGTCACCGCCACGGCGTCTTTGCGATGGGCAATCTGCATGTTCTCCATCTCGGTCGGATTCTTTACCGCTTTATAGTCCGTTGTGAGATTCCTTCTGTTTATCACGTTTACGCCCGCGCAGACCGCCTCGCGCAGCGCCGTATTTACGGTGCTCTCGTCGATTATAACGGCAGTCCCCTTTTTCAGGCAAGCCACGTCCTGATAAACGGCAAGATACGGGCGGATTATGATGTGATCCTTGGCAAGCGCGGCCGTAAGCTCCTCGTCCGCCGCGCCGCTTCCGATATAGAGCACGGCGTCTTTTTCGCTCACAATCGTATAGGCAAGCGCGACCGGATTATATGCAATATCGTTTCCGCGAATATTATACAGCCACGCGATATCATCCAGCGACGACAGGAGAAACGCGTCTGCCTTCTCCTCTCTCATCGCCCCGCGAAGCCTTTTTAATTTTGCGCCCCGCGACTCGCCCGCATACTCCTCCCCGAGCAGCCACGCCGGCTCCGCCTTCATTCTGGGACGATCCTCCCAGATCAGCCCTACGAGGTCGAGCGTCTCTTCGAACTTGATTTTCTTTCCCTTTAGGCATTCCTTGAGCGCCGCGCTATAACCCGCGCGCACTGTTTTCGCATCGTAGCCGAGACACTGCCCCACCCTCAAAACCGACTGAAGATACTGCAAAATCGTCGGCACACCCTCCTCGCCAATCTCACGGAGTGTGATTCCTGTGCCCGAAAGCTGCTCTCTCGCCTGTATAAAATACCTGCCGTCCGTCCACAGCCCGGCCTCCCGCTCCGTTATCACAAGCGTTCCCGCAGAACCGTCGAATCCGGATATATATTCCCTGCACTTAAAATACTCGCCGACATACTCTGACGCATGGTAATCATCCGACACGATCAGATACGCGTCTATCCCATATTTTTTCATCTGTTCACGCAGGCGCGCAAGACGCCGGCACGCCGCTTTTTCCTTTATTCGCCGCGCCTCTTTTCCGTCCTCCCTGTTTTTCGACGCATTACCGTCCGCTTTATAATCCGTCATTGTGCTGTTATACCTTTCCGTTTTTATGTTCCTATCTTAGCACAATCCGGCGTCACTTTCCATCCGATTATTCTCAAAAATCTTTCTTTTTATAAAAATGCAGCGATACCGCATAAGATATCAAAAGCAGAATCAGCAGCAAAACCGGACAAAACCACGCAAGCGTATACAGCTGTCTTCTATCCGGCATCGAAACCTGCATTTCCGAAATGCCGTATCCGGTGATAAACACGACGACATAGATCAGAAACATAATAATCCGCGCGCGCTCCGTGCCAAATTCTACAAGCACCGGTATCATGATAAGCAAAAAGAAAACGGCCGCCACAAATATACCGTAATTCATCAGCAATTCCTGCTGCGGCGCATATGCTTTTATCTGCGCATCCGCCAGGATCACCAAATGATTGAATACAAAAACCGCGCAGACCGCAGCAAGCCCCAGCAGATAATGCACGCCCACAATCTGCCCTTTGCTGACCGGCATCGTATTGACATACAGATCCCAGTTTGACTTTTCAATTACACTGAAACTGTTTACGACAAGCATACTCGCAAGTAAAAGAAAGACTCCCGCAAATGCGGCGACATTTCCGTTTATCTGCCCGAGCAAAAGATAAACCGCAATTGCCACAAGATACAATTTGATCACCTTTTTCATACTATATAATTGATTCCACACAAGTCCCGCCATTTTATCTTCTCTCCTTTCCATAAAACAACATAATATCCTCGATCCCCGCCGCGTCGCTCGCAATCCCGTCCGGCGCCTGCGCGGAAGGGACAAGCGCCTGCGCGCCAAATGCGTTTTCCGACAGACCGATTACCGATTCAAGCTCCTCTAACTGCGCTCTCGGCCCTTTTACGATTCTGTATTTCTCTATCAGCTCATCTTTATTTTCCGAAAACAAAATCCTTCCGTCCTGAATAAATGTGATATAATCGCACACCTTCTCAAGATCGCTTAAAATATGCGAAGAAAGCCAGATGGCATGCTCCTCATCCTGAATAAAATCCAAAAAAGTGTCGAGCAGAGAATCTCTTACAACCGGATCCAAACCGCTTGTCGCCTCATCAAGCACCAAAAGCTTTGAATCATGGGACAGCGCCACAACCAGAGACAGCTTCATTTTCATCCCCCTGGAATACTCCCGGATCCTTTTCTTCTCGTCTATTTTGTATTCCTTCAAAAGCCCTTTATATCTCTTTTTGTCCCAGGTGCGATACACCCGTCTCATCACATTTCCGATTTCCACCGCATTTAACTCTTCCGGAAAACAGGAGCTGTCCGTCACCACTCCGAGACGCTCTTTTATCCCGCGCTCCTCGCCCGTAAATCTTTTTCCGTCCACATAGACCTCCCCGCCGTCCGGATGAATTAACCCCAGCATCGCTTTCATTGTCGTGCTCTTCCCCGCGCCGTTTTCCCCGATAAACCCCATAATGCTCCCCTTCGGAATTACCAGGTTCACATCATGCAGCGTAAATGTCTCATATTTTTTACTGATATGTTCCAGTCTCAATGCCTCGTTCATTTTCTATTCTCCTTCATACAGAATGCGCAACATATCCGCCAGCTCCCCGCACCCGATATCCAGACTCTTCGCCTTGTCAACCGCCTGCTGTAAATGCTCTTCAATCTCCTTTTGCTTTTGCTCCCGAAGAACATCCAGGTTCTGACTCGCAACGAAGCTGCCTTTTCCGGTGAAGGAGACAAGAAATCCTTCCCGTTCCAGCTCCTCATATGCGCGCTTTGTCGTTATAACGCTGATCTTCAGTTCCTTTGCCAGAAGGCGCATAGACGGAAGGGCGTCCCCCTCCTTCAGCGCTCCCGTTAAAATCAGATTCTTAATCTGCGATGTAATCTGATCGTAAATCGGCTGGCCGCTAGAATTTGTTATTATAATATTCATGATTGTCTCCGTTTCATCATAGGCCTACAAGAAATGTACATTGTATATGCGCAGATATATTGTATATATTTAATATATACAATATGTGCGCGATTGTCAACCTATTTTTGATATCCAATTTTCAGGGCAGCAAAAAGCCGCCGCAAATTCCGTTAAAATTTACAGCGGCTTAAATCATTTTTATACGCTCGTATTGACTCCGTTTACATTGACATGTTCATCCTCGGCCATCGGAATTACCAGGCATCTCTGACCGTTAATTGTCTCTGATTTTATCTGATTTACCTTCTCCGGTTTTACACGCAAAATCACATCGTACGTCTTTGCGGTCTCGCTTTCCTCCTCTGTTATCAGCTCTTTCTCCTGAAGCCGCTGCGAAAGCGTCTCTACCTGCCGTTTTAGTTCCTGCTCTTCTCTCTTTTTTTCATTTGCCTCCAGCGCTTTTTGATCGATCAAATTTTCCGCCGCCGGCGGCTCCTGTGAAAACTCTTCCGTATAAGCGCGCTCTATCTGCTCCGCCTGATCTCTCGGCACGCCGCTGTCAGCGAGCAATTTTGTCACCGTTTCCTGACTTAAAAGAAACGGCTCCCCCTCATCCCCGTGCTCTTCCACCATCTCATTTAAATTCTCCTGAATCCCAAGCAAAATTTCTTCGGATTCCTTAGAATCCTCCCCGCACGCGCGCTTAATAATGCCGTGAAACGCGTTTTTTTGCTCTGTCGCAGTCTTTTTTGAGACGCAGCCCAGTCCTCCCTCCACAAATTCTACATGCGGTTCTTTCGCATTCCTCGTGTAAAACAGCAGGGAGTGAATATCGGCGCTTCTGTCATTGAAAGCCGGAAATAAAAATCCGCTGTCAGGCGCTCCGACGACCCAGTCGCGGATTCTAGGCCCGATCCGGTTCTCCTCCTCCCGGTATCCGAGTCCCGGCTTCGAGAGCGCGACCGGACAAATCGCGCAGAGCAGATATTCAAAAACCTCCTCCGACTCGTCCAGATTGTTATTATCCGACGTTCTTGTCATCACATCATAGGCATCATGGAAGATAAGAATCAGATAATTTCCGACATAGCCGTAATTTTCGATTACCATTTCATAGAAACGCTCCAGCAGGCTGTCGTTCTTTAGCTTACTGTCGCGAAGCCCCATTAAAAACTGCTGTCTCCCCCCCATTTCTTCTTCTGTCGGAAAATCCAGCTGCAGCAGATTATTTCCCAGTTTACCGGACAACGTTTTCTTTGCTATTTCCAGATATTTATGAAACTCCTCGTCCTCCAAATTCAGGAAGGTTTCTTTCAAATCTGTCACTTTATGTTTCTCGGCGTCTACATAACAGCCGCACATCCTTGTAAAAGTGCAGGCCTCCTTCTTAAAACGACGCTTTAATTCCAGTACCTCTTTATTAATCATCTGACTCTCCCTTTCCCAGCGCAATGGCGCCATTGCGCTATGATATAAAAAAAGAACTCCCAGATTTTCTGGAAGTCTTATCTTTATTTGAGAGCGATAGACGGGGCTCGAACCCGCGGTCTCGACCTTGGCAAGGTCGCACGTTACCAACTACGCCACTATCGCATAAGCGGGTGATGGGAATCGAACCCACGTATCCAGCTTGGAAGGCTGGTGTTCTACCATTGAACTACACCCGCAAAGTGCCTGGTTCCGGAATCGAACCAGAGACACGAGGATTTTCAGTCCTCTGCTCTACCAACTGAGCTAACCAGGCATTTTTGTTTGCACTGTCCGCCACAGCAAAATTTATTTTACACGAACCGGAAGTATATGTCAAGTTTTTTTACAAATTTTTCTATCGCGACCGGTGTCTTTGCAATAATCGGAAACATTACGCCTTCTTTTCCACAACGGACTTCCCTCTCCACTTTCCGCTTCTCCATCGGTGCATGACAATAAAGCCGCGGATACACTCGTCCGCCGCGGTTCCCATAAAAACGCCCGCAACTCCAAGGCCGCCCACGATTCCAAACAGATAACCTCCCGTCGCCCCGAGCGCCCACATCGTCAAAAGTCCCACAAGCAGAGGAAATACGTAATCCCCCGCCGCTTTCAGGCTGGATACAAACGTCATATTCATGCAGCGCCCGATCTCAAGCACTATGTCCACCAACATGACGTAAAACGCAATCTCAATAATGTGCTCATTGTCGGTAAACAGCCGCAGCGTGTACGGCGACAAAATCCAGTTCACACCCGCAAGCGCCACTGTAATCGGAAGCGACATTTTCAGGGAATCCATGACCCGCTTATACGCGCCGTCCTCATTGTCGGCGCCCACAAGATGCCCAGTCACAATCTGCGTCGCCATTGCGACCGAATTAGAAAATACATTCGCAAAGGCGATCAGCGAGTTACAGTAAATCCTCGCGTTTACCGCATCATTTCCCATACTGTTCACAAAGGAGAGCAGTACAAGCTGATACAGGTTGTATGACATGCTCTCGCCCGCCGACGGCAGTCCGATCCTTATCATCTTAAGCAGCATCTTCCCCGGAAACGGAATTAAAAGTTTTATCGAAAACCGCCCGATGCCCGACCGGTAAAATACGATAATTGCAATAAGAAGCGCGATTGCCCTTGCCGTTACCGTCGACACCGCAACTCCCGTCACTCCTAACTTCAGATACTTCAGGGGGCCGTACAGAAAAATATAGTTTCCGACAATATTAATCAGATTCATCACAAGCGATATGTACATGCCGACCTTGGTATGCCCGTTGCAGCGCAATATCTGGTTCATTACATTATAACACGCCTGCAAAAACAAAAATCCGCCCACCAGATTGATATACGAGAGCGCGTCCGGCATCATCTCCCCCGACACCCGAAGCAGCCCCATACACGGCCGTTTCGCCAGCACCAAAAGCATGCTCAGCGCAAATCCGAACACGAAATTTACAATCAGTACCAGGGTATAGATCATATTCATCTTTTCGTAGCGCTTCGCGCCCAGATACTGCGCAACAACGACCGCCGTCGCGGTTGATATAATCCCGAACATCAGAATTAGAAGGTTCATTACCTGATTGGCATTTCCGACCGCTCCTACCGCATTCTCCGAATAGCGGCTTAACATCAGCGTGTCTACGTTGTTCAGCAGAATATTTAGAAACATTTCCAAAAACATCGGTCCCGCCAACAAAAACAGCGACGTTTTTTCCGTGATTACCTTATTCTGTTCCATCTTCGGTATGGCCTCCTTCTTTTCTAATAATAGAACAAAGTGGGCAGGCACACTTCAACTCCTCTGCCCCTCAATCTCGAAAGGACTGCGCACTTTGGTGCGACATGGTCTTTCCGAAAGATAAAAAAAGAACCCGGCCTTGCCGGATTCTCCGCCTACGACGGTTGAGATAAAAAAGATGATTTATAAAATGGATGGAGGTGGATTCGAACCACCGAAGCAATTTGCAGCAGATTTACAGTCTGTCCCCTTTGGCCACTCGGGAATCCATCCATACACAGGAAGAATACATTCTTCCCTGACAATTAGTGATTATAACATAATGCGCCAAAATGTGCAAGAGTTTTTGCGTTATTCCTGTCTGTTTTTCCAGTTGGCAAGACTCCTGCCAAACAGCGTCCGCGGCGCATTATAAACGCCCACAGAAACAGACGGCCGCTTTACAACGCTTTGCAGTATCACCGCCGATGTCTTCGGCATTGTAATATCAATCCTTCCGCTGTTGACTTTATATTCTTTCGGCTCCATAGAATAACCGTCTTCTCCGGTAAACAAAATACTCTCTAAATATCCGTCTCTCGGCACGCCCGCGGCCCACACGGACAAGTCGATCCGGCGCGGCTGCGTATCATTATTTACAATCACCACAAAACTCTGCTGCCGGTTAAACCTTCCATAACAGAGCAGATTGTCTTCCCCGTTTAAAAACTTAACGGAACCGGTTCGAAGCGCCGGATTTTCTTTATGGATTTTTATGATATCGCGATGGAACCTTAATAACTCCTGGTCCTCTCTGCCCCAGGGATACGTCCGTCTGTTGTCCGGATCCGTAAATCCGCAGAGCCCGGCCTCGTCGCCGTAATAAACAGTCGGCGCGCCCGGCCATGTCATCTGAATCACAACCGCCTCGCGCATTACCGCCGGCTGCACTCCCTCGCTTGCGGCGCCTACGCCGAGCTGCTCCGCTCTACCCACCTTGTGATTCGTCCTCGTCAAAAATCTGGAATGGTCGTGATTTGACAGTTCATTCATCGCGCACTGGAGAGAAGGCGTCAAAAAACTTGCCATATAATGCTCCATGGCGCCCTGAAAATTCTGAATCTTCCCCTGATTCTCCGGCTTGAACTCGTCACTGTGCTTTTCCATTCCGGTCAAAAACCATGTCACCGGCTCCATAAACGCATCATAATTCATAACCGTATCCCACTGGTTTCCTCTAAGCCATTCCCGCGGGTCCCCGTAATGCTCCGCCAGTATAATCGCATCCGGATTCGCCTCCTTTACCACCCGCCGAAAATCCTTCCAGAACCTGTGGTTCATTTCCGGGGTATGCCCGAGATCCGCCGCCACGTCAAGACGCCATCCATCCGCGTTATATGGTGGGGAAACCCACTTTTTTGCCACCTCAAGGATATAGGAATAGAGCTTATCCGAGCCCTCATAATTCAGCTTCGGCAGCGTATCATGCCCCCACCAGCCGTCATACGTCGTATTCTTCGGCCAGGCTTTCTCATCATGAAACGCAAAGAAATCGTGATACGGACTGTTTTCCTCCACGTAAGCCCCGGCTTCGTAACCGTTTTCCGTATTATAAATCTCCTCGCGGTCCAGCCACTTATTAAACGAACCGCAATGGTTAAACACGCCGTCCAGAATCACGCGAATCCCGCGCGCATGCGCCTCCTCGACAAGCCGAATAAACAGCTCGTTGCTCGCCTCAAGATTTCTCTTATCCGTCACACGCCTGATATAGCGCGTCGCCTTGCGGTTATCCGTCTCCTGCGCCGAAAGAAGTTCCCCGTCGTCCACAACAATCCTGCCGTAATGCGGGTCAATATAATCGTAATCCTGTATATCGTATTTATGGTTCGACGGCGAGACAAACAGCGGATTAAAATAGACCGCCTCAATGCCAAGCTCCTGCAAATAGTCCAGCTTCTGCATAACGCCCGACAAATCTCCGCCGTAGAACTCCGCCACGGAAAAATTTTCCGGACACTTTTCCCAATCCTCTACCCGGCGGGTAGGCGTACGTATATAAAAATACTCGTTGTCCAGCACGTCATTGCTTTTATCGCCGTTATAAAAACGGTCTACCAAAATCTGATACATAACGGCGCCCTTCGCCCATTCAGGCGTCTTAAATCCCGGCATAATACAGAAATGGTACTGCGGGCGGATATCCCGCGTTACCCCGTAACGGTCAAAGTAGCACTCAAGCATTCCCGTCATCACTTCAAAATAATAATAATACGCTTCCTCGCCGAGCTGTACGGTCACCGAGTAATATTCAAATTCTCCCTCTGTCTCGCAAAGCTCCATCTCGTATTTTTCGCCGCCGTGACAGAGCCATACAACGTCTACATTATCTTTCGCCGTACGAAATTTAATCGTAACTTTTGAATTTTTCTCCGGTTCCGCCGGCTGTCTATAATCGGCTGTTCCATCCGAAAATAACGCCCGTTTTCTAAGAATCGGCCGCATTTGCATAATATAATTCTGGGTCTGGTATAAATCATATTTTGACTTCATTGAAACTTCCCCTTTATATTTATTCAGTATTTTATATTAGAATCCTATGATAGCAATGAAAAAAGGCAGCTTCCAAATTGCTGCCTTTTTAGGAGAAGGTATTTTTACTATGGGGTGTAGCAAAAACTATATAATGTATTGGGGGGTTTTTACGTTTGTTATTGTATCATCTGTCTACAAATAAGTGTGCACAAACTTCACAAAAACAGCATTTCATTTTTGTGCACTTTGTATATGACTGATTTTTGTTTTAAAAACCAAAAGAAAAAGCTGCACAACACAAACACACTTTTCTTCCCTCGAATCCCTCTACACTCCCGGCTCAACCACTACTCCTTGCCCGCTTTCCGGTTCTTTCGGCAACGCTCTTTCTCCAAACAGCTCCTCAAATTCTTCCCGGCCAATCTTCTCCTTTTCCAGCAGAAGCTTTGCGCAGTCATGAAGAATCTTTTCATTCTCCGAAATAATATGCTTTGCTCTCGCATAGCATTCGTCAATTATTCGTTTTACTTCTTCGTCGATGCGCGTCGCCACATTCTCTCCATATCCCCTCGCATGTGCAAGATCGCGCCCGATAAATACCTCTTCGTCGTCATTGGCATAATTGATCAGTCCCACATTCTCAGACATTCCGTAACGCGTCACCATCGCTTTTGCAAGCTCCGTGGCCTGCTTGATATCCTGAGACGCACCCGTCGTAATATCGTCAAAAATTAACTCTTCGGCCACCCGGCCACCCAGGTCTACTACAATCTCCTGAAGCATCCTGCCCTTCGTATTAAACATCTCGTCGCGCTCCGGCAACGGCATGGTATAACCGGCCGCACCCGCGCCGGTAGGAATAATCGACACGGAATATACAGGCCCTACGTCCGGCAGAAGATGAAACAAAATCGCGTGTCCGGACTCATGATACGCAGTAATTCTCTTTTCCTTCTCCGTGATAATGCGGCTCTTCTTCTCGGCTCCGATTCCCACCTTTACAAAGGATTGACGGATATCGTTTTGCACAATATAGCTCCTGTTCTCACGTGCGGCCACAATTGCCGCCTCATTCAGCAGATTCTCAAGATCCGCCCCCGTAAATCCCGCTGTGGTCTGCGCCACCTGTTTTAAATCCACGTCGTCGCCCAGCGGTTTGTTTTTCGCGTGTACAAAAAGAATTTCCTCTCTTCCGCCCACATCCGGACGTCCGACATGCACCTTTCGGTCAAAACGTCCCGGACGCATAATGGCCGGGTCCAAAATATCGACGCGGTTCGTCGCCGCCATCACGATAATTCCCTCGTTCACGCCAAATCCATCCATCTCCACAAGGAGCTGATTCAATGTCTGCTCCCTCTCGTCATGTCCGCCGCCCATACCGGTGCCACGCCGCCTCGCAACCGCGTCGATCTCGTCGATAAACACAATACACGGTGAATTTTTCTTTGCATCTTCGAACAAATCCCTCACGCGGGAAGCGCCCACACCGACAAACATCTCTACAAAATCCGAACCGGAAATGCTAAAAAACGGCACCCCGGCTTCTCCGGCAATCGCTTTGGCCAGCAGCGTTTTTCCCGTTCCCGGAGGGCCTACAAGCAGCACGCCTTTCGGAATTCTCGCCCCCAGCTTCGTATACTTTTTGGGCTCCTTTAAAAAGTCCACAATCTCTTCCAGCTCTTCTTTCTCTTCGCGCAAACCCGCGACATTCTTAAAGGTTACATTCTTATTTTCATCCGTCGTCATTTTGGCGCGGCTCTTTCCAAAGTTCATCATCTTGCTGCCGCCCCCTCCGCCTGCCGCCTGATTATTCATGATCACAAACAGGATAAACATTGCGCCGAATACCAACAGCAGCGGCAGAAGCACGAGTAGCCAGTTAAATGCCGGCACATCGTCCACACGGTACTTCGAAAACCCGTACTGATTCATCAGATTGACTATCGCATTCACGTCCAGAGCATTTAATTTCTCTTTTTCGGAATCGCTTTTTATAATTTCCACGATACCCGTTGGGATCTCCCGATTCGGATGCACTTCGACGGAAACAATATTATTATTTTCCAGATCCCTCTCGAACTGTGTTACATTATACGTATTATTTGCATCCTGCTGGTGATCCATAAAAAGCCAGACAAATACGACAATCAGTATTAATGCAATATAAAATCCAAATCCTTTATAATTTTTTTTCACGTAGTCTCCTTCCTATGCCATTTCCAGTATTCCTATATACGGCAAATTGCGATAACGCTGACTGTAATCCAGTCCGTATCCCACCACAAATTCGTCCGGCACCTCAAAGCCCACATAGTCGGGCCTGACATCCACAACACGCCTCTGCGGCTTATCGAGCATCGTACAAAGCTTTATGCTCTTTGGACCGCGCCCCCGCAGCTCTTCAAACAAATATTTTAATGTCCTTCCGGTATCTATGATATCTTCAACAACAATTACATTCTTATTTTCAATGGATTCCTCCAGATCCCTCTTCATCTCGATGACGCCGCTGGATACGGTTGAAGCGCCATAGCTGGACACCGACATAAATTCAAGGTTTACCGGAAGAGTAATCCGTTTTGACAATTCACAGGCAAAAAACGCCGCGCCCTTCAAAATGCAAATCAGACACACCTGCTCTCCCTCATAATCACGGCTAATCTGCGCGCCTATCTCCGCAATTCGCCGATTCAGCTCCTCCTCCCCGATCAATACCCGAATCTTTTCACTCATCCTCTCTTCCTCCATTGTACTTTACACATAAAATCCGTTTCGTATTCTCCGTAATCTTATAGCCGGCGCTGATACGATACCCCACAATCCAAACGATATGGGACGCATCGGCAATTAAAATCATCTTATCTCTCTGTTCCTGCGGTATCTTTTCATCTATAAAATACTGCTTCAGTTTCTTGGCGTGCCCGCCTTCGTTTAAATAAAAAAAGTCGCCCGGGCGTCTGCCCCTTACGCACAGCTTATCTTTTATCTTATCATAATCCAGCCATTTCGTATACTTTTTTTTCGGAAATTCCTTCCATATCTCCGGCATATCAAAAACACGGCACGTAAAATCCGCGCGCTCCATAAGCGGAACTTCCTCCCAAGGCCCCTGCGCATGAACGGCTTCCCCGCTCCCGCTCTTTTTCTGCAATAAAATCCCTTCATAATTGCGCCTCGCCAAGAGGCCGTACGGCAGCGCGACGCTCCTCCCCACCTGCATATCGAGCAAGCCGCAGAGCGCCTCCACATGCACGGAAGAAAGATCCCTCCTGCTTCCCGCAAAGGCGGCAACCGTCTCATACAAAAGCAGACGCTTCATCACCAGAGGCTGTACGGCAATTTTTTCTCCTAAAATCTGTACGCCGTTTTGCCCACAGATCACAGCCTTCTCTTCCAGCTTCTTCTCTTCAAAAATCATATACTCCTGCATCTGACGGACAATTTCCGCCGTCTTTGCCATATGGTCGACGGCCTGCGGATTTATCTGCTGCAAAACGGGCAGCACGCGGTGACGGATCACATTCCTTGTATATACCGTTTCAAAATTAGTCGCATCCGTCCGGTAATCCTGGCCCTGCTTTGCCAGCCACGCCTCAATCTCCGCCCTGTCCGCGCACAAAAGCGGACGGATCACAATGCCTCTTACCGGAGCAATCCCCGCGATTCCCGCAGCCCCGCTCCCTCTCGCCAGATTGTGAAGCATCGTCTCCGCATTGTCGTTCTTGTTGTGCGCCACCGCAATCTTCGCCCGGGCATATTTTTGCGCTTCCGCCTCAAACGCCTCATAACGCAGCTGTCTGCCCGCCTCCTCCACAGATATCCGCCTTTCCGTGGCAATTTTCGGAACATCATAACTGAGGCATACAAACGGCACGCCGTAACCGGCGCAAAGATTTTCCACAAACAGAGCGTCTTCCCGTCCCGCGTCTTTCCGCACGCCATGCTCGATATGAACCACCCGCACCTCAAACCGCGTCTCTTCCCGCATCCAAAGAAGCAGCCGCAGAAGACAGACGGAATCCGCGCCGCCCGAAACCCCGGCGATCACCGTATCGCCCTCTGCAATCATGTGATGCTTCTTTACGTACGCTTTTATCTTCTCTGTCATTTTATTTCTCCCAAATGCCGGATACCAGCACCGTCATGTCATCGGCAACCTTTCCGCCGGTAAATAAGAGCGCCCTCTCAAGAATTTTCTTCGCCAGCGTACCCGGATTATTCGTGTCTATACTTTCTATAATCTCCTGCATCGTCTCCTCCGGATGAGGAACATGTAAGTATTCTAGCACACCATCCGTTACCATGACAAGGAATTCTCCGTCCGCAAGCTGCTTTCTGATCTTCTCAATCTCAAGCTTATGGTACACGCCTACCGGAAGACTTGTGGATAAAAGACACTCCACCTCATTCTTATGCTTTATAAAGGTTGCGGATGCACCGATTTTATAGATTTCGCAGTTCCCGCTGTACAGGTCGATCACACTCATATCCACGGTTGAGAACAAATCGTCCTCTCCCTTGATGACCATCGCCGAATTCATCATGCGAATTGCGGTTTCCACTCCGAATCCGGCCTCTAAAAACTTTTCGATCAGCTCTACAACCATCTCGCTTTCTTTGCAGGCCTTGCTGCCGCTCCCCATACCGTCGGACAGGCTTAGAATCACCTGCCCGTTTTCACGCTCCAAAAAGGAAAAATTGTCGCCCGATATGGCCGCGCCGTCCTTAACCAGTCTTGCCACCCCCTGAATACTTTTATAAACCGTATCCTCCTCGTAAATAAGTTCCGTCTCTTCCTTTCCGATAATCGCCTTAACATCCCTGTGCGGCATCATCGGCCTCTCCATCGCAAGATTTACCGCCTTACTCATCTCCCGCAGCGACACGCACCCCCGTCTTGCCGAAGCCTTCAGGACGAGACGCTGCCTCCCGTCTCCCTTCTGATATATTTTCACGTCATTTAACAAAATCCCCCTCTCTTTCGCACGATATGTAAGATCGAGAATATTTTTCCGCTTTTCTCTGCTGACATCCTCGTCCTCCCTCGCGCAATCCTCCATGATATAAGCCATCGCATCCAGCTGCTCTGCAATCACTTCCCTGTTTTCCACAAGCCTGTTGTACCACGCCATATTTAGTCTCGCCCGCTCAAATACCGCAACCGCCTCCTCCACCATATCGGTGGTATACGGACAATACTCCTGTATCTTTTGCCGCGCCTCGCAGTCCGCCTGCCCTACGGAACGGATCGAGTCAATGAGCTGCGACAAATATCCGTACATGGGGGAAGTCGGGGAATCCCAGCACAGAGCGCAGGAATCACACGAAGCGCACATTTTTCCGGTAATCTCATTTTGGATTCTTCCCATATCCTCCGGAGAAAATTCCCCTCTCCCGTTATCCATTTTATCAAACACGGCGGACAGCCCCTGAAAAGACCTCGCATAATTTAACAGCCGCTCCTCCCTCGAACCCTGCGGCAGCGGCTCCTCCTTTACCGGAAGCACACGCCAGCCCATAAACATATGCAGCGCCCGCCCGATTAACATAGACGCCCCGAAGACAAACACCCCCTCCAAAATACCCACGAGCGCGGGCGTTCTTGTCTTAAAATCCATAAGTCCCCCGAAAATTCCCACAAGCGTGCTCGACGCTCCCGCCGCAAGCGCTCCCACCCAGGCAAAGCATCCCTTATTCGCCCACTCTGCAAGTCTGATTACAAGCGCCGTCACGATAAGAATCATCAGGTATTTTGCCATCTCCGTTATCGGAAGAAACACTGCCATACCAAGCATCATCATCGTGCTGAACATGGCCCGGTTCCCGCCTTCCAAAAATCCGGCCGAAAAGTATGCGGGGATCAGCGGATAACACCCCGCGAAGGTTACCCTGCATGCCGCCAGTCCCAATAGTGACATCACCGCCTGTTTTGTTGTCTGTCTTTTCATATCATCCAATTTCCTCCTCTTTCCCTGCCGCATCTGTGCAGCAGCAGAGGCTATTATACGGACAATCCCCCAAAATGTTTGTCAAACGGTCGCACGGTAAAAAAAAAGTTTTCGTCAAAAGCTCCGTTCAAATGGCGATTCTACGGACTTTTATGCCCTTAAGAAATTTGAAGCGGCTCTTGATGAAAACCTTAAAAATTCCGGTCTGCCCTTTAAGAGAAATCCTTAAAGCACAGACCGGAATGTATGATTATTTCTTACTATACAGAAGACGGACGGAATTTAAAACACAGATCATCGCTACGCCCGTATCTGCAAACACGGCCCACCACATATTGGCGAACCCAAGCAGGCCGAGTATCATGATAACCGCCTTGACCACAAGCGCAAAAATAACATTCTCTCTGGCGACGCCTCCCGTCTTTACGGCAAGCGATACGGCCTGTTCAATCGCCTGCACGTTTGAGTTCATAAACACTACGTCCGCCGCCTCAACCGCCGCGTCGGCTCCGCTTCCCATCGCGGCTCCCACGTCGGCGCCCGCAAGCACCGGAGCGTCGTTTATTCCGTCTCCGACAAACATCACCCTGCCGTTCGCCCGGCGAATCTCATTTAAACACTCCAGCTTATTTTCCGGCAGGAGCTTTGCGTACACCAGATCGATCTCAAGCTCGTTTGCCACATGCGAGGCGCTTTCCCTGGTATCCCCGGTCAGCATTGCCGTTTTCTTTCCCCGGCGCTTTAAAGCTTTAAGCGCAGCCTTCGCATCTTCCTTTATCGTATCCGCTATCAGAATGAATCCCGCACAGACGCCGTCCACCGCCACCCACACTTTTGTCCCGTAGGCGTCGGTCAAAAACCCGGAAACGTTCACGTTATATTCCTCCATCAGCGCAAGGTTTCCGCAGAGGACTTCCTTTCCTTCAACCATAACGCGCAGCCCCTTCCCCGCGATTTCCTCCGCTTCGCCTGACGGCGTTAACGCAATCCCCTGTTCCCTGGCCGCGCTCACAATACTCACCGCAATCGGATGCGTAGAATTTTGTTCGGCCTGCGCGCATATTCCAAGCAGCTCCCGTTTCGACATATCCCCCGACGCGACGCACTCTCTGACGGTAAAATCACCCTTGGTAAGGGTACCCGTTTTGTCCATAACAATCGTATTCACCTTTCCGAGCGCTTCAATCGCCGAGCCGCCTTTAAATAGTATTCCAAGCTTTGAACCGGCCCCGATTGCCGAAAAAAACGACAACGGTACGCTCAGTACAAGCGCGCACGGGCAGCTTATTACCAAAAAGGTTAACGCCGTATAAATCCACTGATACCATTCCCCGGTAAGCAGCGACGGAATTACCGCCGTCCCGAACGCCAGAACCACGACAAACGGCGTGTAAAAGCGCGCGAACCTCGTAATAAATTTTTCCATAACAGGTTTGTTGTCCGCGGCATGTTCTACCGTTTCCATAATCTTTGTCACCATAGAGGTCTGAATCGAATTTGTAATTTCTATTTTCAGCAGACCGCTGACATTCACGCAGCCGGACAAAACCTTCGTCCCTTTCCCTACGCCGACCGGAACGGGTTCTCCCGTCACCGGGGATGTGTCAATCCGGCTCTCCCCTTCCGCCACGACGCCGTCTAAAGGAATTCGCTCTCCCGGACGCACGCACATAAGCTCTCCAATCCGGGCGTCCTTTGGCGCAACGTCCCTCTCCCCGTTTTCCCTTATCACGTGGACGACTTCCGGACGCATATCGACAGCCTCCATAATCTGGCTGCGGCTCCTCTCCACCGCTTTATCCTCAAACCACTCCCCGACGCGATAGAACAGCATGACTCCGACCGCCTCCGGATACTCCCGGATCACAAACGCCCCGATTGTCGCTATGCTCATCAAAAAATTCTCGTCAAACACATCGCCGCGCATAATTCCCCTGACAGATTTTATGACAATTTCTCCGCCCAATATCAGATAAGCGAGCACGTACAGGATGAGCGACGCCGTCCCCGCATAAAACGCATGCTCCGCGATGAGTCCCGCCGCAAAAAAGGCCGCGCCGACTAAAATCAACGGCAGCTCATTTCCCTCTTCCTCCTCATGGGCGTGGGCAAGATTCTCCCCGCAATGGCAGCCGGAATGTCCGCAGCCGTCATGGTGATGGTCATGTTCATGGTGATGATGTTTCCTCTCCTGATTTCCCATATCCTAACCTCCTGATTTAATACATGAATACATCTTCATATGAATATATAATCATATATTGTGGCATCTGTCAACAGGAAATCTCTAAATTTTCACGCTTTACGCGGCAAATATTTCCGAATAATAGAACAAAGTGTGCCTGCACACTTTGATGCGCCGAGCACAATTGCAAGGCAATATTTCCGAAAGATAAAAACGACAGAGCGCGCGCCCTGTCGTCCATATATAACTTCTATTTTTTGTTTTCCTTAAATACAATCTCATTCTTATACACAAGCCCCAGCTTACTCCTCGCGACATCTTCTATGTAATCGCGGGAATTCACATATTGTTCCCGTTCTTTTAAGGCTTCCTGCCTCTCGGTCTCCGCCTCGAGCTGCTTGTTCAAACTCTCCTCCTGCGCAATATAAGTTTGATTTTTATGATAAATTTTTACAATCTGAACGGACATCACCGCCAACATCATCAATACAATCAGCGTGATGCAGATTTTTCCGCTTCGATTATCATATTTATTTCCTCTGCGTCTTCTACTCATGTCCGTTCCCTCTCCAGACACATCTGAAAATTTATTCCTGCGATTTTCAGACGCACTTTAATGTTTATATAAAATGATTTTACCCGCTTTATGAATTTTTTTCAATAGCTTTTTAACTTTTTTAACTCCCCGCGCTCCTTTTCTGCCGACAAAAGCCGCGGGCCGCCTCAATATTTTTTTTAACAGGCGCAGCGGAAATGAAAACAGCCGGATCATCTTTTTCACCAGCCAGACGACGCCCTTTACGACCCGCGGGCTAATGAAATGATTATAAAACAACATGCCGATCACAATCCCGCCGATCGCAAAACCGCGTATCAGACCGTCATTTTTCCGATAAAGCATCGCAAATATCAGAAGGGCGGATATCATCCAGTATACGATATCCTCCAGAGCAATCCACAGCGTTCCGTGCTTTGTAAGCCTCCGAAACACGCGCAGCACATCATAGAGAAAAACCATCAGACAACCGGAAATGACAGACACCGCAAAAAAATCCGCCTCCTGAAAAATGCTTTCGCTGACGCTCATCATTTAAACAGCCTTCCCAAAAACGATTCCGCCGATTTCGTATAATTCTTAACCTCAGAATAGGCCAGACTGTCGATCCTTCCCGCTATATCAATTTCTCCCTGCTCCAGACTCAGCCTGTTGACATGAAGGTCGTTCCCCTTGATCAGCAGCATCCCCTGTTCCGTCTCCAGCAAAATCTCCCCCACGTCAAAAGAGAGTACATCTATTACCCCGCTGAAATTTCCCGTCTTGCGGTTTGACAAAAGCACTTTGTGCGCTTTTACCGGCTTATTTTCCTCCATAACAAAAGCCTCCTAATCCCTTTAATAGTAACGTTCGTCCTTCTTAAAGTATATTAGGGGGCTCTTGCGTTTATGCCAAAAGTTACCGACCGCGCCCTGCCGTCAGGCAGCGGCGGCGTTTACAGATAACGGAACAGCTCCTTCGCCTCTTCCTTTTTCGTCGTATCCTGCAAATCCAGGACTTCAACCTTTACCGTCCTGGTTCCAAACATAATCTCGATCACATCGCCGACCTTTACATTTAAGGATGCCTTTGCCGGCTTGCCGTTTACCGTGACGCGTCCCGCATCGCACGCCTCGTTCGCGACGGTACGCCGTTTTATCAGTCTGGAAACCTTTAAAAATTTATCTAACCTCATCTATTTCCTCCCAGAGTGAATGAACAAAATGAATTTCCTGTGATACAAAAAGGGGGCAGCAATAACAGAACCGACGTCTCTGTCCTCACCGCACCCCAAATTTCACATGAACTATGAGAAATATGCCTCGCCCTTCCTCATTTACCCGCGTAGACTACGCGTTAATCATATCCTTTAAAGCCTTACCAGCCTTGAACTTTGGAGCTTTGGACGCTGCGATTGTCATCTCTGCGCCTGTCTGAGGATTTCTTCCCGTTCTCGCAGCTCTCTCAGATACCTCAAATGTACCAAATCCGACTAACTGGATCTTCTCGCCTTTTTTAAGCTCTTCCGCAACAACATCCGTAAACGCCTTCAAAGCTGCCTCCGCGTCTTTTTTCGATAATTCTGTCTTCTCAGCCATCGCTGATACTAATTCTGCTTTGTTCATGTTAAAATTCCTCCTCTGGATATTTATAGCTTATGTCTTCTTGTGAACCACACTCGCCAAGATTACCTACGAATATATTTATACTTGTTTTTGCTTTGTTTGTCAAGAAATTTTGGCAAAATCAAGCATTTCCGGGATCAAACAGGCATCCTGATCGTTCTCGTTTCTTAAAACGTCAGATCATCGCATGAATTTTATCCAGCACGGCTTTCCCAAGCGCTTCATACTTCCGGTCCGCATCCTCCATCGATTCGCCCTTCACGCCGATATAAAATTTCACTTTCGGCTCTGTACCGGACGGTCTGACGCAGACCCACGCCTCGTCGGTCAACTCATAATAGAGTACATTGGAATTCGGAAGCCCCGTCGGCGTTACGCTGCCGGTTGCAAGCTCCGTAACCGTATCGTTTGCATAATCGCGCACCCGAAGAACCTGATATCCGCCGATCTGCGTCAGCGTCTCTTTTCTGAGCGTCTCCATAATCTCTTTGATCTTTGCAAGTCCCTCAATCCCCTTGAGCGTTATGGATTCCACATGATCCTTGTAGTAGCCGTATTTCTCATACATTGCAAGCATTGCGTCCCACAGGGTCATATTTTTCGTCTTATAGTATGCGGCCGCCTCGCAGAGCGCCATAGACGCCACGATCGCATCTTTGTCTCTCGCGTATGTTCCGGTCAGGCAGCCGTAACTTTCCTCCATGCCAAACAGATACGTTCCCTTTTTGGTGTTCTCAAACTCAAGAATTTTCTGTCCGATAAATTTAAAGCCCGTCAAAACTTCGATCAGTTCAATACCGTAGTACTTTGCGATCGCGTCGGCCATGTTCGTGGAAACAATCGACTTTATAAACGCGCCGTCGTCCGGAAGGCCCTCTTTTTCCTTTTTCTGTCCGATAATATAATCGCCGATCAGACACCCCGACATATTTCCCGTGAGCGAATGGTAATCGCCGGTCTTCGAATCTTTTACATACACGCCAAGACGATCGGCGTCCGGATCTGTCGCCAGAATCAAATCCGCATCGACCTGTCTGCCGAGCGCAAGACCGAGCTCAAACGCCTCCTTCGCTTCCGGATTCGGATAGCTGACCGTCGGGAAATCGCCGTCCGGCAGCTCCTGCTGCGGTACCACGTATACATTCGAAAATCCAAGCTCCGAGAGAACGCGGCGCACCGGAATATTTCCGGTTCCGTGTAACGGCGTATATACAATTTTTATTTCGCCTCCGACCGCATCAATCGCATCCTGATGTACGACCAGTTTCTTTAATTCTTCGATATAAGAATCGTCGATTCCCGCCCCGATCGTCTCGTACAGGCCGGCCGCCTTTGCCTCGTCGAGCGCCATCGTCTTAAGCGTATTGTAATCGGTTACACGCTTAACCTCATCCATTATCCCGCGATCATGCGGCGGCGTAATCTGCGCGCCGTCCTCCCAGTATACCTTGTATCCGTTATATTCCGGCGGGTTATGGCTTGCCGTAATATTAATTCCCGCAATACAGTTTAAGGTTCTCACCGCATAGGACAGCTCCGGAGTCGGACGAAGGCTTTCAAACACGTATGCCTTTATGCCGTTTGCCGCCAGACAAAGCGCCGCCTCATCCGCAAACTCCGGCGACATATGTCTGGAATCGTACGCGATCGCAACGCCTCTTTGCGCTCCGCCGACTTTTAAAATATAATTCGCAAGCCCCTGCGTTGCTTTTCTTACCGTGTATATATTCATACGATTCGTTCCGGCGCCGATCACGCCGCGAAGCCCGGCCGTACCAAACTCAAGTTCCTGATAAAAGCGGTCTTCAATTTCTTTTTCATTTCCTGCAATTGCTTTTAACTCTGCCTTCGTCTCCTCGTCAAAATAATCGTTCGCAAGCCAGGCTTCATACATCTGTTTGTAATCCATATCGTTTCCTCCTAATATAATATTTATGCAAATCGTTTCAGGCCCGCTTATTTCGAGCCGGATGAACTGCCTGTTAAAGTATCTATAATCTCTGATAACGTTTTCAGATAATCCCGCGTCGATTTGCTGTCGCTTTTCTCCGAGGATTTCTCGGTATTCTTCTCCGTACTTTTTTCCGTGCCGGACGATTCTGTCGATTTATTGCCGGAATTCCTTTTGCTTCCGGCCTTCGAGCCCGCCAGGGTTCCGGCCTTCGAGCCTGCGTTTTTGCCGCTTTGCCCGTCCTCCTTCTGCTCCGTACTCTTTGTGTCTTTCGAGTCCTTGGCGTCCTTCGAATCCTTGGAATCCTTCGTCTCCGAGGACTGCTCTGTATTGTCCTTTTCCGTCGCCGCCGAAGCGTCCGAAGTCATTGCCACCTGTATGGTCGCTTCCTCGGAATTAACATACAGCCGCTTGGACCATGTCTCATATCCCTCCGCGACAATCTCCAGCCTGTGAATTCCATACCGGATCTGCTGCGGCTGCGTGTAATCTATCACCTGTCCGTCCAGCGTCATGACGGCGTTTTCTACGCCGACCTCAAATGTAACGGTACAAAACTTCGGCCCCTCGCCCTTTAACTCGTCCAAATCAACAACCGTGGTCTCGCCTCTTTTTACCGTGATCTCCTTTGTATCGCCGTATCCGTCGTTTGCAACGGATAAAAGATAGGTCCCCTCGGCAGCCTCGATCTGCATGTCCTTTGTGACTTTAAGATAAGTCTTTGCGCTGAGGCTTAACCAGCCGCCCTCGAATAATTCCGTATTTGCAAGCTGTATCAGGCCGTGTCCCGTCGTTATGGAAATCGTCAGAATCTGTTTTCCAATTCCCTGCACGCGAAGAATATCGTTCTCGCCGATATCCGAAAGCCTTACCATGTCCTCTTCCGAAAATACGTGTAAATCGTCTTCATAATAATATTTTGTATCGGCAATCGTAAAAATTTTTTCATCCTCCTGTATGGAAAAACGTTTTACGCCGTCATACTCCCACGCCTCATCCGATATCTGTACCGTCGAGAGCTCCCCCGTCTTCCTTGACGTCTCTAAGTTCACAATCCGCCCGGGAAGCATCTGGGAGGCCGAAATATAATTCCCGTATTTATCCAGAAAATACGTGGCGTCATTGTATGTATAATCCTCCTGACGCCCCTTTTTTATATCAAAAACGCGCAAAATAGAACCGTTTGTCTTCATACAGATCACCATATACAGTTCTGTCTGCTCCGTCTGTACACGCTCCGTCGCTCTCTCTTCCTCCACGATCTCGTCCGCCTCCGTGCCGACTTCAGACACACTCGGAAGATCTCCGCCTCTTACAATCCGTCCCCCGGAAGCATGCTGGTCGCCGCATGACGCAAAAGAAATCAGCATGAAAATCGCGAGCGCGGACAAAATAATATTCTTTTGTTTCTTCATTTTACACCTCTGCTCTACTAATCCACATCAGACGCCTGATGATAACCTGCGTGCAGTTTTTACGCTTTCTTATTATATCATAACCTGTTCTATTTTACAAAATAAAATAGCATATTTAAAAATTGCGCCCTCTGCTCCTCCTGCACAATCACCTTGTTCAGTTTTTCTATATTTCTTCCCGAGACCCAGGCTTTATTCGAATTATAATAATGGTTTGCGATTTTCCAGAATTTCTCCGGATAAGAAAGACGGATATAAAGCTGCTCGCGCTCCGCGTCGCTTAACTTTCTCTCTTTTTCGTACGCGTTAATCATATCGGTCGCCAGAGCAATATTCCAATTGTACTTTTCCATAATTTTGCGCAGAAAATTTGCCACGTCGCGCACCATCACATCATAAACGGCCGCTTCAAAATTCGTTATCCACGCTTTTCCTTTTGCGAACACAATATTGTGCTGATTAAAATCTCCATGGCAGACTCCCTCCAGCTTCGCCTGCTCTTCCCCCGAAAGACTCTGCATCTGTTCATGGAGCAGCCCCGTCGCTTCCTCCGCCTTTTCCAAAAATCCCTCGTAGCTCTTCATAAAAATCATTTCAAATTCATTTTTACTTTTTTTATTCCTCACATAATTGCGGACTTTCTTTAATTCCCGGTTATGTTTCTCGTACTCCAGCACAAGCATATCCGGTGAAATACGCATTCCCTCAGGTACTTCCCTCTCATAGCGAGACATACACGCATGAAAACGCGCAATTGCACGCATCGCCGTCATAAGGTCTTCCCTGTTTTTGGTCTCGCATTCCCGTCCCTCTATGTACTCTCTCGCATAATACATGGTTCCGTCCACATCAGCCGCAAGCACCGTATCGTTTTTTGTCCGGCAGATGATGTCCGCCGGCAGGCCGCATTTTCTTGCTTCTTCAAGGAAAAGGTATACTGCCTCCGCTCTTACTTCCGAAGCATCATAAGCCTTTATAATCTTTTTTCCGTTCTCCGTTATGCAAATATAGGCTCCGCGCCCTTTTTGGATATCCGATACTTCAAATTCATACTGCTCCAAGAGCTGTCCCGACAAATTATACACAAAAACCCCTCCATATGAATCATTCGCCCTAATTCCTGCGTCCTTCTATCATATGAAGAGGTTTTCTAAAGTATACCGCATCAAATATTCTTTTGTGTTCTTTTCCGGCTCTTCTATCACAATCTCTAAAAGAGCATGAAGCGCCCGCCCAATCTCGGGTCCCGGCTTTATTCCGGCCGCAATGAAATCGCTCCCGCTTACTGCAAGCTCCTTTAGGGAAAGACATTCCTTCCTATCCATAATTTCACCGTAAAGTCTGCGGTAACAATCTAACGCTTCCAGCTTCTCTAAGCGTTTATAATCGCTCTGCGCTAAAATATCCGCCCTCTTTACGTCAAACAACGCAGGAAAACAATCCTGCCCTATCCGGTATACGGCCCGCCGCACCCCCCCGGCCGTCAGCACGGGATTGCTGTCATGGTATCTTACCAGCCTGCACACCGCGTCCGTCGTGGCATTGTCCAGCTTCAGACGACGCAAAATTCTTTTTGCAATCTTCTCCCCTTCTTCCGGGTGCCCGTAAAAATGACAAATCCCCGCTTCGTCCACGCTGCAACACTGCGGCTTTGCCACATCATGAAGCAGCATCGTATAGCGCAGTATCTTATCCGCCGGAACCTCCATTAGCGCACGAATCGTATGCCCTCCCACGGTATCACAGTGATGCGGATTGTTCTGCCGCGTCTCCATCATCACGTCAAATTCCGGCAGTACCACGGCTGAAAGCCCCAGCTCATAGAGCAGCCGCAGCTTCTGCGGATGCGGCGACATTAAAAGCTTTGTCAGCTCCATCTGTATCCGCTCGGCGCTGATCTTCCGGAGATTTTCCGCCAGACAGCAAATCGCCTCCGCCGTCTCGTTTTCTATCTCAAAATCAAGCTGCGCCGCAAACCGTACGGCGCGGAACATCCGAAGCGCGTCCTCCGCGAACCGCTCCGACGCGTTTCCCACACAGCGGATAACTCCTCTTTTCAGATCCGAGACGCCGCCGAATTCGTCTACCAGCCCCGACCGCTCGTTATAGGCCATCGCGTTTATCGTAAAATCCCTGCGCATTAAATCTCTGCGCACATCCGTCGTATAGACGACCTCTTTCGGATGCCTCGCGTCCTCGTACTCTCCGTCAATCCTGTATGTCGTCACCTCATAGCCGACATGATTCTGCAATACCGTTACGGTTCCATGCCGGATTCCGGTATCAATCGTTCTCTCAAATATTTCTTTTACCTGTTCGGGCCTGGCAGATGTCGTGATATCCCAATCTTTGGGCTCTTTGCAAAGAATCGAATCCCTGACGCAGCCTCCGACTGCATACGCCTCGTATCCGTGCCCCTGTAATTCCCCTATAATCCATCTGACTGCCTCCGGCAACTTGATTCGCATAGCCCTCGCCTCTAATATGCTTTGCCCCAGTAGACTAACTTCGCGGCCGGACGCCCGCAGCATACGCATACGTCGGATATCCGCTCCTGCTCAAACGGCATACATCTTGAGGTCGCCGTCGTGTCCTCCTTGATTTTATCCTCGCATTCCTGCCCGCCGCACCACATTGCACGAATAAAGCCGGGCTTACTCGATACCGCCGTCTGAAACTCTTCATATGTCACGGCGTCGCTGATATGATCCGCAAGGAATTTTTTTGCCCGTGCAAGCATATCCGCCTGCATGGTGTCGAGCACTTCGGCAAGCTTCGTTTCCGCCTCAGCCAGCGGCACAAGCACTTTTTCTCTGGTGTCTCGCCGCACAATCACGCACTGGCCGGCCTCAATATCCTTTGGCCCAAGCTCGATGCGCACCGGTATGCCGCGCATCTCCTGCTCCGCGAATTTCCATCCCGGACTTTTCTCCGTATCGTCCAGCTTCGTGCGAAATTCTTTTTCCAGACGGGCTTTCAGCGCGTTCGCTTTCTCCAGGACGCCTTCCTTCTGCTGCTGAATCGGGATCACCATCACCTGCGTCGGCGCAACCTTCGGCGGCAGCACAAGCCCCGAATCATCGCCGTGCACCATTATAAGAGCTCCGATCAGACGCGTCGACACACCCCACGACGTCTGATGCACATACTGCAGCTTATTCTCTTTATCGGTATACTGAATATCAAACGCCCTCGCAAAGCCGTCCCCAAAGTTGTGGCTCGTCCCCGACTGCAGCGCCTTGCCGTCGTGCATCAGAGCCTCAATTGTGTAAGTCGCTTCCGCCCCGGCAAATTTTTCTTTATCCGTCTTGCGCCCCTTGACCATCGGAATTGCGAGCACCTCCTCGCAAAAATCCGCGTAAACATTCAGCATCTGTATCGTGCGCTCCTCGGCCTCCTCGGCCGTCGCGTGCGCCGTATGTCCCTCCTGCCATAAAAATTCGGAAGAACGCAAAAACGGACGCGTCGTCTTCTCCCACCTCACAACGGAACACCACTGATTATACAGTTTCGGCAAATCTCGATAAGACTGCACAATGTTCGAATACAGATCGCAGAACAATGTTTCTGACGTCGGTCTGACACAGAGCCGTTCCTGCAGCGTCTCAAGGCCTCCCTGCGTCACCCACGCCACCTCCGGCGCAAATCCCTCCACATGGTCTTTTTCTTTTTCCAAAAGGCTTTCCGGTATAAACATCGGCATATACACGTTCTCCACGCCCGTCTCCTTAAACCTTGCGTCCATCTGCTTTTGAATATTTTCCCAGATCGCATAGCCGTTCGGTTTAAAGATCATACAGCCTTTTACAGAAGAATAATCCATCAATTCTGCCTTTTTCACAACGTCCGTATACCACTGTGTAAAATCTTCCTCCATAGACGTAATCGCCTCTACAAGTTTCTTATCCTTTGCCATAATTATCTCCTTTATTTCACACCCATTTCTTTTTTATCTCTTTTTAGCTTATTAAGTGTAATGCATGGTTTATGCGCTTGTCAAGGTTTGGGATAAAATTATAAAGAAGAAATCTGTCCGCATTATTCTTCCGGCGTATCATTGCGAAATTTACTGTCTCCTGGCATTCTCCCCGCCCTCACCAATATCGTTTCTTCTTAAAAATCAACAAGCCAAGGACGACAATCAACGCGCTGATCCCAATAACCGCAGGATACGCATATCTCATCGTTAGTTCCGGCATATATACAAAGTTCATTCCATACCAGCCGGCTATTAAAGTCAGCGGAAGAAAGATTGTCGTTACTACCGTCAGCATCTTCATCACGTCGTTCTGACGAATCCCGATCTCCGACTGATAAACCTCCTGCACCTGCACGGTATAATCCCGAAGCACCTGCGTCTCTCCCGCCAGGCGCAGCGCACGGTCCCGAAACCTGTCAAAACGTCTCAGACTTTCTTTTTCCAAAAATCCTATCTCATTGTCGCACAGCGCCTGTCCGATATCGCTAAGCTGCATATAATAGCGGTAAAACTTTGATATCTTCTTTTTAAGCCCCAACACCTTTATGTTAAAATTCGGACAACATCCCCTCAGTACCTGCTCTTCAATTTTCGCAATTTCCCTCTCCAGCTCCTGCAAAAACAGCAAGTCATTTTCCAGCAGTCCCACAAAAAAATCATAGAGAAAATGTCCCGGCGTATAGCCGCCCTCTAATTTTTTGTTTGAAATGCTTTCCGTCTGTTCGCGCACGGTATCCGCATTGTCCACAAAAATCAGGAAATCCTTACACACATAAAACCGGAACGATTTACTGCTTTCATTTTCCTGCTTGGGCGGAATCTTCCACGTTGCATATAAATATCCGGCATGGTTTTCCAGTTTACAAAAATGCACCAGGCTCTTGTCATACGAGAGGGCAAATCGTTCGCGCACCGCGCCAAGCGTCTCCCACTGCCGCTCACTCAAAATGCAAATCCCGTTTTGCCGTTCCCAAAACGTTTCCTCCTCCGCCTGCACAATCCCGCCGCCGGTTATTACTGCATACATACTTCTGTCTCCTTCGTCAACTTAAACTGATCTCATCTATCTTCCTTAATTCCTCCTCGCTAAAAGGAGCCGATGCGATTACCTTTAAATTATCAAGAATCTGCTCCGCCTTCGAAGCTCCAATCAGCACGCTCGTCACAACGCCATCCCTGATTACCCATTTTAACGCCATCTGGGCAAGGCTCTCCCCGCGCTCCTGCGCGATGTCGTTTAACGCGCGGATCCGCGCGAGCGTCTTCTCGTCAAGCTGCCCGGCATTTAAGAAACGGCCGTCTGTCATCACCCTGCTGTCTTTTGGAATTCCGTTCAGATAGCGGTTTGTCAACATTCCCTGCGCCAGCGGACTAAACGAGATGATTCCCTTCCCCTCTTTCCTTGACATCTCTTTTAAACCGTTTTCCTCAATCGTACGGTTAAAGATATTATAAGAATTCTGGTTAATGATAAACGGGCACCTCAAGTCTTCCAGAATACGGCACGCCTTCTCCATCGTCTCTCCGTCATAATTAGACAGTCCTACATACAAGGCCTTACCGCTTGACACCGCCTGCGCGAGCGCTCCCATCGTCTCTTCCAGCGGAGTCTTTGGGTCCATCCGATGATGATAAAAAATATCCACATACTCAAGTCCAAGGCGCCTTAAACTCTGATCCAGGCTCGCGAGTAAATATTTGCGGCTCCCCCAGTCACCGTAAGGTCCTTCCCACATCCCATAGCCCGCCTTCGTACTGATCAGCAGCTCGTCCCGATAACTTCCAAATTCCTCCCGCAAAATCTTCCCAAGATTGCTCTCCGCGCTCCCCGCCTCCGGTCCATAATTGTTCGCGAGGTCAAAGTGCGTAATTCCGTTGTCGAATGCGGTAAAACAAAGCTTTTTCATATTTTCGTATACCGCCGTGTCCCCAAAGTTATGCCAAAATCCCAGTGAAACCTCCGGCAGCATAAGCCCGCTCGCTCCGCAGCGGTTGTAAGTCATGTCTTCGTAGCGTTTTTCATTTGCCTGATACATAATTTTCTCCTAGTATAATAATGGTGTAGTCAATAAGACAGACTACCTGGTTAATA
>CANDCP010000002.1 GCA_947383215.1 uncultured Roseburia sp.
TTGAGGAATATATTGGAGGTTTTGTGGCACATCATAGAACAGAGTTTAGGGAGAATATGGGGCTTTTACAGAAGATACAGACTGTATTAGAATATATGATAAATCAAGGCTCTCAGATAGCGTATTTTTTGGGAGAAGAAATATGATTGGGAAGGAGTGGAACTGTGACAGATAAAAAAAAGGACGTTGGGAAAAATGATCAAAGCGAAATTATCATATACCAAACTGAAGATGGAAATTCAAAAATAGATGTTAAATTTCAAGATGAAACGGTCTGGCTTACGCAGGCGCAATTATGTGAGTTATATCAAACTAGTAAACCTAATATCAGCGAACATATTAAACATATTTTTGAAGAAGGGGAATTGGAGGAGGGTTCAGTTGTTCGGAAATTCCGAACAACTGGCGCAGATGGCAAGAATTATAATATTATCCATTATAATCTTGATATGATAATTTCGCTTGGATATCGTGTGAAATATTTCATTGCTACGCAATTTCGGCGTTGGGCGACAGAACGTCTGAAAGAATATATGATAAAAGGCTTTACTATGGATGATGAGCGATTAAAAAATCTGGGAGGTGGAAATTACTGGAAAGAATTATTGGATCGCATACGGGACATTCGCTCGTCGGAAAAAGTGATGTACCGGCAGGTACTTGACCTTTATGCTACAAGTGTGGATTACAATCCTAAAAGCAGTGAATCTATCGCATTTTTTAAAATGGTTCAAAAGAAGCTGCATCATGCGGCGCATGGGTATACGGCAGCAGAAGTAATATATGAATGAGCAAATGCAGAACAGCCATTTATGGGGCTAAAAAGTTTTTCGGGTGATTTTCCAACATTAAAAGATATTGGCATTGCAAAGAATTATTTAAGTGAGGAAGAATTGAAAATTTTAAATAAAATTGTGTCTGGATATTTTGATTTTGCAGAAATACAGGCTATGCGCCATAATCCCATGTATATGTCTGATTATGTAGAGCATCTTGATAGTGTATTGAAAACGATAGGAGAAAAATTATTGCAGGGAGCAGGGACAATCAGTCATGCACAGGCAATGGAAAAAGCAACAGAAGAATACAGAAAATATCAGATTGACAACTTATCACCGGTTGAAGAAGAATATTTAGAAAACATTAAAAACATACATAGTACGGCAAAGAAAAAGTCGAAGAAATAATGACGCAGAATTGTGTTCCTATACGAGTGACGAGGCTGTAAAATTGTGTTTATATAGTGGTTGTCAAATTATCCTTCAAAAGAGATACACCTAAGATTGAGGTGACAATGGGGCCTGGTGCAGAGCAATTACACGCCAGCGGACAAGGCTACTTATGGGAAGATTAAGGAGTATGTGAAGGAAAGGCATGGTGTAAATGTGCATACGAGGTATATTGCCGAGGTCAAAAGGATGTGCGGATTGGAAATGGGGGAAAATTTTAATAAGTCCAAAAAGGAGAACCCAAAAGTGAAGCATTGTCCGCAGGAGAGGGTAGAGTATATAAAGGATGCATTGAAGTATTTTGGACTAATATAATGGAGAGTGATAATATGAATTTATTGGAAACAGTAGAAGGTTATTTGTCTACAAAAAGTGAAGAAAATAGAAATATTTATTCACCAAGGATATATGGATTTATTAATTTCCTGAAAAACGAAAAGAATATTACAGACAAGAATTATGTTGAATATTTATCTGCTATAAAAACTGATATAATTATAGAATCATTGGGTAATTATATTAAGAAAAATTCTATTAGTAAGAAAAGTGCTGCTTATTTTTATGCAAGAACTGTAAAACGGTATTTTTCGTATTTGAATGATAACGGAATAGAAAATCATGAATTGATGAGGTCATTTGCTCTTACAAATTCATATTCGTATGATAATCAGATAAGAAAATACATTGAAAAGAATGAAAATCTAAAAAAGGTGGAGTCAAAGGATGCTATTGAGTTTGATGATTTGAAATTATTGATAAATGTAATGGATGAACAAATTGATGAGTGTATAAATCATAAAGAAATAATGACAAGTGTTACTCAAAGGTTTAATCCATATAATGATTTAGTGTATTTGTTAGTTCTGAAGCTTATGATATTTACAGGCTGTGATTATACGAGATTGAAAGGATTAGAGGCTGATTGTCTTGAAATAGAAAAGCTTAAAATTAAAATAAATACATATACACTTCATTTGCCAGATAATCTTGGAGAGCAACTGATAGAATATCAAAATATTAAATCAAGAAGGAACTTTTGTTCAGATAAGTTCTTTGTATTGAGTAGTGGAAATGAAATAGTAAGTCAGACTAGAGAAGTAAGCGATATAATAGAAAACGCAATTGGCAGAAAAGATACAGCAGGCATTCGTAAGTATGTAATAACAGAAATGATAAGAAAAGGAATTAATCAAAGTTTTATAATGAAACTTACAGGCGTCGGCTTAACAATGTTTGAAGATTGTCAAAATACAGTAAACAAAGAACGCCATATAGAAGCTAATCGCTATATTGATAGCAAAATGAGAGATATGATTACTTTTGATTATTTGTAGAAGTATAAATGTATTCAAAACTTACAAGTTATGACACCGATTGCTGCCCTGTGGTATTTGGGGCTTTCAGCGGTGTCATTTCTTATGTTCAAAAGTGTAAACAAAATAATGGGCATTATTTAGGAGAAGGCTGCAATAACCTTCTTTTTTAATGCCCAAAATTAAATTATGGAACGAGAATTACGTTATGGTTTATGGTTATGCGCGTGTAAGTACGAAGGGACAGGCGAAGGACGGAAACAGCCTGGAAACACAGGAGAATGCATTGAGGGCAGCAGGGGCAACGAAGATATATGCGGATGCCTTTACAGGGTCGAAATCACGCTGTCCAGAACTGGATAAGCTGCTGGTGGTCATGCAGCCAGGAGATGTTGTGGCCTCGGTATATCTTTCAGCGTTTACTACACTTTTCAGCAATAGCCATACATTTTAGCGATAGTAAAAGTCTCACAGGGAGGAGGGGTGTTGTGTAGTGTCCGTTTTGCTGATAAAAAGCGGGCAACAGGCTCTTAGAAATGGAGCGGGATAGGCGTATCATTAGAGATAGTGGTACGCTTATTTTTTTTGCCCATTTGCATCTTTGAATATTCTGTCATTCATCTATATAGTGAAAGAAAAAGGACAGTAATATATATGAGAGAAAAGGAAAATCATTTGTATGTGGACAGTGGGGAACGAAGCATTTTATTACATGGCCTTGTGGAGCTGAAAAACCAGCTCATTCAGCGGGGCCGATATACAGACTGCGTTGACAAACTGATATTTAAGCTCGTAAACGCGCCCGTCAAGAGAAGCACAACAATGAAAGAATTGAATTTGAAGTGACGCTTCTTCATCATAGGAAAATCGCAGGAAATTCCAAATGAAAAATTAAGACATCTGTTAGAGGAAATGAAAAAACAGCGCTCGTGTTTTTGATACAATATTTTTGTCAAAGCAAGAGAGTTTTTTATAAGGAGAAGTTATTGATATGAGACAAAGAAGTATAAAACACAGATGTAGAAAACACAGGCGTAACCGGTATCTTTTGTTTGCGGGAATTTTATTTTTAGTTGTCTTATCTGCAAGCGGCTTTTTATGGTATGGTGTTGAAAACACGGCAAAAGAGAACAATGTTATGAAAGAAATGTCATTTAGCGTTACGCGTAATGGAACAGAGACAGGCGAACCGTGGAATTTAATCCTTGTCAACAAAGATAATCCGATTCCGGACGATTACGATGTGAATCTGATTGAGGTAGAAGGCGGGGAGTGTGTAGATGAGCGTATCTATAAACCTCTTATGGAAATGCTTCATGCGGCGAAGGAGGGAAATTGGGGCGAATTGCCAACGGTGGTATCCGGTTATCGGATGCGGGAAACGCAGCAGAGCCTATATGATGAAAAGATTGCAAAATTCAAAAAGGAAGGATATTCAGACAGTGAGGCCGTGAAACAGGCACAACAGTGGGTTGCCGTTCCGGGTTACAGTGAACATCAGCTTGGCTTTGCAGTGGATATTAACGGGGCAACTTATGACGTTTATTTATGGCTGCAGGAGAACAGTTATAAGTATGGCTTTATCTTCCGATACCCTGGCGGCAAAACAGATATTACCGGAACGGTAGAGGAAGTATGGCATTACAGATATGTAGGGAAAGAGGCGGCAAAGGAGATATACGAAAGAGGAGTTTGCCTTGAAGAATATCTTGAGGATTTATAATGTGGAAAGCCCGGATAATTCTATGAGGCGGTGCAAAGAGGCAACACATTAAATGAAAACGCGCGGCATAGAAGCGGTAGGAATGAAAGAAGAATGTATGAATCCTTATCAGGAAGAGGCGCTTGCTGCAAGTGAATCGGTTAGGATAATGAAAGGCGGTTTAAAATAATGAAAGCGGTTGTGATTTATAATTCGCAGACAGGTTTTACGAAACGTTATGCAGAGTGGCTGTCAGAGAGAAGCGGCGCAGATTGTTTCGAGTTAAGTGAAGCGAAGAAGAAAAATTTGAATGGTTATGATGCGATTATTTATGGGGGGTGGGCATGTGCAGGCGGAATAAGCAAGCTGAGCTGGTTTAAAGGAAATATAAATAAATGGAAAGATAAAAAACTAATCGTGTTTTGCGTGGGAGCAAGTCCGTTGGAAAACCCGGAAATAGAATCGGCTCTCAGAAAGAATTTTAATGAGGAAGAGTGGAGAAGGGTCAGCGTATTTTACTGCCCGGGAGGGTTTAATTACGAAAAAATGTCAACAACATCCAAACTAATGATGAAAATGTTTATAAAAGCATTGAAATCGAAAAAAAATAAGACAAAAGAGGAGGAGGCTATGATAGAAATGATTTCCTCGTCTTATGACATTTCCGACATAAAATACATCGAACCTATTTTAGATTGCTTAAATGAATGAGGATACGTGCGCAATTTGAAATTTATGAATTTTTTGCCAATTGTAACCGCCTGTCACAGTGTAACAGATTCGTATACTGGTATTTTTGAACGATAAATTTCCATTTTCGGACAGAACAAAAACAGGATTCGCCGTTATCAAAAAAGATTCGGTGATTGGAAGCATCTAGCGTTTTGATGTGACGAATATTGACAATGCATGTTTTATGGCACTGCACAAAATCATTTCCCAGGCTTTCTTTGATAGAGGATAAAGAGCCGGAGAAATCATAAAGCGTTGATTGCAAATGCAGGCATATTTTGTGAGTGCTTTTGATGGATTCAATATAATAGATGTCGTGTTTTAAGATAGTGAAAAAGGAACCGGCAACACGGATCGTTATGGTGGAGGAATCTTTTTTCATATTTTTTATGAAGTTATTTTCAATGTGCGACAGACATTCATAAACCTGTTCTTCCAGAGAAGGATAATCTTTTACGATATAGTCTAAGACCGCTAATTTTAAGCGAAAGGTCTCCATAACCATCTCATCGTGGGTCGTGATAAAAATAATCGAAGCGTATGCGTCTAAATTACGGATTTGTCTTGCGAGCTCTAAACCGTTTATAGCGGCTTTGAAGTCTATATCTAAAAAATAGATGCCGTGAGCAGGAGTATGTTCCTTGAGATACTGTAAAAGATGTTCCGGTGATGCGGACTGATATCCGATGGACAGTTCCCAGTCGCTTTTAACTTGATAATTATTCACGATTTTATTCAGCCGTTCCAGCCAAACCGGTTCGTCATCACATAAGTAAACGTATATCATATTTGTTGTCCTTTCGTGATTTCAAGTATTTGATGGAACATTCCATCGTACTGTGCAATGTAGGAGACATTGTTCAAGCTGTCGCTGATCTTTTTTACGGTGTACAGCCCCAGACCGTCATGGTTTTCTTTTGTTGTATATCCTTTTTCATATAATTTAGAAACAGGGACGCCTATGGGCAGAGTGCTGTTTGTAAAGGAAAAAAGAATACTTTCTTCTGTCAAAACAATTGCGATGGCGATAATTTTCTCGAAAGTTTGCAGGGAAGATTCTATCGCATTATCCATTAAAATTCCAAGAATGCGGGACAACTTTAGTTCGTCCATAAAAATATCTGTAAGCGGTTCTGTCAATTCTACGGTTGGGGAAATCCCCTTGTTGAGTGCTGCCGCCAGCTTTGAGAAGAGAATGCTTTTAATAACAGGAATTTTTATCAAATGCAATTTTCCCAGAACATATTTGCCGGCAGATAAGGTTTCTCCGTATGGTAATATTTTTTTTTCGAAATATACTTTCAGTTGAGGAATATCTTCTGTTTCTATGTAGTAGGTAAGGGTGGAAAGAATGTTTTTATAATCATGTCGAAAAACGCGAAATTCTTCGTAGAAATCTTCCATCTTTTTAACATAATCTTGTAAGATATCTTGTTCTTTTTGGTGAGCTTTTAATTTGTGATTTTCTTGAATCAGCCTGTAAAGAAAATAAAGTAATATCAGGATAGATAATAAAAAAAAGCCGAGCATTACTCCATAACAAGCAAAAAATTCTGTGGAGCATTTTGCCGGAATATCAGATTTGAAATATAAGATGGTGTACAACAAAAAAAGTACATTTTTCATAAGGCTCTCCTCCCCCGGAAAACGTCCATGTCGAAAAAAGCAACGAATAGGAAAAAAATGGTTATTATTAAAAAAAATCTGTAAACTAATTATATCAAAAGTGAAAAAAAAAGACAACATTAAATTAACAAGGGGGAAATAAAAAGTATGAAGAAACAAATATCATTAAAATTATATATTGGGACGGTAAGTGTGCTTATCGCGGCTATTTTAATTATGATTGTATTTGGTATTTTGTTTATGAAAAGTGATAGGAGCGATATAAAAAGTTATGAGGCTATGTCTATGCAGTATGATGATTATATGCAGGGATTTAAAGTAAAAACAATAGATGGAGAAATTTTGGAAGGATTACCTGATGCCGATGGATACCAAGTTGTCTTTTATTTATCGTCAACTTGTCATGGCTGTGCTGAAATACTTGAGAATTATGATAGGCTAAAGAGCGTATTTGGGGAGGAAGACATTAATTACATTTTTTTATGGGTAGATAAAATTTCCGAGAAATTAATTGAGCAAAATAATATAGACAAAGAGATTTGTTATGAGATGGTAGATTATAAACTTTCTACCACTACGCCGACTTTTTACGTACTGGATAACAATGCTAAAGTGAAATTTTTTACTACTGACTCATTGTTATTGGTAGAAAAGTTGGTTGATATGAAAATTGTATCTGAAGATGAACTTAAAGATAATGCAAATGAATACATTTTGAAAAACTTTTTTGGGGATTCTGACAAAAAGAAGATGATATATTTTGCGATGCAGGGATGCAAAGATTGTGAAGCTGCTAATCCCATTATAGAATCAAAGGAAGTTGAAGAAATATATGATGTGGTGAAAATTTATAAGTATGATGATGTAGATAATTCACATGTCAGGGATAAGGATGCAATTTTTAAACATACATATGGCATTAAGTGGTATCCAAGTTTTTTGATATTTGGTAAGGATAATAAAATAAGTGTTATTGGTGAAACACCTGTAACAGAACTGAAATCTTTATTAGTAAACCAATAGTCTGCTTTCAGGCGAAGAGAAAGGAGAAGAATTATGAATAAATTAATGAAAAAAGGTGTAATTACAACGATGGCGGCGGCAATGTTTTTTGGTCTCTTTGGCGGAGTTGTGCGAGTGAGTGCGTGCAATTCCAATTGGCATGAGGTCGCCACATTAAAAAATTATTGTTCAACACCGATTTGCAATTATGCTGCCGGAGGCCTTCCTTATAGATATAAGGATATAAAATATGAAAGAAATTGTGTTACGGATATGACAGGGGAAGCTTACAAAGAATACAAAACGGAAACAATAAATAGCGGATGCTGTTAAAGAAGAAATGGAATCTTAATAGGGTTTGATTTTGGTATATTAACCTGAAAGCAGAATTGGTTTTTGTTAGGGAGAGGAGCATAAGCTATGATAAGAAAAAAGTTTTTGATTGTACTTTTGTCGTTTTGTGTTTTTTGCAATTGTGCGTGCGGGCAGGAGAGGCCCAAGCAGGGATGGCAGTACGAGCCTGAGGTGATTCCGGATGCTCCGGAGACGGGGTATCAGATCGAGGAGTGCACGTTAGAGGATATGGAGCAGCCGGCGGGCATTTGCCGGTTTCAGGATAAAATTGTGGTCAGCGATAAAGAAAAGCACTGCCTGTTTGTATTAAATCCGGACGGAGAGTTGTTGAAATGTATCGGCGCCTTAGGAGGCGGGCAAGTAGAATTTATGCAGCCGACAGGTTTGACGGTGCATGACGGCAGACTCTATGTATTGGACGCAGGAAATGACAGGATACAGATATTGGATGGAGATTTTCAGTTTGTGGAGTCCATTACGCTCGGAGCCTTGGTGCATAAGCAGGGAGACCATTTTTATATTGATATCGCGGTCGATGAGGACGGTATAATTTATGTAAGTACGGACAGCGCAGGGAGGCTGGATTCCTTCCTGTATGTTGTAGAGGATGGAGAAGTAAGTCATTTGGAAACGCCGTTTGTAGGGTATCTGGAGGAATATAACGGCGAGGTGTATGCCGCGGATTCTATGGAATTGAATGAAGAGGACGGGGAAGAAATTGGGCAGTCGGGCAGCAACAGCTTATATAAGATAAAAAATAAGAAGATGGAGAAAATCAGTCAGCTTCCCAATAAGATGACGCCAAATGATTTTTGTAATGTAAAAGGAGAATTTTTTATGCTTTCCGCCGCATGGGGCACGCTTGTTAGAATGGACAAAGACGGAGAAAATGCGGAGTCTGTCTTAAAATTAGAAAACGCGAACATGGGAATGTATCTGGCATATATTGAGGAAAAAGATGTATTTTATTTATCCGATCTAAGCGACAAAAAGCTGTACAGGATTTATAAATGAGGAGGATAAGTTTATGTTTATCCTAAAAAACGTATGGAACAGGATCATGTATCGTAAGGGAATCAGTTTTGTCCTGATTTTCTCAATTGCAGCCGGCTTTTTATGCCCGATTTATGTTCTCGGTGAAATTCATTTATTAAATGCGTTATACAGGGACAACCTTTATCCGAACGTTTCCGGGATATTGGCCGTCGGCTGTTTTAACAGTAGTATAGACAGCGGAATGGAAAAGGATATTTTAGAAAATACAGGGGCGGATAAAATTGCGTATGAATGTGTCTGCCAGGTTACGGCGGGCTGGAAGGAGGATTTGATTTCTTCCGTGGGAGGCGTGTCGCCGGTTTTCTTTCAAGTTACTCCGTATCTTCTGACAGAGGGAAGGATGTTTGCAGATGAGGATTTTAAAACGGACAAAAATATTTGTATATTAAAGGAAAGCTCCAGGCTTGCGTTAATGGGAGCGGGAGCAGGAGATTATGTAACCCTGAAGGGACGGAAATATCTTGTGGCAGGGGTTGTACGGGCTACCAGGGTGTATGCGGATGTCATTCTTCCTTATTGTGAGATGGACGGCATTATGGGTGGAAGAAGTATGCAGCACCGCATTTTGTTTATGCCGCTTACGCGGCTTGAGACGGGAGCATTAAAGGGACAGCTGGCGAAAAGCGGCATAGAAGACGTGTATTCCGTTATGAGCGTGGAAGAGGAAGAGCGTGAAGTGATGGCGCCAAGCTATCGGGAAAATCATAAAAAGTGGCTGGCGGTCGGGAGCGCGGTATTTGTTTTCGCCGCGCTTGGCGTATGGATTATAACATTGGGGAAGGCGTCGGGGGAGCGGCAGTTATACGGCATACAAAAAGCCCTGGGGGCGACCGACGGGCGGCTTTTTATGGAAGGGATTCTGCAAAATATAGCGCTTGTGGCGTGTGCTTTCGGGCTTGACGGAGCTATTCTCGCGCTGCCGATAGAAAAGATCCTGCCCTTTAAAGTGGAATACGGGCTTACTGTTTTTGGGCAGATATTGGGTATGGGCGTCGCGCTTGTCCTCTTTATGAGCAGCGTTTCTTTTCTTAAAATGAAAAAGGAGATCAGAGAGCTGATAGAAGGGGAGGTAGATTGGTGAGATATTTGTTATATCGCGTTTGGAAACAGCTGTGGAGTAACCGGAAAATTTATTGGCTGATTATCTTTGAGATGGCCGTAGGAATATTCGTTTTGGTAACCTGCCTGAACCTTACGTTTACAAATCGGGAAGTGCTAGCGCGTTACAGGCAGGAGATGGCGGAGGGGATGATACCGATCCAATGGGAAGAAGGAGAGCCTGATAGGGAAGAGGAATATGAAAATGCATCCTGTCTGGCCATAGATTACGGTGGATATCTGCAATTGGAGCGGGAATATGAAAAGGAGCTGAATCTGTATTATACGGTTGTGGCCTTGGATACCTGTTTTTTTGAAGGGGAACAGGGAGAACTGTCAACGGCGGAAGTATGGTATCTTTTTATGAATGACAATATGTTTGAGAAATGCTTTGGGTTTGCGAGGGAAAACGATCAGGCATATGCGGGAAGAAGGGCGTACAAATCGCTGAATAAAATGGGCGCGGCCGGGGAGGGGAACGTTAAGGCA
The DNA here is from genome assembly GCA_947383215.1 of uncultured Roseburia sp. Lineage (GTDB taxonomy): Bacteria > Bacillota > Clostridia > Lachnospirales > Lachnospiraceae > Roseburia_C. Next base: position 10,602 of record CANDCP010000002.1, read on the forward strand.
GTCGTGCGTAGTTCGAATGAATTTCTGGCGAGGCAGGGAAAAATATGGTTTTCAGAAGGCTGCGGCGTAGAATACAAAGAGATACCGGCGGGAGAAAAAACAGAGTATATAAATCGGACGTCCGGAATCACAGAGCAGATACCTGTGGAGGACTGCGTTATCTGCCCGATTAGCCTTGCCGATGATTTTCATGTCCGAAAAGGGGCGGAAGACGTTATATTTATGGTACAATACAAAGGCGCCGACGAGCGGCCGGCTCTGTTTGAGGAGCTGTGCCAAAAAATAGAGGGTATGCAAGGGGGAAAATATATCGTTTATGTTTCGGACGAATACTTAAAAATGGAAAAGAGGGCGAAAGAGCAGGATAATTTAGTTCGGATGTTTCTTGCCGTGTCGTTTGTTACGCTTGCCATTGTCACGGTAAGCATGATAGGAATCTTATTGATCGTGCTGCAGAAAAGGAAAAAAACGGCGGCCGTATCCTTTGCTTTTGGCGCCACTAAGATTAGAAACTTTATGGAGTTATTTGCGGAGGTGTTTTTGCTCTTTTTCACAGGCGCAGGTTTTGGGGTGTTGGTTTCGGCTGCCGCGTCCTTTGGTCTTTCCGGCGTTGCGACAGAAATTGGCTTTTATCCGGTCTGCCTGTTATATGTACTTGCATTCTGTCTGGTTACGTCGTCGGCGTGCTGTCTGATCGCGTTAGCCGGGGTAAAAAACAGGGAGCCGATAAAGGTCTTAAAGGAGTTGTAGAATAATATGAAGATTATCGCAATAAAAAATTTGATGAAAACATATCAGACCGGCGGTGCAAAAAATGAAGTTTTAAAAAACGTATGCCTGGAAGCGGAAAAAGGAGAATTTGTAGCCATTATGGGGCGTTCGGGATGCGGGAAGAGCACGCTGTTAAATATTATGGGCGGGATGGACAAAGCGGATGGCGGAAGTTATCTGTTTCATGGGGAACGGGTATCCGATTTTAACAGAAGGCAGCTGGCGCATTTCCGCAATAAGAACGTAGGTTTTGTGTTTCAGGCCTTCCATCTGCTTCCGGAATTTAACGTTATGGATAACATATCGCTGCCTCTGGGATATGCCGGAGAAAAAGCGGCGCAGCGGAAGCAAAGGGCGAAACAGCTGCTGGAAATGGTTGGACTTGCAGGAAGGGAAAGGGACAAAGTATTTCAGCTGTCAGGCGGCGAGCGGCAGCGCGTAGCCATTGCGAGGGCTATTTCAAATCGACCGGAGGTTATTTTGGCGGATGAGCCCACCGGAAGCCTGGACGAAGAAAACGGGGCAAAGATCATGCAGTTGCTGAAAAAACTGAACGGGCAGGGGGCGACGATTGTTATGGTGACGCATGATAAAAAGGTGGCCGGGTATGCCGACCGTGTTATTTATATGGAAAACGGAAATATAAAGTGAGGAAATTCATGAGAAGCAGGAATGAAAGGAAATAGGCGGACAAAAGAGAGCATAAAATATCGGGTTTTTCCGGATAAAAATGTTATGATTAAGAAAAAGATGAGGGGTGCGGCATGGAGTGGATAAAAACTGTTGAAAATGCGATCTCGTATATTGAGGAACATATTACCGAAGAGTTGACAGTTGGACGGATTGCCGACAATGTAAACATTTCTGCATTTTATTTTCAGAAAGGATTTTCTATGTTATGCGGATACAGCGTGAGCGAGTACATCCGAAGGAGACGTTTATCGCTTGCCGGTGGAGAGCTGCTGTTATCGGATATTAAGGTAATTGATTTGGCAATGAAATACGGTTATGATTCGCCCGATAGCTTTACGAAGGCTTTTATCCGTTTTCATGGGAGCACGCCGATGGCTGTGCGGCAAAACGGCGCGACATTAAAATCGTTTGCGCCGCTGCACATAAAATTAATTTTAGATGGAGGTACGATGATGGAGTACAGGATTGAAAAAAAGGCTGCATTTAAAGTAATGGGCGTGTCCAGAATGTTTTCTTATGAGACGGCAAACATGGAAATTCCGAAATATTGGGATGAGGTGCATCAGGGTGAGACAGAGAAGCTTGAGAGGGGCATGTATGGAATCTGTTTTGATGAAAAAATGAATGGCGATCAATTTCGATATATGATAGCGGATGATCTGACGGAAGAGAACGCTTCGGAAAACGGCTTGGAAGAGTATGAGGTTTTGGCGCATACATGGGCCGTTTTCCCTTGTAAAGGCGCGATGCCGCAGGCTTTGCAGGAAGTCAATCGAAAGATTTTTTCCGAATGGCTTCCTTCCGGTAAATATGAGATCGTGGAGGGGTATAATATCGAGTATTACAGCGATCCGGCCAAGTTTAAGGGGGGTATGCAGGACGCGCAGTACTATGCGGAGATCTGGATTCCGGTAAAAGAGAAGTAAAAAGCAGAAATTTAAATAAGAGAGGAAAGGAGCCTTCAAGCCCGCAGGGGTTTGGGGGCTTTTATAAAAGTGGGGAAAGATTAGTAGATTATACGGGAAGTTTATGGTAAAATAGGGGACGAGATTGGAACAGGAGGATATTATGGGAAAAGAAGATTACAAAAAAGCGCTTAAATTAGGGAAAAAAGATTATCAAATGAGGCTGCTGCGGGGGGAGAGACCGATTCTGCAGGTTCTGGATGATATTTTGCCGGAGAGAGGATCCTACTCTGAGGTGCCGATTGGGCGGGTGCAGATTCCCATAGAGCAGATTGAAGGGACAAAGACTGTTGCGCGAAGCAGTTCGTTTGCGGGAAATTTTATGCCGATACTGCGGGAGGATACAGAATTTGCTTCAAAATGGATAAAGCTGCTGGACTCTCATGTGGAAGAGGGGATCCGTGATCCGATCAAAGTTTATGAATATCTGTATAAGTTTTATGTGATAGAGGGGAATAAGCGCGTAAGCGTAATGAAATACACCGGGGCTGTTTCGGTTCTGGGCGATGTGATTCGGATTGTGCCAAAGCGCACCGAAGAAAAAGAAAATAAGATTTATTATGAATATCTGGATTTCTATCGTTTGGCGCCGATTAATTATATCTGGTTTACGCAGGAGGGCGGATATGCCAAACTGCAGGAAGCGGTTGGAAAAGAGCCGGATGAAAAGTGGACGGAGGAAGAGATATTAAAATTCAGTTCCATTTTTACGCGTTTTACCGCGGAGTATCAGGCGAAAGGCGGCGATAAGCTGGATATTTCGACAGGCGACGCGTTTTTGGCGTTTATAACGCTGTACGGATACGATGTGATAGACGAAAAGACGACCAGTGAGATGCAGGAGCTGATTGCGAAAAGCTGGGAAGAGTTTGAGCTTTTGGGGGAGGATTCGGAGATTGATCTAAAGATGAAGCCGAGTCAGAAAAAGAAGTCGCCGCTTAGCATTTTGCATCTTCCGGCACAGGGGCCGCGAAAGTTAAATATAGCGTTTGTCTATGAGAAAACGCCGGGGACTTCTGCCTGGACATACGCGCATGAGCTCGGCCGGCTTCATCTTGAACAGACGTTTCCGGAAGAAGTACATACGGTTTGTTATGAGAACGGAACGCAGGAAAATATCGACTCCCTGCTTGAAGATGCCGTAAATTCGGGCTGCGACATGATCTTTACGACGACGCCGGCGTTCGTACAGGCCAGTGTGAAAGCGGCGATTGCCAATCCGAAGGTTCGGATCTTAAATTGTTCCCTGAATACGTCGCACCGGTATATTCGGACGTATTATTCCAGGATGTATGAGGCTAAATTTCTGATGGGGGCGATTGCCGGGGCAATGGCCGAGAACAATAAGCTGACTTATATTGCGGATTACCCGATTTACGGTTCTATTGCAAATATCAACGCTTTTGCGCTTGGCGCAAAGATGATAAATCCGAGGGCGAAGGTTTATCTCGAATGGTCCGCGAAGAAAGAGACGGATATAGAAGAGAGTATCCGGGAGACGGGGTCTTCCTGTATTTCAGGGAGAGATATGGTAATTCCGGAGGAGGCTTCCCGTTTTTTCGGTATTTATCATATTGATGAAGGCGGCCTGAGGAATTTTGGTATGCCGCTTTGGCATTGGGGAAAGTTCTACGAGCAGTTAATCTGCGCGATTATGGACGGAACCTGGAGGTACGACGACGACCCCTCTACGATGAAGGCCATCAATTACTGGTGGGGGATGTCGGAGGGCGTGATTGACGTGGTATTTTCCAAATATCTGCCGATCGGGCAGAAGCGTCTGGCGGGGCTTTTAAAAACGGCCATCAGTACAGAAGTATTTAATCCGTTTTCGGGTATACTATATTCTCAGACGGGCGTAGTATCGGACGATCCGGGCCGGATTCTTACTTCCGAAGAAATTATGACGATGGACTGGCTTGCGGAGAATGTAATCGGGAGCATTCCGGATAAAGAAGAATTAAAAGAGCAGGCGGAGCCTGTGATCAAGCAGCAGGGAGTAAAGAAAAACGAGGGTTAATTTATACGATGAAAATATTGGCTATTTCGGATGAAGAATCGAAATATTTGTGGGAATATTTTGATAAGAGTAAGCTTAAAGATATTGATCTGATTATTTCCTGCGGGGATTTGGATCCTCATTACCTGTCGTTTCTGGTAACGCTTTCTTCCGCGCCGGTGTTATACGTGCATGGAAATCACGACGATAAGTATGAAAAGTTTCCGCCGGAAGGGTGCGTCTGCATTGAGGATAAAATTTACGTCCACAAGGGGGTGCGGATTCTTGGGCTTGGAGGATCCATGCGTTATAGCTCGGGGGTACACCAGTATACCGAGTGGCAGATGAAGCAGAGGGCGGCAAAATTGCAGTTTCAGTTGTTCCGAAAACGCGGATTTGACATCCTGGTGACACATGCGCCCGCCTATCAGTTGAATGACGGGCGGGATCTGCCTCACCAGGGATTTCAGGTGTTTCGTACATTGATGGAGAAATACCGTCCGAAATTTTTTCTGCACGGACATATACATCTGACTTACGGAAGCGGCTGTAAGCGCTATGATAAGTATCAGGACACACATGTGATCAATGTATATGAGAAGTGCATATTTGAATTTGAGGACGAAAATCCGCAGAATTCTCTGTTGTGCTGAGGGTTGCCTTACGGGATTCTGAGCACCTGTCCGATCATTATCACATCGCTTGTCAGGCCGTTCAGTCGTTTGATCGCGTCTACTGTGGTGTTGTATTTGCGGGAGATCAGCCAGAGGCTGTCGCCGGGTTGCACGACATATGTTTTGCCGGCCCCGGGAGTATTCTGACCGATTCCCTGATACGTTTCGTAGAGCGCTTTCCAGGTGAGAGGTCCGACGAAACCGTCCGGATCTAAGCCCATTGTCTGTTGGAAGGCGATAACCGCCCGTCTCGTTTCATTTCCAAATATACCGTCCTGTGCGGGCGCCGGTACGCTCGGATAGTATTCGGAGATTACATTCAAAAGATACTGTAAAGTGATAACGTCCTGCCCTCGCTGTCCCTGGCGCAGGACGACGGAAGGGGGAACGGTTCCGATGCCGAGCGTAGTTCCCTCGCTGTCTAATTCCGCAAGTCTTGTCACAGCGGCGTACAGGCTGGAAAGTTTGTACCAGGTGCTCTTTCCGACAATGCCGTCTACACCCAGGTTAAAAATACTCTGGAATTTTCTTACCGCATCCCGCGTACTGTTTTGGAACATACCCGCTTCGTCCGTAATCGCTGGAATCGCGGGATAATTTTTGCGGATTCTATTCAGATACGTCTGAATCGTCTGTACGTCAAGTCCGATGCTGCCGACTTTCAGCGGAGTTCCCGGATAGGACGAGAGAACGTTTGTGATGATATTTGTCTCTGCAATTTCAATATCTTTGGGATAATATGAGCGCAGGATTTCGAGCGGAGTGAGTCCGCGGTCGGCCAGCGTTACGGTTCCCCACTGCGACAGGCCCTGACAGGTAGATGTAGTTCCGTTGCAGAAGGAGGTGAAATATGGGGCGAGCTGTCCCTGCCTGCGGACGTACTCGTTAAAAATTTCGTCTACAATCCGGCTGATGGAATCATAGATTGGGCGTCCGTATACAAAGTACTGGTCGTAGGCGGTGCTGTTGGTAATGTCAAAATTGTAGCCGCGGCTTTTGTACCACTCGGTATAAACGCGGTTCAATGCAAAAGTAATGATCGCGTAAATATTTGCCCGTAACGCCGCGGTTGGCCAGGTCGGATAAATTTCACTGCTCGCCACGTTTTTTACATAATCCGGAAAGGATACCTGTACGTTTGAGGCGGACGAGGAAGGCGTGCCTAAGTGTACGGTGATTGGATTCGGGATCACAACCTGGCGCAGTACATATGCCGACTGGGCGGCGCCTTCCTGATTGCGCGTTTCCGACATTGCGACGGCGGGTTTTCCGACCGATATTTCCGTCAGGGAAGGCCGGCGTTGCATTTGCTGCATCGGGATAAGCGTAAGCGGCAAAACGGCTGTTTCGCCGTCAAAAATAGGGATATCTGTTACATAGAGAGAATTAAAGCCGGATGCCTGGGCGAGAACGTTGTAGCTGATATACGGCGTTTCGGTGTAATATTGATTTTGAGAAAAGCCTTTATCCAATGTTTCCAGCGGGATTTTTTCGGTTTCGCCGCTCTCGTCTGTCGTCAGCGAATAGACTGTGTTTCCGAAATCATCCAGAACCCGAAGCTGCACGCCGCCGAGAGGGACCGCGTCATGCGCAGTTCGGGTCTGCATGATTAAATAACCAATAGACATAAATTGATATTCTCCTTTTTCCTGATGTTATAAAATATGTAGAAAAAGGAGGATAGTGACTCGTGATTGCGTAAAAATTAATTTAAAGTATAGTAGACAACCTTATTGCCCAGAGAAACCGCAACGTAGAGAGAACCGTCTCCCTGGAGCGCCTCCTCGGCCACCTCAAAAATCAATTCGCCGTCTTTGGATTCGCCCGGTTCTAAAGAGGTACTGTTGAGGCATCTGCTGTTGCTCATGGCGTCTACGCAGTCATAAAAGTTTTCGCGGTTTGTATCGGCAATCTGTACGATTGGGTCTTCCGCAACATAGTAAACCATCGGGAGGAAGGTGTCAGTTTCCGTTCCGATATTTTTAATTGTAAATTCTCCGCGCACGAACTGGCAGCCGTCTTTGGCTGTGTAGCGGAACATACCTTCGTCAAATTCTTTTACGGTCTGACTGGAGTGATACGTGATTTCCCAGTTGCCTAAAATAACGGATTCGTCTTTTTGAAGTTCAGAATTTAAGCCGACCGTATTGTCAAGCAGACTGGTATAAGCGTCCGGCGTGTTAATATTGTGGTATATGTAGGCCAGAATGTCCGCGGAAGTAATTTCAGGATATTCGAGCGATTCCTCAGACAGATCTCTGAAAATACTGGATGCGGGAGTCTCTGTAATATCGCCGAGATGGCGCAGCGGCGCGCCGGTCTTTGCGTCGTATAGATCGATGGCGGTAGTTGCATTTACCTGCTGGACTTTTGTTTCGTTTCCCGCGTTGTCCTGATAAAAATCTCCGTATTCGTAGGATGGCGTTAAAATGAGATAATAATCTGCCTCTTCTGGTGATTTCGGAAATTCTTCATCTGAAAGCTGCAGCATAAAATCGCCCATAAGCTGCAGGGTAGGCGGAGAGTTTTTAAATTCCTCTGTCTGTGTGTTCCGGTAAAAAGCGGCTACTTTTTTTCCTTCCAGCTCAATTGCTTCAGATGAGGTATCCGCCTCGCCGTCTTTTAGTTCCGGTCCGTCTGTGACGGCGACGGTCAGCTTGGTAGAAAAATACTTCTCTTCGTTCAACTCTGAGGCGGTTTTGAAATCGTCTGTGCCAAACTTTACTTCCAGCTCGGGAAGAATGGATTCGCGCAGATAACTGACGTAGGTAAACGCATCCCCTGCCGCGCCCGTTCGCACATGATAAGGCTCCAAATAGCTATAAAAATACGCCGTTTTCCAGTCGTCCAACGTCCAGTCGTCGAAAAAGCCGAGGGCTTTCAGAGCGTCGTAGATTTCCGGTATTTTTGTCGGATTCGCTTTGACCCACTTGTCAACAGTATCGGTTATTTTACTGTTGTACCCGGCGTCTGCGGGAACGTCGTTTAACAGATGTGTAAGTGTCTCGCCGTCAAGATTGTCTGCGGCCGCAAATACGGGTTCCATGCATTCGTACGGGTAGAAGGCGTCCTCGAAAGCCGCAAAAAAGTTTTCGCCCTCAGATTTCGCCTTTGCGAGATAGTTGTTTGCATATTCCGCGCTGATTGGATAATGAAACAGGAACTGGGAATCTTCCCCCTCGTAGTTCTGGTATTCGGCTGCGGATAAAAGAGAGACGGCCTTAAACTGTTGGCTTAAGGTACTATCGGAGGAGCCGGCTTCCGCCTTCAGAGCCTCCATATCAAAATCGCCGGCGTGCTCTTTCACATAATCATTGAAATTTCCGGCCGATTTTGCATCGTCCCAGTAAGAATCGCCCGTCGTAGACTTTGCGCTTTGACATGCCGTCAGGCATACAAGCGAAAGACAGGCGGCAGCAAATAATGATTTTCTTTTCATCATCTTGATTTCCTTTCTTTTTCATTTCGTTTCGACAAGATATATTATACCGTTTAAATTTTCCGTGTGTCAACACAGAGGTAATAATATAATTTAAGTTCCGCGTTCGATTTTACTTGTAGGTTTGACGAAAAAAGAGTATTCTATAAGAAGAATGACATGCTGGGGGAAGAGCCTATGAGAAAAATCAGAAAAAAGAGAATTTGGATTGTATTTGCAGCGACGCTGTTACTGTGTATATGCCGGGGGACGCTGTCGAGGGCGGACGCCGGAACGCAGGAGAAGGCCGTGCGCGTCGGCTATTATATATTGGACGGATTTCAGGAGCGCGACGATAACGGGAATTATACGGGTTACGCTTATGATTATTATGCGGAAATTGCACAGTATACAGGATGGGAATATGAATTTGTGGAGGGCAGCTATGAGGACTGTCTCAATATGCTTATTAACGGTGAAATAGACATAATGAGCGGCCTGGATGTGATTGGAGATTTCAGAGAAAAGCTGGAGTTTTCCAATCACAGCATGGGGACGACACAGCCGGAGCTCTACGCTATGGCAGACGACGAAGAGCTTACGTATGACGACTATGAGGCGTTTGACAAAAAGAGAGTCGGCGTGCCGAGAGAGAGCGACAGAGAAGATGTGCTGGACGAATACTGCGAGAGCCGTGGAATCTCGCTGGAAAAAGTGTATGCGAAGGACGATGAGAGTCTTGACGTTATGCTTCAGAAGGGCGAAATAGATATGGTTTTTTCCGGCAGAGCGCAGAATTTGTCCGGCAGAAAGGCTTTAATGTACTTTGACGCGAAACCGGCATATTTTGTGACGGGCAAGGGCAGTCCCCTGATGATGGAAATGAATGAAACTATGGAAAGGATTATGTTAAATTCTCCGGAGTTTCAGTTGGACCTGAATGAAAAATATCTCGACGCGCTTACGCAGGAATTGCCCAATTTTACAAAGCAGGAAATGGAATATATTGCATCGGCTCCCGCTTTAAAGGTGGTATACGATCCAAGCTGGGAGCCGATCGAGTATTATAACGAAAAGAGCGGGGAGTACGACGGAATTTCCGCGGATCTGTTTGCCCTGGTTGAGAAATATTCCGGTCTGCATTTTGAATATATACGCACGGAGAACTTTTCTGAAGCGCTGGAGTGCGTCAGAGAGGGCAAAGCGGATATTCTGACCGGAATTACCAGAAGCTACAGCTGGGGCAAAGAGTGCAATGTTTATCTGACGAATTCCTATCTGGAGGCGCCGGTTGCTTTGATTGCGCAGAGTGTCGACATGCAGGACGGAATCCGCAGGCTTGCGCTGCCGCGGGATTACTATATTACCGGGCAGCTGGAGCGGCAGTATGGCAAAGAGGCGATTACTTATTATGATTCCGTGGAGGAGTGCGTGAAAGCGGTGTCGGACGGACGGGCGGATGCGACTTACGCGAACAGTTATGTAGCCAATTCCTATCTGAACCGGGGGGAATTTCGCAAGCTGCGTCTGGTCGAACTGAGCGTATACGCGGGCAATATCTCGGCGGCGGTCTCAAAACAGTGCGATCCGCGGCTGCTTAGCGTTATCAATAAATCGCTGAATTGCGTGCCGAACTCAAAGATGGACGAAATTCTTTTGAACAATATGTTGAAAAAGAGAAGTATGCGTCCGTTGCAGGATTTTATTTATGAAAATCCGATGGATGCCGTTTTGATCATGTTTTTGACTGCCTGTTTTATCATGGCGGTTCTCGCCTATATTGTCTGGTTAAAATACCGAAGTGAGAGAAAGATTAAAGAGACGTCCAGAATCGACGGTCTGACAGGACTTTATAACCGTATGGAGACAGAGCGTCTGGTGCGCGCAAGGCTTGAGGAGGCGGAGCGGCGAAATAAAAAGCTTTTGATTCTCTCGCTGGATCTCGATAATTTTAAACAGGTAAACGATACGTATGGCCACTTGGAAGGCGATGTTTTGCTTCAGAATGTAGCCCGGACGTTTCAGGAGAATGTGGGAGCCGGTCATATTGTGGGACGTATGGGAGGCGACGAGTTTTTAATCTGTATTCCCAAAATACATGACGACAAAGAGGTTGTATTCTGGGCGGAGAAAATGGCGGGAGCAATTGCGCTGCTTAGTCAGAGCAAGGCGGAGTGGAATAAGATTTCCGTCAGTATCGGGCTTGTAGTGGCAGACGGAAAAGCGGCAGAGAGCTTTGAAGCTCTTTATCAGCGCGTAGATGAAGCGCTGTATCAGGCCAAGAATGCAGGCAAGAATTGTTATCGAATCTATAAAAGATAAAGGACAGAAAGGGAAAGGATATGAGGCAGGAAGACGAAAACATACAGGAGAATGCACAGGATGGAGGAAGGGAGGGTCATACCGTCAAAAATGTTTTGAGAGAAATCGCAAGCTGGGCGCTGACGATTGCAGCGGCAGTCATACTTGCATTCTTTTTAAACAGGGTGGTTTTGATCAATGCCAGGATTCCGTCGGGGTCTATGGAAAACACCATTATGGAGGGCGACAGATTGTTTGGACTTCGTCTGGCGTACACCTTTACGGAACCTAAGCGGGGGGATATTGTGATATTTAAGTATCCCGACGATGAGACGCAAAATTATGTGAAACGTGTAGTCGGACTGCCGGGAGAGACTGTGGATATCCGGGAAGCGAAAGTGTATATCGACGGATCGGATACGCCGCTGGAAGAGGATTATCTGAAAGAAGAATGGGTAAAAGAGACAGGGCCGTATCATTTTGAGATACCGCAGGACTGTTATCTGATGCTGGGGGATAACCGGAATAATTCGTGGGACGCGAGATACTGGGTAAATACGTATGTTTCGAAGGAAGAAATATTGGGAAAGGCGTGGGTTCGTTATTATCCGCTGCCGACGTTTGGGTTGTTAAAATAAAAAAGCAGGCGATCATGCCGTTGAGATAATTCCGGAACACTTGAGCCTGATCACAACAAGGGGGAATCGGCATTAGCCGATTCCCCCTTTAACAGTGACTTTTTATTTTCTTATGGGTTTTCCGTCTCCGCTTTCTCGTCGTGATATGTCATCTCATTTGAGCTTCTGAAAACGGTACTGCTGGATCCTACAATGTTAGCCGTTATGATATCTCCGTCGTTTAAATCCTCTCTGTTGACGCGCAGGATAGAACTCGAAACGAAGGTGGTAGGTATTTTGGAACCGTTTGCGTATATCTTTGTCCATGGCGTAAAATTGGAGCCGTAGATACATACTCTGTCATTAAAGGAGTTCCATATATTTGTGATTGTAACATCATCCACACCCATAACGAGTTCGCTGGCAGGATATTTGTCTTCGCCGTCGTATGCATAGCGTTTGCCGTAAAGCAGATCATACTGAAGATTTTCAAAGTCCTTTGAATAGGCAGGAGAGTCCTTTTGCGTCTGCATAAATGTAAACATTGTTCCCTCATGAATTCCTATCTGATCCAAAGAATTTGCAAGGAGCTCATAGGAAGCAAGGTCGCGGTCGGATTTCTCTAAGCCGAAATTATTCCAGGTCACATATTTGGTTTTAAAGATATCTCCGGAAGCCATATCCGTATCTTCCAGTCCCATTGTCGGGAGGTGGTCGCCAAAGAAAACGATCATAGTTTTTTCGTCGCGCTTGGAAACCTCTTCAATCAGGTTGGCAATAAACTTATCTACCTCATGGATCATATTCACGTAATATTCCCAGCTGTTTGTCTTGCCCTCGTCGGCCGCGCCGCTGACTTTGATCTGCGGGTTGGAAAGAATTTTCTCTTCCGGATAATTGCCGTGTCCCTGTACGGTGATGGTATAAACAAAATCGGGGCGGTCAGGGGTGGAATCCATTGCCTTAATTGTTTCGCTAATCAGTATATCGTCGGTCGGCCAGTCTCCGAGCGGAGTGTATTCCTGAATGTTCATACATTCTTTGCTTGTGAACGTATCAAATCCCATTCTGGAAAACGCGTTCGCGCGGCTGTAAAAATTTCCCCCGTTGTTGTGCACTACATGGGAGCCATATCCGATCGAGGATAAATCGGAGGCGACACTTTCACAGTCCGTCTGTTTTAGCGTTGTTTTATAAGGATATTCGCCGGTGCCGAAGTACTGAAGGCTCATGCCGGTTAAAATTTCAAACTCTGTATTGGCGGTTCCCGCGCCTACAACGGGAACGGTTAAGTGTCCGGAAGTGTAATTTTCATAGAGAGAATGAAAATTCGGAACCGGGTCTTTGGAGAAATTTAAAAAGTTTACGTCGTAAGGGTCGATAAAGGATTCCAACAATACAACGATGATATTAGGGGCATCCTCCGCAGTGACGGATGTTTTCTTTTTGGAATCATTTACGGCAGTCTGAATTTCCTTTATGGTATCCTCAGAATAATCGTCCGGTTTTTTCATGCCCCGGTCGACGACGCTGGAGGAAAATCCGTATACGAATCCGTAATTTTCATATCCCTGTGCGATGTTTGAAAAGTAAGAAGCCACGATATTTGTGCTCTGAGCAGCCTTTGTTGTCAGAGGCAGCAGGAAGCAGCTTGCCAGCACGCACAGCGGGGTCAAATATTTGTGTGTTTTTCCCTGGAACTTTGGCCCTTTTATAAACATCCAGATACAAAAAGCGATAAAGGAACCGACGATACCTACAACGAGAACGGCTTCTTTCACCGTGAAGTAATTGGTATTCTGCATTGCGAATAAATCCGACAGGCATTTCAAATCCGTAAATCCGAACGGTGTGACGCGTTTTGCGAGAATACATCCGTTGACGATGCCGAGAAACAGCCAGAATCCGCTTACCAGCAGCCTTACCAGCGCTCTTCTGCGCACGAGGTACGCAAGCGAAAGGCTTGTGAATATAATAAAAGAATTATACAGGTAAGCCCCGGTGTGTCCGCCGACAAACGTCAGGGCGGAGAAAAAGGAACGTCTTGAAATACACTCAATGATAAAACAGAGCAGACATGCAAGAATTCCATGAAAAATAAGAGAATATTTATTCAGATATTTCACAGCATTACTTCGAAAAGAACTCATATAACAATCCTCCTTCATTTCTATTATCTATATCCTGCATATACCGCAGGTAAATCATATGTGAGAACCATATCAACTATGCTTGAAACAGAATAAATCCAAATTGTAAAAAAAGCAACGGTAATCTTTGATAAAATTTTATTAAGTTTTCCTTAAAAACAATCAATTCTGCATAATATGAAAGTTGGCAAAATGAAAAAATTATGATATGCTTTTGCTGGTAATGATTATTGAATATAGAGCAGACGAGGAAAAAAGGATGTTGGAATTAAGGAATATCAGTTTTCAGGTAAACGATGAAAACGACAAGGATAAAGAAATATTGAAGGATATTAATTTGACGATACAGGAGCGTTTCGTTGCGGTGACGGGGCCGAATGGGGGAGGAAAATCTACGCTTGCAAAGATGATTGCGGGAATTATCCGGCCGACCGGCGGGCAGATTCTTTTAGACGGCAAGGATATTACGGATATGACTGTGACGGAGCGGGCGAGAGCGGGGGTGAGCTTCGCGTTTCAGCAGCCGGTCCGTTTTAAGGGACTGACGGTCCGGGATCTTATCACGCTTGCGGCGGGAAAAAGTATTTCGGTGTCACAGGCGTGCTCGTATTTGTCTGAGGTCGGTCTGTGCGCAAAAGATTATATTGACCGCGAAGTGAACGCAAGCCTCTCGGGCGGGGAGCTGAAGCGGATTGAGATCGCAATGGTAATTGCGAGGGGGACGAAGCTTTCTATTTTTGACGAGCCGGAGGCTGGGATTGATCTGTGGAGTTTTCATAATCTGATACAGGTCTTTGAGGGACTTCATAAGAAAATTAACGGTTCTATTTTAATTATTTCCCATCAGGAGCGTATATTAAATATTGCGGATAAAATCATTGTGCTTGCGAACGGCGAGGTCAGCGCGATGGGGACTAAGGACGAGGTGATGCCAAAGCTTCTTGGGACGTCGGAGGCATGCTCCACGCTGATGAATAAGATTGTTTGATTTTGCGCGGCGATAAAATAAGACGAAATGGATAGGTGAGAAAGATGGATCAGATACAAAAAAGCTTGCTGGCCCAGGTGGCGGACTTGCATAAGACGCCGGAGGGGGCTTATAATATAAGGTCGAACGGAAAATTAGAGGGCAGGAAAACGACGGCGAACATTGATATTGTGACAAAAGAAGATAAGCCGGGAATTGATATTTTTATTAAGCCGGGTACGAAAAACGAGAGTATGCATATACCGGTTATCTTAAGTGAAAGCGGCCTGAAAGATCTTGTATATAACGATTTTTACGTCGGTGAAAATGCGGATGTGACAATTATTGCCGGGTGCGGCATTCACAATTGCGGGGTGGATACGTCAGAGCACGACGGTATCCATACGTTTCATATTGGAAAAAATGCGAGGCTGCGCTATGTAGAAAAGCATTACGGGGAAGGCGAGGGGGAGGGCGAGCGTATTTTAAATCCGACGACCGTGATTCATATAGAAGAGGGCGGTTATATGGAGATGGAATCCGTTCAGATAAAAGGCGTTGATTCGACGGAGCGCGTCACGGAGGCGGACTTAGAGGAAGGGGCGACGCTGATTGTGAAGGAGAAGCTTATGACGCACGGAAAACAAAAAGCCGTCAGTAAGTTTACGGTCGATTTAAACGGAGAAAATTCAAGTGCGAATGTGATTTCACGCTCCGTCGCAAAGGGAGAGTCCGAGCAGACATTTATCTCGCATCTGAATGGAAATAACAAGTGTGCCGGACACACAGAGTGCGACGGAATTATCATGGACGCGGCTAAAGTAAATGCGATACCGTCCCTGTCGGCGGCGAATCTGGACGCGAGCCTGATTCACGAGGCTGCGATCGGTAAGATCGCGGGGGAGCAGTTAATGAAACTGATGACGCTTGGGCTGACAGAGCAGGAGGCCGAGGAGCAGATCGTAAACGGCTTTTTGAAGTAAAATCATATTTTCGGCAATTTGTGCGGGAAAGGAGGAAGCATGAGCCAGACAGAAAAAGGCAGAAGGCGGCAGCTGGAAATAGATATCTGGGACGGGGTTATCATCGGTTCCATGTGGCGGGTATATATCATATGTATGATTGTGGAATTGGCGAAACTTGCCGTTTTTCAGGCGGGGGAAGAGTATTCCGTCCGGAAGTATCTGGCCATGTATTTTTTGATTCCGTCTTTGATACAGGGAGCGCTTCTGTTGTTTTTAAAATTTTTTATTTGTAATGCGAAAGAGCGTTGTAAGGATTTGACGCTTGATCTGGTTTCGGTTATTATCTGCAATTTGTTTGCCGGAGTTACCGTATTTATTCATTGCGGTGTGCAAATTGTCGGAGTTGCCCTGATTATGCCGATTTCGCTTTTGTCGGTTTACAGACGCCGGGGACTGATACGCATTCAGCTTTTGATAACAATATTTTTATATTGTATGCTTTGTGTTTGGCGTTATCTGGATTGCTGGAGCTATCCGCCGGAGACAATTATAGATAATATGATCGTTTTTATAGCGATGGCGTGCGCGTATGCGGTGATAGAGGAGCAGGTCCGCAAGTCGTCGTTGCAGCGCGACGCACAGGTGTGGAAGGATTCTTTAACGCAGCTGTATAATCACGAAGCCTTTTATGAAGAGCTGGAGAATTATATGGAAAAGTTTAAAACGGATCGGGAGCACTTTTCCATTCTTGTGGCGGATATCGACAATTTTAAGTCCGTAAACGACACATACGGTCATGCGTACGGGGACGAGGTGATTCGCGCGGTGGCGCGTGTGATGAGTGAAAACTGCGGGTCAAGGGATTTTGCGGCAAGGTACGGCGGCGAGGAGTTCGCGATGATCCTTCCCGGAAAGCTGATTTCGGAGGCCGTTTTGACGGCGGATAAAGTGCGTCGGGATTTTGCTTCTTGCAGTATCGTCTCAAAAGACGGGCCAAAGAGCTTTACAATCAGTATCGGCGTCGCGGAGTATACGAAGCCTTACCGCACGAGCAGCTCTTTTTTTGAGGAGGCGGACAACGCGCTGTATCGGGCAAAGGCAGACGGTAAGAACAGGGTTTGCTGTAAAAAATAAAAAGATTCTGATTCGCCGGTTCTCTTACCGTGGATTTTTAGTGATGTGCCATATTTATCGGACGGTGAGGATCAGGCTTGCCTTTGCGCCGTCCTCTTTGGCGTAGATATATGCTTTGCCTGGCTGTCTCGCATGGATTTTGCCGTTTTCATCTACGTCGGCGATATTGATGTTGCTGCTGGAAAAGACCGGTTTATTTCCGGAAGAAACCGTCACGGACGGCGTAAAGAACGCGCCGGGCTTTAGTGTCAGCGTATCCGGCTGAAACGTGATTTTTGGTTTTTTGACGGTCAAAAGACATGTTTTCCTGACGTTGTCTACGGTGACGGTGATAACGGCGGTTCCGTGCTTGTGCGCCGTAACTTTTCCGTTTTCATCCACGGTAGCGACGCTTTTTTTACTGCTTTTCCATTTTGGTCTGCTTTTTGATGTGGACGCGACGGAAAGCGTTATCGTCTGGCCGCGGTAACAGGAGGCCTTCGTGCGATTTAGTGTGACTTTTGGGGTTAAAACCGTGATTTTACAGGTTGCGCTCGTTTTGTCGGCAGTTGCCGTAATAGTTGCGCTTCCGGGCTTTTTCGCAGTTACGACGCCTTTTTCATTTACCGAAGCAACGCTTTTTTTGTTGGATTTCCAGGTGACTTCATGACCGGTAGAGACAGACGCGCGAAGACAGAACGAATAGCCGTTCTCCATGGAATGCGTTTTTTTGTTTAACCGGATGACTGTTTTGTTAACCGTAATTCTGCAAGTTGCTTCGGCATTTTTAATTTTTACCGCAATGGAAGCGTTTCCCGCTTTTTTGGCGGTGACTTTGCCGTTGGAACTGACGGAGGCAATCTTAGAATTGCTGGAAGAAAACGAAGGTTTTTTTCCGTTCGAGGTGAACGCCGTCAGCAAGAACTCGTCGCCGATATTCAGCGTTTTAGAGTATTTGCCTAAAATAATGAAATTATAATCGGAGGCTGCGCTGACATTTGATATAAAATTGTTAAAAACGGATAAAAATAGGAAAAGAAAGCTTAATAAAAAAATAAAAGGAAATTTGATTTTGCGTGACATAGAAATTCCTCCCTTCGGATACCGGCAAGAGGAGTCACGGCGAATCAGAAGCGCCTGATAAGCGGCGCAAGAACAGTATAGCACGAAAGCGCCGCAAAAACTAGGCAAGAAAGTATAAAAAGTCTTAAAAGTATAGAAAAAATCGAGGGAATCATACTTTGACAATGGAAGATTATTTTGCTACTATAAAAAGATACCGTATCAGGATTGGAGGGAACGGCATGAAGGAAATTTTAAAAAGAATAAAGGCGGATGTCGTATTGTCTGCGCTGCTGTGTATAATTACAGGGGTGGTTGTTATGGTGTGGCCGGCGGCGATTACGATTTTGCTCGGAAGGATGATTGGCCTTGTGCTTCTTATTATGGGGCTGGCGCATGCGCTTTCTTATCTGGCGAACCGGGAGGAAAACCGTATCGGCCTGGCAAGCGGAGTGGTTGTTTTTGCCCTGGGCGTATTGATTTTTGTCCGCCCGGAGCTTGTCGCGCAGATGGTATCGGTTGTGGTGGGCGTGATTTTGATTATGCATGGCGTCGGGGATTTGCAGCTTGGACTTGAGAGCCGTCGAAACGGCGATGATATCTGGTGGCTTTGTATATTACTTTCCGCGGCGACGATTCTGTTCGGCGTATTTGTAATCTGGAAATATTTTCAGGTGGCAAAGGTGGCGACCTGGCTGGTTGGCCTGGCGCTTGTGTTTGACGGCCTGGGGGATTTGTTTGTCGTCTATCGGGTGACAAAAGCGGCAAAGAGAGTGCTGGAAGAAGACGCGATCGATGTGGAGTATAAAGAGTAAGGGATGTGGAAATATGCGTCAGATGAAATTTAAGATGGAGAGGCTTGGACTTTTAGAGGTAGGAGACGTGCTTCCGGTGACGGAGGGCAGGCTGCCTGCCTCTTACTATTACACTTTGGGGAAGTCGTATGCGATGTCGGCAAATTATTCTTTTCGTGAGCGTTTGAAATCTACGGAGGGGAAGGTTGCGGATATCGAGGAGACGCCGAAGGGATATTTCGTTACGGTTGAGTTTGATGAGGAAAGTTAGGGTGTCAAACGCACATTTGGATTAATTTTTTAGAAAGTTGGTATGTACAATGGAGAAAACGAACACAGTGCCGCAGGAAAATAAAATGGGCGTTATGGATGTCAATAAGCTGCTGCTGACAATGTCCGTGCCGATGATGGTTTCTATGCTGGTACAGGCTCTTTACAATGTAGTGGACAGTATTTTTGTATCAAAAATAGACGAATACGCGCTTACGGCCGTATCGCTTGCGTTTCCGATGCAATCGCTGATGATTGCGCTTGCGGTGGGAACCGGGGTCGGCGTGAACGCCCTGCTGTCGAAGCGGCTTGGGGAGAAGCGGTTTTTGGAGGCTAAAATAGTCGCGAATATATCGGTATTGATTGCGTTTGTGGAATATCTTGTTTTTTGTATTCTGGGCGCCGTCTTTTCCGGGCCTTTTTTTGCCATGCAGACTGAGATACCGGAGATTGTCTCTTACGGCACAAGCTATATGACAATCTGTACAACGTTAAGCTTCGGCATGTTCGGGCAAATGTGTATGGAGCGCCTGCTGCAGGCGACGGGTCGCACAGTATGCTCTATGTGTACCCAGTTGTTTGGGGCGGTGATAAATATTATCTTTGACCCGATTTTGATTTTCGGATTGTTGGGATTTCCGAAGATGGGAATTGCGGGCGCGGCGGCCGCGACGGTAGCCGGTCAGATTTGCGCGATGATTTTGGCATTCGTTTTAAATTGCAGGCTAAATGAGGAGGTCAGCTTCCGGATTTCGCTTATGAAGCCGAATTTGGCGGTGATAAAGGAAATATTTGCAGTCGGGGTTCCGTCGATTCTGATGCAGTCGATCGGTTCTCTCATGGTGTTTTTGATGAATAAAATATTGATGGGATTTACATCTACGGCGGCGGCTGTCTTCGGCGTGTACTTTAAGCTGCAAAGCTTTGTATTTATGCCGGTGTTTGGATTAAATAACGGCCTGATTCCGATCGTTGCATATAATTATGGCGCGGGGCACAGGGATCGGATTAAAAAGGCGATGAGGTACGGCGCGACGTACGCGGTGCTTATCATGTTTGTCGGCCTGCTTTTGGCGGAGATGATACCGGGGCCGCTGCTGAAGCTTTTTGACGCCTCAGATAATATGCTGGAGATCGGGATACCGGCAATCCGCATTATCTGTATCAGTTTTGTATTCGCCGGTTTTGCAATTGTGGCGAGCGGGGTATTTCAGGGGCTTGGAAAAAGTATATACAGTCTCTATGTTTCTGTGGCGAGGCAGCTGGTTGTCCTGATACCGGTTGCGTATTTACTGTCGCTGACCGGCAATTTGAACTGGGTGTGGCTGTCGTTTCCGATCGCGGAGATCGCTTCCATTCTGATCACGCTCTGGGGGCTTCGGAGGGTAATGCGGCATCTGGATGAATGTTTGAAAGAGGGGGCTTCATCATGCGAAGGATAAGAAGAATACGCGGTTTCTATCTGGGGATTTTACTTGGGGTGCTCTGCACATTGTTTTTGTGTCTGGATTGCGGCGCGGTCGGGGCGGCGCAGAATACAGCCACTGTGAAATCCTGCAAGATCAGTTCAAACGGGAAGAAAGTTACCGTTCAGGCGAAGGTTACAAAGAAGACGAAAGCGATGGGCAAAAAACTGTATCTGATTGCCTATGATTCTTACGAAGGTGTGGGAAAGACGACAAAAAAGAAGCCGGTCGCGTCTGTAAAGGCCAAGAAGGGAACGGTGAAGTTTTCGATCGCCCTAAATGACGGTGAGAGCGACAGCAGGCTTTTTTCAAAGTTTGCGGTGGCATATAAGAGCGGTAAAAAGTATAAAATTATCAGTACCGCGAAATATATTACAAACCCAGAAAAGCTTGCGTCTTACAAAAGTACATATCCGAAGACGTATTCCAAAAAAGGCCTGCAGGCTGAAGATCCCGCGGATTCTATCGCGCTTGGCACGCAGCATACGGTGCTCAACTGGACGCTCAACAGCATTTTGCAAAAGGGCGGCGCCGGTTACCGCTATAAGGGCAAGACATATTATTTTAATTATCAGCTTTTAGACTACTATGATGAGCTTGTGCATCAGTATAACGAGAGCGGTAGCAAGGTAACGGTTATCCTACTGCTTCAAAATTCTCCGCGGGAAGATTTAAACGCTATGATGTATAAAGGAAGCAGTGCAAATTACAGCGGAATCAACACGTCGACGAAAGCGGGCAGCAGAGCCTTTGAGGCGGTGATGAGCTATCTGGCGGAGCGCTACGGAAAGAAGTCTCATCTTGTCTCCGGATGGATTCTGGGAAATGAAATCGGGAATACAAGAGAATGGAATTATGGAGGGAAAAAATCGCTCTCTGCCTATATGGATAACTATGTGAGAACGTTTCGCATCGTGAACACCGCGGTGAGGAGTGTGAATAAGAACGCGCACGTTTATCTGAGCCTGGATTATCACTGGAATTATGACCCGGACGGAGACGGGAAAGAGTATTTTTCAAGTAAGGCAATATTGAATACGTTTTACAAGAAACTAAAAGCGCAGGGAAAGGTGGATTGGTATATTGCCTACCATGCATATTCCCAAGGGCTGATGCCGCCTGAGTTCTGGGATGACACGATGGCGACAGATTCCGTGGATTCACAGCTTGTAAATTTCAAGAATTTAAATATTCTTACAAATTATGTCAAGAAGCATTTTGGCAGCAAGGTAAAGGTAATGCTCTCGGAGCAGTCTTTTACCGTGGACAAAGGCGAGATGACGCAGGCCGCGGCATATGCTTACGCTTACTATAAGTCGGAGGCAAACGGTATGATAGAGGCGTTTATTTACGGCAGACATGTGGATAACGCGGCGGAGCTTTCGCCGGGCGGCGCGATGATACGCTGGGGGCTAAAGTCGAATACCGGTGCAAGACGTTTTATATGGGATGTGTACCAGTATATTGACAGTCCGGACAGCTTACAGATTACCAAAAATTTGATTGGTTATGTAAACGGCCTTTCTTCGTGGAAAAAGGTACCGGGACTTAGCACGAAAAAATTCTCAAAAATGCCGTCGAAGCGTAAGAAAATTACCGGGTTTTCCGCAGTGTCCGCATCAAATAAGAGTATCAAGCTAAGCTGGGAGCGGTGCGCTACGGCGACGGGATATCAGATTTATCGTTCGACGTCTAAAGACGGTACATACAAGTTGATTCATGGAATTCCGGCCGATACCCAGACCTCCTATACGGATACGGGGCTGACCACGGGAAAAACGTATTATTATAAGATCAGGATGTATAAGGCGGTTCCGGGCGGCGGAATGCTGGCGGGAAGTCAGGTTATGGCAAGCGCGATGGTGACAGTCGGGCAGACATCTATAAACAGTGTGACTGCCGGAGAGATTTCAGCTAAGCTTTCATGGAAGAGTGTGACTGCCGCAGACGGTTACTATGTATACCGTTCGCTTTCGAAAGATTCCGGATATGCGCGGATTGCGGCTGTGGCGGGCCAGAAAACGACAACGTATACCGATACGGTGGAAGCGGGACGGCGCTATTACTATAAGGTGGCGGCGTATGTACAGATTTCTGGTACGGTGTACCAGGGAGAGCTCTCTCAGGCGGCAAGCGCAGTTCCGAAGCCGTTGAGGCCGTCGATTACACAGCTTACGCCGGGGGCGAAGCGCATTGGCGTGCAGTGGGAGCGTATCCCGAACGCAGAGGGGTATCAGGTATATTCTTCGCGGACAAAGGACGGCAAATATGTGAAACAGACGACCGTTACGGACGGAGCGGTCTGCAGCTACGTTCACGATCCGGATTATACGGGACAGGAATATTACTATAAAGTGCGCGCTTTCGTAAAGGTGGACGATAAGATAATTTATTCGGAATTTTCTGATCTTGCCTGCGCGACCGCATACAGTAAAGAATTGACGATCGAGACAATCCTGCGCGACGAGAACGGCAAAGCGGTGCTTAGCTGGAAGAAAAACGAGGCGGCGTTTGGTTATCAGATTGTGAAAAGCGAGGCGGAGGACGGAACGTATACGCCGGTTATAGATCAGATACCGAGTACCGGGGAAGATTCGTATACATTTACGGATGACGATTCCAGGACGGATGCGGCGGTATACTATAAAATAAGAATCTATGAGATTAATTCCGCAGGTATAACGGTATACGGAGAATGGTCTAAAGCGTACAGGGCCGAGGCATGGGAGGAGCCTGGAACCGAAGAACCGGGAACGGAGGAGCCTGGAACAGAGGAACCGGGAACGGAAGAACCGGGAACGGAGGAGCCTGGAACCGAAGAACCGGGAACAGAAAAACCGGGAACGGAAGAACCGGGAACGGAAGATCCTGGAACAGAGGAACCGGGAACGGAAGAGCCCGGGACAAAGGAGCCGGGAACCGAAGTGTCATTAAATTATACGAACAAAATGATTGTATTTGACAAAAAAATAGTTTAAAATATCCATGCAGGGATTGTGTTTGAAAAGGACAGTGAGAACACTGTGGGAGTGAAAAAGGAGTAACCAATGCGATATCTTCCAATACAAGAGTTAGAGGATAAAATGATACTGGGGCAGGATCTGTTTGACAGTGAGGGGCGTATGCTTTTGGCCGGAGACGAGGAGTTGAGTTCTGACCATATCAGGAGTCTTAAGGAAATGGGATTCCATGGCGTTTACATTAAAGATAATATTTCTGCCGATATAGAGTTTAAACAGCTTATGAAGCCGGAAATCAGAAGCCGTGCGCTCAGTATGGTGCATAACTTGTTTATGGGAAAAGAAGAGGGCGTCATAGAGAGGGAACAGCAGCTGATGGAGCTTGTTGTGGATGTGGTAGAGGAAATATTAGGCAACGGCGATATCATGTATAATATGATGGATCTGAAAGCGTATGACGACTATACCTTTTATCATTCGGTTAATGTTGCGGTGCTGTCTGCCGTGATTGGCGTTCGCTACGGGATGGAAGAAGAAGAGCTTCGGATTTTGACGATGGCGGCGCTGCTGCACGATATCGGGAAACGGTTTTTGGAGGACGACATATTGAACGCGAAGCGCCCGCTTCGCGAGGAAGAGCGCCACATAATGCTTCAGCATCCCAAGCTTGGGTATGAGTTTCTGACGAAACACTATAATTTTACACCGGAAGTTGCGACGGCGGTGTTGGAGCATCATGAGTGCTATAACGGAGAAGGGTATCCGATGCGAAAGTCGGGACTTGAGATCAGTATTTTTGCGAGGATTATCAAGTTGGCGGATGTGTTTGACGCAATGACGTCAAAGCGTCCGTACCGCGATATGCTGCCGCCTTCTGACGCGATAGAATATATTATGGCGATGTGCGGAAGCGAGTTCGATCCGAAGCTGGTGGAAGTCTTCCTGAAATGGGTTGCAGTGTATCCGGTAGGGTGCGAGGTTGTTCTCTCGGATGACCGGCACGCCATTGTCACGAAGAATTTTCCGAATTTTGTTTTGCGTCCGGTTGTAAAGCTTCTGGAAACGGGTGAAATTATTAATCTGAATCAGGATAGGGACGCGAGAAATATCACGATTGTACGTCTGGTAGTGTAGGTGAGGGATTTATGACGGGTCAGGGTAGGAGTTCGGTGGATCTATTACTGGCAAAAAGCGTAAAGGAGTTGGCAGAGGACCGTCCGATAGAGAAGATAACCATCAAAGAGATTACCGATAAGGCAGGCGTTATACGCCCGACATTTTATAATCACTTTCAGGATAAATACGAGCTTTTAGAGTGGATCATCATGACGGAGCTTTTAGAGCCGATTAAGCCGATGCTTTGGAACGGAATGGCGACGCAGGCGTTTATTTTACTGTTTTCAACGATAGAAAAGGATAAGCGGTTTTATACAAAGGCATGCCGCCTGGAAGGGCAGAATTCTTTTGAGAGTATCGCGAAGGAGTGTATAAAGAACGTGCTGCTTGACGTGCTTACGGATAAGGCGACCGGAAAGAGGGGGATGCATCCCTGGGTCAGCCCGGAGCTGATAGCCGAGTACCACGCGCAGTCTTTAAGCTTTCTTGTCCTTCGGTGGATGAGAACGGGGATGAATGTATCCGTGCAGGAAATGGCGGACGCGTACGACTATATGATACGTCATTCCATTGAGGACATTTTAAAGGATATTTGAAAAGATACAAAAGGTCTGATTTGTATATCAGAGAATACAAAACGGAAAAAATGTATATTTTTAAGCTACATAGAAAAGAGATTGAATATTTAAAAATTCAGTCTCTTTTTTTATACTCATTTATAGCAAAACAAAAGTAAGGAGTGTGAAGAATGATTAAGTTTGGAAAAAAGGTTGTGAAGTGCAGGGCGGCGATTCTGGTAATCAGTTTTCTGTTGCTGATTCCGTCGGCAGTCGGATATTTCAGCACCAGAATAAACTATGATATCCTCTCTTATCTGCCTAAGGATATTGAGACAATGAAGGGGCAGGATATTTTACTGGAAGATTTTGGAACGGGAGCGTTTTCACTCTGCGTGATCGAGGGCATGGATGAAAAGGG
Source organism: uncultured Roseburia sp. (assembly GCA_947383215.1). Classification (GTDB taxonomy): domain Bacteria; phylum Bacillota; class Clostridia; order Lachnospirales; family Lachnospiraceae; genus Roseburia_C. The sequence goes on from CANDCP010000002.1 coordinate 35,881, forward strand.
CGTAGTGGCGCTGGAAGATAAGATGCGGGAGGTGGCGCATGTAAAGGAAATTATCTGGTATGATACTTTAGCTGATATTTCGGTTCCGATGGATATTCTGCCGGAGGATATCAGGGAGGCGTTCAATAACGAAGAGAAAAATTCAACGATGATGATTGTGACATTTGACACTTCTATGTCGGCGGACGAGACATTGGACGCGATTGAGGAAATCCGGGGGCTTACCGACAAGCAGTGTTATCTGAGCGGAATGTCCGCCGTAATCACGGATATCAAGAAAATCTGTAACAGCGAGGCGGTTATGTATGTCGTGATAGCCGCGGGACTGTCGGCTCTGGTGCTTGCGCTTACGATGGATTCCTTTCTGATCCCGGTATTTTTTCTGTTAAGTATCGGCATGGCGATTATCTATAATCTTGGAACAAATTTTGTGGCTGGGGAAATGTCATTTATCACGCAGGCGTTGGCGGCGGTGTTGCAGCTTGCGGTTACAATGGATTATTCGATTTTCCTCTGGCATAGCTATCAGGAAAACCAGGGGCGGTTTCCGGGGGACAAAAAGCGGGCGATGGCGCATGCCATCTCGAATACAATCAGCTCCGTCGTCGGAAGCTCCATAACAACGGTAGCCGGATTTGTTGCAATGTGTTTTATGACGTTTACGCTTGGCATGGATCTTGGAATTGTGATGGCAAAAGGCGTTGTCTTAGGAGTGGTCGGCTGCGTTACGATATTGCCGTCCATGATTCTTGTGTTCGATAAGGCGATTGAGAAGACAAAGCACAGGGCGATTATTCCGGATCTCGGGAGAATCGGAAATTTTGTGACGAAGAAATATCCGTTGTTCCTTGTCCTGTTTTTTCTGATTCTCGTACCGGCGCTGTATGGATACACGCATACGGACGTGTATTATGATTTGGCGGGAACTCTGCCAAAAGATTTGGAGAGCGTTGAGGCAAACAATAAGCTGGAAGAAAATTTTGATATGGGGGCGACGCATATCATTCTTGCGGACAGCCGGCTGGAGCCAAAAGATGCTTCCGCAATGATCGACGAGATCGAAGCGGTGGACGGGATTGCCGCGGTTCTTTCAAAGGATGCGTTTTTGGGGCCTCTGATTCCGCAGGAAATGATGCCGGAGAGGATCAGAGAGATTTTAGATAACGGAGAGAATCAGACGATTTTTATTATGTCGGAGTATAAAACGGCGTCCGACGAGGTGAACGCCCAGTGCGAGGCGATAAAGGGGATCATCAAGAAATACGACGGAACCGCAATGCTGATTGGCGAGGCGCCGTGTACGGCAGATCTGATTACGATAACGGATAAGGATTTTAAAACGGTAAGCGCCGTATCCATTGTATTGATTTTTGTTATTATCGCGCTAGTCTTAAAATCCATCTCGCTTCCGGTGATTCTGGTCGCGGTTATTGAGTTTGCGATTTTTATCAATATGGGTATTCCGGCCTACACGAAAACCGTGCTGCCGTTTATCGCGTCGATTGTGATCGGAACCATACAGCTTGGAGCCACCGTGGATTATGCGATTCTGATGACAAATAAATATAAGAAGGCCAGACATAAGGGCGCCGAAAAACAGGAGGCGGTTTCGCAGGCGCTCAACAGTTCCCTGCAGTCAGTGTTTGTCAGCGCGCTAAGTTTCTTTGCGGCGACCTTTGGGGTCGGGGTCTATTCGAGTATCGACATGATCAGCTCGCTTTGCAGCCTGCTTGCGAGAGGAGCGCTTATCAGTCTGCTCGTGGTCGCGTTTATTCTGCCGACAATGTTTATGGTATTTGATAAGCTGATTATCCGCACAAGCAAAGGATTTCAGCCGGAGAGGGAAAACAATGCAAATTTTCAGCCGGAAACGGCAAAATAAGAGAGAGAGGAAAACAGTATGAAATATTCAGAATTAAAAAGAAAATTTAGTCATAAATATATGATCCGTGTGATTGCCGGCGTATTGACAATCGCACTGCTGGGAACCGGCGGCGGGATTTATTCCGTAAACGCGGCGAAGAGCGAGGCGGCAATTGATACGCAGGAGGATACGCAAAAAGAGATTGAAAGCGCGGTTAAAGATATTTTAGGGAGCGCGCCGGAGGGAAAGAACGTCGGAAAAGAAGAGACGGTGTATCTGATTGCGAACGAAAAGGGAAGCGTCAGGGAGACGATTGTCAGCGACTGGCTGAAGAATCCCGAAAAGAGCGAGACCCTGTCCGATCTTTCCGATTTGGAGGGCATCGAAAATGTAAAAGGGGACGAGGCGTTTGAAAAAAACGGAAACACAATGACATGGCAGGCGGGAGGAAAGGATATTTACTATCAGGGCAAGACCACGAAGGAAGCGCCTGTATCCGAGAAAATCACTTATTATCTGGACGGGGAAGAGATTGAACCGAAGAACCTGGCCGGAAAGAGCGGAAAGGTAGTTATCCGATTTGATTATACAAATAACGAGAAGACGACGAAGACCGTAGACGGAGAGGATTATGAGGTGTATGTGCCGTTTACCGTGGTGACGGGGATGATACTTGGCGATAATTTTACGAATTTGAGCGTGACAAACGGGAAGGTAATTTCGGACGGGAGGAATCAGGTGGTGGTCGGCATGGCGATGCCTGGTTTGAAGGAAAGTCTCGACCTGAATGAAGAAGATCGTGAGGAGGAAAATCTATTGGATTATGTCGAGGTAACCGCCGACGTGGAAGATTTTTCCCTTGATATGACAGTTACGCTGGCGACGAGCGAGATGCTTGGCGCGGTAAATACAAACGGGGAAGTCGATCTGTCGGCGCTTGACGAGCTGCTTGGCGAGATGACGGAGGCTTCCGGAAAGCTGAAAGACGGGGGAGAGGAGCTGGCGGAAGGGCTTGATACGTTAAAAGAGAGCATGGGAACATTTTCGGCGGGCGTCTCGGACTTGAAAGGGGGCGTTCAAAGTTATACCGACGGAGCGAAAATGCTGGGAGATGGAGTGAAGGAGTTAAGCGACAAAAGCACGTCTCTTGTAGACGGGGCGAATACCTTAGATTCCAGCGCGAAATCGATCAGCGGCGGAATCGAAAAGCTGGATAAGTCTCTGAAAAAGAAGTTTAGCGAAAAAGAAAAAAACGCGCTGTTAAAGCAGGTCGGCGCGACGATCGACGCACAGAAGAGTACCGTCCAAAAGAGCGCGTACAGTTCTGTGGACGCGCAGGCGCAGGGAATAAAAAGCCAGGCGCAGGCCGCGGTAGACGCGCAGGCGGAGGCGATAAAGGGTCAGGCGCAGGCCGCGGTAGACGCGCAGGCGCAGGGAATAAAAAGCCAGGCGCAGGCCGCCGTTCACAACATGTTTGGCGACCCGAATGACGAAAGCAGTTATTACAACAAGATTAAAAATCAGGCGCAGCTTCAGTTGGGGCAGAAGTTAGAAGGAATGACGGGGACCGTCGAAAACGGCGTGACGGAGTATACGAGACAGGTTGCGCAGGGAATCTATACGCAGGTTGTCACAGCGCAGGTGACGGAACAGATTAAACAGGCGCTTATGGCGGCCGGAGCCGATGAGGCCGCGGCGGCTGCGCAGGCAGGCCAGGCGGTACAGGCGGAACCGTATGTTTCGCAGATTCAATCGGCGGTAAACGGCTATGTAAGTCAGACGATGTCAGATTCCAAAATCACAGGCGGAATCCATACGATGACCGGAAATCTTATGGGAGGAATGTCACAGATTTCCGGGGAAGTAGCGACCGCAGTCGCCGACGCGGCGCAAAACGGAGCAGAGAGCGCGGCGGGGGAAGCCGCTTTGACGGGGGCGAAGGCTGCAGCCGGTTCTGCCGCTGTTTCAGGAGCAAAGGCGGCAGCCGGTGAGGCGGCGGTCACTGCGGCGAGAAGCGCGGCAGGCCAGGCGGCCTATGAGGGGGCAAAGGCTGCGGCAGGCCAGGCGGCGGTCACTGCGGCCGAGGAGACGAAACAGACGGTTGTAAAGGCGATTGAGGCAAAGGATAAGGAATCCGGTTACAGCCTGGTAACGGGCTCGGCGGCGCTGGCAAAGGGAACGGGCGATCTTGTGGGCGCGGTTCCCGCGTTGAGAGGAGGAATTTCAGAGCTTTTGGCAGGCGCAAATACACTGGTATCGAATAACGGCACGCTTAACAACGGAGCCAGACAGCTTTCGGACGGAGCTGCTCAGATCGCGGAGGGAGTAGATCAGTTAGAGAGCGGATCAGATGAATTGGCGGACGGAATGAAAGAATTTCACGAAAAAGCCATACAAAAGCTTGCGGATACCTATCGCGGTGATGTAAAATCATTCTTAGACAGAATGGAAGCATATGCTATGGCGGGGGAAGATTATACAACGTTTTCACAGGTGGCAGACGGTGTGGAAGGCAGTGTGAAATTTATTCTGAAGACAGACGCCGTAAAGGCGGAATAAAAGAGCGAGGAGGCCCGGTATGAACTGGATAGAGATGCTTGTGGTAACGGCTGGCCTGTCACTGGACATTTTTGCGGCGGTGGAGTGTCAGGGGGCGCTGGTAGCCCGTGTCAGAAAAAGACATCTTGTTCTTATATGTGCGGTATTGTCTGCGTGGCAGACGGCGGCTTTGTATTTCGGCAGTTTTCTGGCGGGCCTCCTCTGCCGTTATGATTTAAAGGATGCGAAACTGCTTACGGGACGGATTATTGCGGCGCTTATTTTTATCGGGCTTGGACTGCGTATGGTTTTCAAGGCGTGGAAGAATGACAGTGTGTTCGAGCGCAGGGCGGAAAAGATTGGCATAGGGGTCTTTTTAAAAATGGCCGCGATCGCAAGCGTGTATACGCTGCTTACGGGAATTGCGTTTGGATTTTTGGGTGCGGACGTCTTTTGGATGCTTGCTATGATCGTGCTTTTTACCATTCTGGTTGTGGTTCTCGGAATGTATACCGGGTATCGTTTCGGTTTTGAACAGAAGACGAAAGCGTATCTGGCTGGCGGCGTTTTGCTGGTGCTGGGCGGAATAGACGTGATCGTCTGGCATATGTAAAAGGAGATGGGGCATGCCGAAAATCAGAATCTATCATTCGCGGACGGATAAGAAATACACGGAAGTTTTTCAGCGTCCGGGAGAGACTTTATTAAACGCGCTGAGGAGAAGCGGTTATATGACGTCGTATCCCTGCGGCGGAAACGGCGTCTGCGGCAAGTGCCGCTTTGAGATTATGCAGGGGGAGACGGTTTTGACATCGGAGGAAAAAAATATTCTGACTAAGCAGGAGCTGGACCGCGGCGTGCGTCTTTTGTGCCGCGCCAGCTTTTTTTCCGACGGCGGGATTGTGTTATCCGGATCATGGGAGGATAAAATCTTTACTCCCGGTTTAAGCGAAGCGGCGGTATCGTTGAAGGAGGGGGACTGTAAAAAAGCGGACTTTGACGTGGCGGCCGATATCGGAACGACGACAATTGCGCTGGCGTTTGTCGACAGAGAGAGCAAAAAGAGCGCGGCGGTTATTACAAAAAATAACAGCCAGCGTGTGTTTGGCGCGGATGTACTGAGCAGGATTCAGGCGGCGAACGGGGGGGATGCCGAAAAGTTAAAGGCGCTTATATGGCGGGATCTTGTAGAGGGGATGGACGAGTTGTCAGAAAAATGCGCGGGTGCGCCGGCGATCAGCAGACTTGTGATTTCTGCAAATACGACAATGCAGCATTTGCTGGCGGGGGATTCCTGCGAGCTTCTTGGCGTCTCTCCATTTCGCCCCGTTTCCCTGGAGCTTCGGACGAAGCCTGCGGAAGAATGGTGGGAGGAGATTCCGGAAAAATATGCAAAGACAGAGGTGACCCTGCTGCCGGGGATGTCGGCGTTTGTCGGCGCCGATATTGTCGCGGGTATTTACGGCTGTAATTTGTATCATCGAGGGAAAAAGCCGGTTCTGTTCGTGGATCTTGGCACGAACGGGGAGATGGCGCTTATTACGGACGAGGGGACGCTCGCCTCTTCCGTAGCAGCCGGACCTGCGCTTGAGGGCGGAAATATCAGCTGCGGCGTGCCGTCTGTCGAGGGAGCCGTCAACAGCGTCTCTTGCATGGGAAAGCGAATTGTTTTACACACAATCGGGAATAAGCGTCCGATTGGCCTTTGCGGAACCGGGGTACTGGAGACGGCCTATGAGATTGTTAAGACGGGGGCGGCGGATGAGGGCGGAACATTTTGCGGTGCGTATCAGGAAAGCGGTTTTTTGCTGGCGGAGACGTCCGCGCGCGGGACGCCGATTCGTTTTACACAGGAGGATATGCGCCAGCTGCAGATGGCAAAGGCGGCGGTTCGGGCGGGGATCGAGCTTTTAAAGCGGGAGGGGGGGCTTGTGTCGTCGGATATCGATAAAGTCTATCTTGCGGGGGGATTCGGCTGTAAATTGAATGTTTACAAGGCCGCGGGAATCGGTTTGATACCGCATGAGCTGCGGGAGCGGGCGCAGCCGGTCGGGAATACGTCGCTTCTTGGGGCGACGCGGTATCTTGCGGATAAGGAGGGCGCAGATATTATGAAAAAGATAGCGGAGGGGGCAAAGATCGTAAATCTCGCCGCGCATTCGGATTTTGAGGAGGAATATTATTCCTATATGAATTTTAACAGGTAGAGGATTCGCGGATGTGGTCAAGTCCCTGTTCGATAATTGTGACGACATGGGAATCCAATAAATAATAGTAAATCGTTTTTCCGTCCCGGCGGTTGCCTACAAGACGGTTTTGTTTTAGAATGCTTAACTGATGGGAAATTGCGCTCTGTGACATTTCGAGTTTGTCCGCAATGTCATAGACGCATTTTTCACCGTCGTAGAGCGTGTACATAATCTGAAGCCTTGTGGGCGTGCCGAATATTTTAAAGAGCTGCGCAAGCTCTTTGTATTCATCTGGATTCATAAAAATCCCCCTTTATGTCAGCTCAAGGATTCCAAATTGGCGTCGTTGAGCTATGCGTGTGTATAAAAATAACATACCACAAAGAGCGCATTTTAGTCAATGAAAGAGAAACAGGAGAAATGAAAAGAAAAATGAAGATACTGCTCACGGCGATTAACGCAAAATATATACATTCCAATCTGGCGATTTATGATTTAAGGGCATATGCGGGCGCGTATAAAGAAGAAATAGAGTTGGCGGAATTTACGATAAACCAGAGAGCCGAATACATTTTGAGTGAAATATATAAAAGGAAACCGGATATTCTCTGTTTTTCCTGTTATATTTGGAATATTTCGTATGTGAGAAGGGTGGCGGAGGAGTTTCACAAAATCTGTAAAGAAGTTCCGATTTGGCTAGGCGGTCCTGAGGTTTCTTATGAGAGCGAGAGGTTTTTGCAGGATAATCCGTTTATTACGGGGATTATGAGAGGGGAAGGCGAGAAGATATTTTTGAATTTGTGCCGCTATTACCATGAGGAGGCAAAAGCCTTAGAGCAGATTCCGGGGCTTGTGTTTCAAAAAGGGGATGAAATATGCGTGAATTTGCCAGAGACGCCCGTGGATCTTAGCGACGTTCCGTTCCCCTATGAAAACGAGGATTTTCAAAATAAGATTGTCTATTACGAATCAAGCCGGGGATGTCCGTTTTGCTGCAGCTATTGCCTCTCTTCCGTCGACAGAAAGCTGCGGTTTCGGGATATGGAGCTTTTGAAGCGCGAGCTGCGGTTTTTTATCGACCGGGGGGCGCCGCAGGTAAAATTTGTGGACAGAACCTTTAACTGCCGCCGGGACCGCGCGATGGAAATCTGGCGTTTTATAAAAAAGCATGACAGGGGCGTCACAAATTTTCATTTTGAGGTGGCGGCGGATCTTTTGACTGATGATGAGGTTGCGTTTCTTGCAGGGCTTCGTCCGGGATTAATCCAGCTTGAGATTGGCGTGCAGAGTACGAATGCCGAGACAATAGAGGAAATTCGCCGGACAATGGATCTTTCGCGCGTAAAGTCAGTCGTTCGGAAAATAAAAGAGGGGCGTAATATCCATCAGCATCTGGATTTGATTGCGGGTCTTCCGATGGAAGATTTTAAAAGCTTTGCGCGTTCCTTTGACGAAATTTATGAGATAAAGCCCGAGCAGCTTCAGCTTGGATTTTTGAAGATTCTGAAGGGCTCTTATATGTATTCCCACGCTTCGGAATACGGAATGATCTATACGTCTCATCCGCCTTACGAGGTGCTTTCTACCAGGTGGCTTTGCTATGAGGAGATTCAGAGGATAAAGCTTGTCGAAGAAATGCTGGAGGTCTATTATAATAGCGGGCAGTTTCGCCGTTCTATTTCCGTTTTGGAGGAAATGTTTGACAGCGCGTTTTCTATGTTTGAAAGTCTTGGAAATTATTACGAGAGCAGAGGGTATCTTGCGCAAAAACATACGCGCAATCAGCGCATGGAGATTCTTTTGGATTTTGCCGGGGAGACGGCGGCGGGGCAGCGGGAGCGGCTGAGAGAGGCGGCGGTCTATGACATTTATGCGAGAGAGAACGCAAAAAGCCGTCCGGCGTTTGCGCCAAAGATGGACGGGTGGAAGGATATGTCGCGGAACTATTGTAAAAAGGGAAAACTGTCGCATCTGGAGCGTTTTTTCTATGAGGAGGACGGGCAAAAAAGGGACAAGCCGTATTATATTCTGTTTGATTATGAGAATCGGGATTTGTTTTTACACAGCGCAAAGGAACGGCGGATAGAGGAATTGTGATGCAGGATTATATTGTAATTGATTTGGAAATGACCGGATTAAATCCTAAGAGAGATGCCGTTTTAGAGGTGGGGGCGGTCAGGGTTCGAGATAAGCGTGTGAGCGCCGTTTTGGAGTTTTTTGTGAATCCGATGCGGCCGCTGTCCGAAGAGGTTGTGAAGCTGACAGGGATCACGCAGGAGATGGCGGACGGCGGAATTATGCCGGCGCAGGCCATTCGCCGTGTGGCGGATTTTGTCGGCGAGGATATTTGGGTGGGCCACAATGTGATTTTTGATTACAGTTTTTTGAAGCAGCTTGCCGTAAATGAACGAATTTCTTTTGAGAAAAAGGCGGTCGATACTTTAAAGGCGGCAAGAGGCCTGCCGATTTGCGCGGATAAGAAGTCGTTGGACGAGCTGTGCGGGTATTACGGGATTCGCAGACGCAAAGCGCACCGGGCGCTGGAGGATGCGCTTGCGACCATGCGGCTCTATGAGATTTTAGAACGGCAGTACGGCGAGGCGTACGGAAGCGCTTTCCTGCCAAGGCCGCTTTTGTATAAGCCGAAGAGAGAGACGCCGGCGACGCCGGCGCAAAAAAAGCGCTTGAAGGAATTGCTGAATTATCATAAAATAGACGATGATATTTCGTTTGAGACGCTGACAAGAAGCGAGGCGTCGAGAAAGACGGATCAGATTATTTCACGGTTCGGCAAGCTTCTTTAGAATGGCGTCTTTGCGGCTGGAATCAAGCGTGTTCGCAGAGGCGATCAGGGAATCGAGCTTGTCATCTTTTCCAAGCGCACGGTAAATATCGGCTAAAAGAGTATAGTTTGAGACGATATCACTGTGGCATGCGACGCCGAATGCAAGGACGGTCTCGGCTTCCTGCGCATGTCCGAGCGCAAAGAGCCGGTTCCCGTATCTGACAAGCGTCCTTGCGAGAACGGCGAAATTTTCATCGCATTCGGACAGAAACTGAAAATTAGGGACGCCGTAGGTTAGCTTTAAATCGGTGTTGCTCGCGCCGTTTAGATTTAAGATTTGCCTGTCCGCCAGCCCTCTTAAATCCGTCTCGCAGTCGGACAGCTCTTCATCCTCGTATTTTCCGATTGGGAAGGTGTCGAGCGGGATTGTGATATAGGAGAGAGAACTGATGTCTTTTTTACGGACGGTGTTCGAGCGAAGCTCTCTGTCCCAGAATTCGTCCTGTATTTTCTGGTCTCGGCTTGAGAGCCTGCGCAGCATAATCGTGAATACGACGACAAAAATTATAAAAATAATCAGAAACATAATAACAGCCTTTCTGCAAGAGCAATCCTAATGAACCTTATTGAAGGAGGTGAAAAAGATGATAAATTTTAACAACTCAAAAAGGAAGAGAGTCGTTGTGGGTGTGATAGCCGTGCTCCTTGTTGTCGTGATGTTGATACCATTGTTGGTTTCAGCATTCGCATAACGAAAGAAAATTACCTCCTGCACGTCATAATATACAGAAAAGTTGATTTTCTGTCAAATATATTAGTGGATATGCACCTTGAAAATCGGGATTTTTATGTTAAAATATCAAATAAAAAGAAATTGGGCATTGCCCGCTAAAGGCAGGTAGGAGAAAATATATGAAGATATTTAAGAGGATTCTTCCGGTTGCGGCGGTTGCATTTGCGGTGATAGGAATTGCCGCGGTCACTCAGGCCGTAAGGGCGGAGGAGAATGAGGATGCAGTGATCCCTTCCAGAGTTTATGTCGGAGATATCGCAGTGGGGGGAATGACGCCGGAGGAGGCGCAGGCCGCAGTACAGACGGCGGTCGATGAGAAAATGGATGCGGAGTTTACGCTGAATGCCGGGGAAAATCACGTTACGGTCAGCGCAAGGGACCTGGGCGTTGACTGGGCGAACCGGAATGTGGTGGAGGAAGCGGTCAGTATCGGCAAAACCGGAAACCTGATCCAGCGCTATAAGGATATAAAAGATCTTGAGAAAGCGGATAAGATTTATGATATTTCTTATACCATCGATCACGATAAGACGTTAGCCTGGCTAAAGGAACATACCGGGGAGCTAAACCGTGAATCCGAGAATAACAGCTTAAAGCGTGAAGAAGGACAGTTTGTTTTTATAGAAGGCCATGAGGGCATTGAGATTGACGTAGACGCCTCGGCGGATAACATTGCGGCTTATTTTGAAGAGGATTGGAGCGGAGAAGACGGGACGATATCGTTGACGGCAAACGTGGTAGAGCCGGAAGGTTCCAGAGAACAGCTGGAGAAGATACAGGATGTTCTGGGCGCGTATTCTACGGATTTCAGCGATTCTTCGGCAGGGCGCGTGGCAAACGTATTGAATGCGGCGAGCCTTATAGACGGCACGGTGCTTTTCCCGGGAGAGGAGTTTTCCGTGTACGATGCGATCGGACCGCTGGAGGCTTCCAACGGCTATGAGCTGGCAGGCGCATACGAGAACGGAACGACGGTGGAGTCTTACGGCGGCGGCGTATGTCAGGTGTCGACCACGCTGTACAATGCGGTGATTCGCGCGGAGCTTGAGATAACGGAGCGTTTTGCGCATTCTATGCTTGTTTCCTATGTGAAACCGTCGATGGATGCCGCGATCGCAGGAACCTATAAGAATTTGAAATTTAAGAATACGCTGGATACGCCGATTTATATTGAGGGCTATGCGGAGGGAAGAATCCTTCATTTTAATATATTCGGAGAAGAGACAAGGCCGGCCAACCGGACCGTAGAGTTTGAGAGCGAGACAGTCAGCGAGGAGGATCCGATTGTGAAGTTTGTCGCGACGGCGGATCCGATCGGAACAATCAACCAGACACAGTCGCCGCATATTGGTAAGTCGGCGAAATTGTGGAAGATTGTCCGCGTTGACGGCGAGGAGCAGAGCAGACAGGAATTTAATTCCAGCAAGTATAATTCGTCGCCGCGTATTTTTTCCGTGGGAACGGCTTCGGCCAATCCGGATGCGGTTAACGCGATCAATGCCGCGATTGCAACGCAGGACGAAGCGACAATCCGGGCGGCTGCCGCAGAGTGGAACGACGCAGCGATTGCAGCGAGAGAACAGCAGGCACAGCAGGCGGAGGGCGAGAAGCCTGAAGATGAGGGGTCTGAAAAAAAGGATAAAAAAGATAAGTCGGATAAAAAGAACGATTCCGATAAGAAAGACGATTCCGACAAAAAGGATAATTCGGATAAAGAAGGCGGAGACGACGATTCGGGCGAGGATGACAGGCCGAAGGAGGACTCTCCGGAAGAATAAGCATGTAGAAGGCTGTTTCAGGATTGAGACAGCCTTAAACTGTAAGTATGGCAGGGATGGAAGAATGAAAGTAGGAAAAGTACCGGAGAACGTTTTGAAGCGTTCCGTAATCAGGCAGTTACATACAAAAAGAAAAGAGGTTCTTGTGGGGGCTTCAGTTGGCGAGGATTGCGCAGCGATTGCGCTGGCGGAGGATGAAATGTTTGTAGTGTCGACAGATCCGATTACCGGAGCCGCGCAGGATATCGGAAAGCTGGCGATCATAATTACGACAAATGATTTGGCAAGCGCAGGAGCGGAGCCTGTCGGCGTTATGCTGACTCTGCTTTTGCCAAATGGGTTTGAGGAAGAAGAGTTAAAGGCGTTGATGCAGCAGATAGAGGCCGAGTGCGAGGCGGTTCATGTGCAGATTATAGGCGGCCATACGGAGGTCACGCGGGTTGTAAATCAGCCGGTTGTGAGCGTCTGCGGCGTCGGAAAGGTGAAAAAAGGAAAGCTCGTGACCACAGGCGGGGTAAAGCCCGATATGGATATTATCGTTACAAAATGGATTGCACTGGAGGGGACTTCTATTCTTGCAAAGGAAAAGGAGGCGCTGCTTCGCGAACGTTTTTCGGAGAAATTTCTGGAAAGCGCCAAAAGGTTTGACGCGTATTTGTCTGTGATGGACGAGGCCGCGGCCGCCGCGCGGTCCGGCGTTGGAGCGATGCACGATGTGACGGAGGGCGGTATATTTGGAGCGCTTTGGGAGATTGCGGAGGCTTCCGGCGTTGGACTGGAGATTGATATCAAGAAAATTCCCATCCGGCAGGAGACCGTGGAAATCTGTGAATTTTTCGACGTAAATCCGTATGAATTGATATCCAGCGGCGCGATGCTGATGGCGGCGCAGAACGGCAATGCGCTGGTGCGCGAGATTGAAAAGCTGGGCATAAAGGCGACGGTGATCGGAAAAGCGACGGCGGGCAATGACCGAGTGTTGTATCACGGAGATGAGAAGCGTTTTTTGGAGCCGCCGAAGACGGATGAATTGTATAAGGTTTTGTAGAGAATCTGTTGGAGCAGGAGTTTGTGATAAGAGAAGGAGAGCGAATATGCGTGAAAAAATTTTGACATTCATTGAAAAGAACAGCAGAATTGATATAAAAGAGCTGGCGATTGTCCTCGGAGTGGACGAAGCCGCGGTGAAAAAAGAGTTGGCGGCGATGGAACAAGAGAATATTATCTGCGGATATCACACGTTGATCAACTGGGATAAGGTTGAGGTAGAAAAAGTAACGGCGTTGATTGAAGTTCGCGTGACGCCTCAGCGGGGAATGGGATTTGACAAGGTCGCTGAGCGGATCTATAACTATCCGGAAGTAAATTCTGTCTATCTGATTTCCGGCAGTTACGATTTGATGGTAACGCTGGAGGGAAGAACGCTGCGCGAGGTTTCGCAGTTTGTCTCGGATAAGCTTTCCGCGCTTGAGTATGTTTTGAGCACGAAGACAAATTTTATTTTGAAGAAGTATAAGGATCACGGCACAATAATGGCTGAACCGGCAAAGGATGAAAGGATGTTGATGACACCATGAGAAACCCACTATCAAAAACAATTGTAACCATTGAACCTTCCGGTATCCGCAAGTTTTTTGATATTGTCAGTGAAATGAAGGATGCGATTTCTCTTGGCGTGGGCGAGCCGGATTTTGATACGCCCTGGCATATTCGGGATGAGGGTATTTATTCGCTGGAGAAGGGACGGACGTTCTATACCTCTAACGCCGGCTTGAAGGAGTTGAAGGTAGAGATTGCCGCCTATTTGAAGCGCCATTATGATTTGACGTATGATTTTAATCATGAGATTCTTGTGACGGTGGGCGGCAGCGAGGCGATCGACATTGCGATGCGCGCCATGTTAGATCCGGGGGACGAGGTGTTGATCCCGCAGCCAAGCTATGTTTCTTATCTGCCCTGCGCCGTGCTTGCAAACGGAACGCCCGTGGTGATTGAATTAAAGGAAGAGAATGAGTTTCGTCTTACAAAAGAGGAGCTGGAGGCCGCGATTACGCCGAGGACAAAGCTTTTGGTACTGCCGTTTCCGAACAATCCGACCGGGGCGATTATGGAGCGGAAGGATTTGGAAGCGATTGCGGAAGTGATTAAGGCGCATGATTTGTATGTACTCAGCGATGAAATTTATTCGGCGCTTACTTATCAGGAGGATCACGTATCGATTGCGTCGCTTCCGGGCATGTGGGAGAGAACGATTGTGATTAACGGGTTTTCAAAGTCGCATGCCATGACGGGCTGGCGTCTTGGGTATGCCTGTGGGCCGCGGATTGTTTTGGAGCAGATGTTGAAAATCCATCAGTTTGCTATAATGTGCGCGCCGACTACTTCGCAGTATGCGGCTGTGGATGCGCTGCGGTGCGGGGATGAAGATGTAAAGCAGATGCGTGAGGAGTATAACGGCAGGAGAAGATATCTGCTGCATCGCTTTCGCGAGATGGGTCTGCAATGTTTTGAACCTTACGGCGCGTTTTATGTATTTCCCTGTATCAAGGAGTTTGGCATGACGTCGGAAGACTTTGCGACGGAATTGCTGAACGCAGAGCGGGTGGCGGTTGTGCCGGGCACGGCGTTCGGCGGCTGCGGGGAAGGGTTCTTGAGAATTTCTTACGCATATTCGCTTGAGAATTTAAAAGAAGCGCTGGATCGTATGGAGCGCTTTATTACAAAGCTGCGGGAAAATAAGTAATCGCGACGGCGTCGGAGGTACGGATATGGCGAAGCTGAATATTGTATTGTTTGAGCCGGAAATTCCGGCGAACACCGGAAATATCGGAAGGACCTGCGTGGCCACGGGAACCAGGCTGCATTTGATAGAACCTTTGGGATTTCAGTTAAATGAAAAAGCGATCCGGCGGGCAGGTATGGATTATTGGAAAGAGCTTGACGTAACAACTTATATCGATTACGAGGATTTTCTTGCAAGAAATCCGCACGCAAAAATTTATATGGCTACGACGAAAGGGCGCCAGGTATATTCCGATGTCTCCTACGAGCCGGACTGTTACCTTATGTTTGGGAAGGAGAGCGCCGGGATTCCCGAAGAAATTCTGGCGAAACACGAACAAAGCTGTGTGAGGATTCCGATGATGGGGGAGACCCGCTCTCTTAATTTGTCCAATTCCGTGGCAATTGTGTTATATGAAGCGCTGCGCCAGAATCGTTTCGACCACATGAAGCTTGAGGGAGAGCTGCACCGTTTACAATGGCACGCGGAGTGAAAGGAACGGTATGGGAATAATCAAGGCAAGAAAGTTAGTGCATGAGTATATCAGAAGAGATGAAGAAGGCAATGTGGAAGCAATTCAGACGGCGCTCGATCAGGTAGATCTTGATGTAGAGCAGGGAGAATTTATCGCTATTTTAGGCCATAACGGTTCCGGAAAATCGACGCTGGCAAAGCATATAAACGCAATTTTAGAGCTGGAGGAGGGAAGCCTTTGGGTCGACGGATATGATGTCTCCGATGATACAAATATTTGGAACGTGCGTCAGAGCGCCGGGATGGTATTCCAGAATCCGGACAATCAGATAATTGCGAGCGTAGTGGAGGAGGATGTCGGGTTTGGACCGGAGAATATCGGCGTGCCGACGGATGAGATCTGGCAGCGGGTTGAAAATAGCCTGAGATCTGTCGGGATGCTAAAGTATCGCGCGCATTCCCCGAATAAGCTTTCCGGCGGACAGAAACAGAGAGTCGCGATTGCCGGCGTTTTGGCAATGCAGCCGAAGTGCATCGTATTGGACGAGCCGACGGCGATGCTGGATCCGAACGGGAGAAAAGAGGTTTTAAAAGCTGTCCATGAGCTAAACAGAGAAAAAGGCGTTACGATTCTGTTGATCACGCATTACATGGAGGAGGTAACGGGGGCCGACCGCGTCTATGTAATGGACCGGGGGCGTGTGGTTATGCAGGGGACGCCGCGCGAAGTTTTTTCAAAAGTTGAAGAGTTGAAAAAGCTTCGCCTTGACGTGCCGCAGATTACTCTGCTGGCTCATGAGCTTAGACAGGAGGGGCTTGCGATTCCCCAGGGCGTGCTGACGCAGGAGGAATTGACGGAGGCGATTGAACAGATATGTCGATCATTTTAGATAAGGTAAATTATGTATACGGCGCGGGGACGGCATACGAGGCGCAGGCGCTAAAGAACGTCAGCCTGAAGATTGAGGACGGAGAGTTTATCGGGCTGATCGGTCACACGGGCTCCGGAAAATCCACTCTGATTCAGCATCTGAACGGTTTGATAAGGGCCGCGTCGGGGGGGATCTACTATAACGGTGAAGATATTTACGACAGAGACTATGATATGCGCGGACTGCGGAGTAAAGTGGGACTTGTTTTTCAGTATCCGGAGCACCAGCTGTTTGAGACGACGATTTTTGAGGATGTCTGCTTTGGTCCGCTTAATCAGGGGCTTTCCAAAAAGGAAGCCGGAGTTCGGGCGTTTGAAGCGCTAAATTGCGTGGGGATTCCGGAAGAATTGTATTACCAGTCGCCGTTTGATCTCTCCGGGGGACAGAAACGCCGCGTGGCGATTGCCGGTGTGCTGGCAATGAAGCCGGAGGTGCTTATCCTGGACGAGCCGACGGCAGGGCTTGACCCGGGGGGGCGGGATGAAATTCTTGATCAGATTGCAAAAATGCACAGGGAGCAGGGAATTACCGTTTTGCTTGTATCTCACTGTATGGAGGATATTGCGAAGTATGTGGGCCGCATTATTGTGATGAATCAGGGGGAAGTGCTGTTTGACGGCGCGCCCGAAAAAGTGTTTGAGCATTACAGGGAATTGGAAGCCATTGGGCTTGGGGCGCCTTCGGTTACGAATTTTCTGCATGGTCTTTTGGAGCGGGGACTGCCGGTAAACGCCAGGGCGATAACGGTGGAGGCGGCGAAACACGAAATTCTTGAGATGATTGCAGAGAGAAAAAGACGTTAGTTCCGGATGACGCTATGCCTTTCGGGCGGAGTGGGCAAGGGAAAGAGAACAGGTAAAAGCATGATTAGAGATATTACGATAGGGCAGTATTATCCAGGGGATTCGCCGATTCACAGACTGGATCCGAGGGTTAAGCTGTTTGGGACGCTGATTTATATTATATCGCTGTTTATATTTAAAGGGGTTGCGGCATTTGTTCTTGCCGCAATCTTTCTTGTGGCGGCTATAAAACTTTCGGGAGTTCCGTTTTTCTACATGGTGAAGGGATTAAAAGCAATTGTTGTTTTGATGGTGATTACGGGATTGTTTCATCTGTTTTTTACGCAGGGAACGCCTCTGGTATCTTTTGGGGCGCTTACCGTTACCCGCGAAGGGCTTAAAAATGCGGCGTTGATGCTGGTCCGCCTTGCGCTTTTGATTATCGGAACGTCGCTTATGACATTGACGACAACTCCGAACCAGCTCACAGACGGTTTGGAAAAGTCGCTTGCGCCTCTTTCAAAGATAGGTATTCCTGTGCATGAAATTGCAATGATGATGTCGATTGCGCTGCGTTTTATTCCTATACTGATAGAGGAGACGGATAAAATTATGAAAGCGCAGGCGGCGAGAGGCGCGGATTTTGAGAGCGGGAATATTTTCAGGAAGGTGAAGGCAATGATACCGCTTCTGATACCGCTTTTCGTCTCTGCGTTCCGCCGTGCAAACGATCTCGCGCTGGCGATGGAGGCGCGCTGTTACAGAGGCGGGGCGGGGCGGACAAAGATGAAGCCGCTGTGTTATCGAAAATGCGACTATGCCGCTTACGCAGTTCTTTTTTTGTACCTTGCGTCTATGATTGCGCTGCGCTTTGTGTGGATACGCATGTCCGTGTTTTTGGAATGGTGATTTGAGATGACGAGAAGAATTATGCTGACCGTTGCCTATGAGGGGACGAATTACTGCGGCTGGCAGGTTCAGCCGAACGGAAGAACAATTGAAGCTGTATTGAATGAAGCTCTGACGGGGCTTTTGGGGGAACCGATTACGGTGATCGGAGCCAGCAGGACAGATTCCGGCGTTCATTCGCTGGGCAACGTAGCGGTGTTTGATACAGAGGCAAGAATCGAGGCAGAAAAGATTTCGTACGCGCTGAATCAGCGTCTGCCGGAGGATATTGTAATTCAGGATTCAAAGGAAGTCGAGAGGGATTTTCATCCGCGGCGTTGCAGCAGCGTAAAAACTTATGAATACCGGATTTTAAACCGCAGGTTTCCGCTGCCGATGCGCCGGCGCGATACGTATTTTTATTACCGCCCTCTTGACGTGGAGAAAATGCGGCAGGCGGCCGGATATCTGATCGGCGAACATGATTTCAGGAGCTTTTGCGCTCCGGCTACCGCGGCCGTAACTACGGTGCGGACGGTCTATGCGCTTACCGTGGAGAAAGAGGGGGAGCTAATCACGATTCGTGTGAGCGGAAGCGGCTTTTTGTATAATATGGTGCGCATTATCGCGGGCACCTTGATTCAGGTGGGTTCAGGGGCCAAAGAGCCGAAGGAAGTGGAAGAGATGCTAACGGCCCGCGACAGAAGCGCGGCGGGACCGACGGCGCCGGCGCATGGACTGACGATGATCGGGATAAAGTTTGATTTTTAGGCTGCAATTAAAAGAAAGTGATTGACACGCGCGGGGACGTGTACTATAATATCTAAGTCTGACATAGTATAGAAATATCAAGCCAAAGCCCCGGATTGATATTTTGACTATAAACAAATGGTAAGGCATAAGCTGATGCGGCCGGTACATCCGCATGGAAGGAGAGCCTTGGCAGAATATCAAGGAGGAAGACTGATGAAAACTTTTATGGCTAGTCCTGCTACGATTGAAAGAAAATGGTACGTAGTGGACGCTGACGGTATGACATTAGGACGTTTGGCATCTGAGATTGCTAAAGTATTGAGAGGAAAGAATAAACCGATATTTACACCGCATATGGATACAGGCGATTATGTAATTGTTGTAAATGCCGAGAAGATTCAGGTAAGCGGTAAGAAGTTAGATCAAAAAATGTATTATCGTCATTCTGAATACGTTGGTGGGTTAAAAGAGACCACACTGAGACAAATGTTAGCAAAACATCCTGAGAGAGTAATTGAGTATGCAGTTAAGGGAATGCTTCCAAAGGGACCGCTGGGAAGACAGATGTATAAGAAGTTGTTCGTTTATGCAGGACCGGAACATAAGCATGCGGCACAGAAGCCGGAAGTTTTGGCATTTTAAGGAGGGAAATAACATTGGCTAATACAAAGTATTACGGAACGGGAAGAAGAAAGTCATCTGTTGCCAGAGTATATTTAGCGCCGGGTACAGGTAAGATTACGATAAATAAGAGAGATATTGACGATTATTTTGGTTTGGAGACATTGAAGGTGATTGTTCGCCAGCCATTGGCAGCGACGGAGACAGCCGACAAGTTTGACATTTTGGTAAATGTAAAGGGCGGCGGCTATACAGGACAGGCAGGCGCAATCAGACACGGAATTGCAAGAGCGCTGCTCACGGTTGACGCTGATTACAGACCAACGCTCAAGTCCAAAGGTTTCCTGACAAGGGATCCGCGTATGAAAGAGAGAAAGAAATACGGCCTCAAGGCAGCCCGCCGTGCGCCGCAGTTCTCCAAGAGATAAGCAGTTATTCCCGAACAGAAAAGAGACAGAGAACCCACAGACATATTTTGTTTGTGGGTTTTTCACATGATGAAAAAATGTGTTTGACAAATGTTATCATATATGATAACATAATGACAAGCAAAGGAAGTGACTAAAATTATTGAATTAGATTTCTATATGAAAGAAAATGGGAAAATACCTGTGCAGGATTTTTTATATTCACTTAATCCGAAACTAAGAGCCAAAACTTTTAGTGATATTGAGTTATTAAAACAGTTAGGGACTGAATTGAGAGAGCCGTATGTAAAACCTGTAAAAGGAAAAGATAATAAAGGCCTGTATGAATTGCGGATAAAGTTTTCAAGCGATATAGCGAGAATATTTTACTTTACATATTATAACAATAAGTTTGTGTTGTTGTATGGATTTATCAAAAAGACCATGAAAACACCTGAAAATGAAATAAAGAAAGCAAGGAAATATATGGAAGATTATAAAAGGAGGTCTGAATCATGAGTAAAGCTGGGATATCTTTTGAAGAAATGAAAGCCGATATGCTTAAGGATGAAGAATTTAGAATAGAATATGAAAAATTAAGGCCCAGATATGAAGCAATTGAGCAGATTATAAATGCAAGAAAAGAACAAAATATAACACAGGCAGAACTTGCGAAGAGAGTAGGTACACAGAAAAGTAATATTTCCAGGTTAGAGAGCGGAAATTATAATCCCAGTTTGGATTTCCTGACAAAAATTGCGGAATCTCTTGGGAAAAAAATATCTGTGACGTTAAATTAGAATAAGGGCTCATTCAGCAGGACAGTATGCGTCAATATGAATATTTATGGGTAAGTGACAAATGTATTGAAAGTGCCGGAAAATCGGGATCTGAAACTATCCAAGAGGTAAGCGGTTATTCACAAACAGACAAGAGACAGAAAACCCACAGACAGATTTTGTTTGTGGTTTTTTTAACGGGTAGATTGTGATATACTTAAATTGAATTTGAATAGAATGGAAATAAGGCAATTATTAGAATTGATGCAGAATTGGGAATTTGGAAAGATTGTACGTTGTGATATGTCACACATGATTGAGAAAGAGGCTATTGCATAACTCATGGAGAATTTAACAGAATATTCTGCCACAACGACATATCGGCATTATTGAGAAGGTGCAGATACAAATATTTTACGCTACCGGGCAAGCGACTGATAACAGGTAGCAATTGAAAGGAGAGGATAAAGATGTATATCAAAAAATACTGGTATAACTATATCGGCGGCACGGATGATAGCCTGACCTTAGCGGACTATCTCTATGAAAAAGGCAAAACGGAACTTCCACTAAGTGAGATATTTAGAGATACTGGTCTTGATAAGCTGAACTGGAATTTCCGCACTTCACCTGATTTAAAATATACTGACTCCGGAAACGGATGCCATGAATTTTACTATGCCATTGATTTGATAACCGATTTGGCGGCGCTTATTTTGGAAAGTAAAAAAAGCGGCGGGTTCAATCTAAAGGATCTGTTTGATGATGAGGATCGGGATTTGTTTTTAAAAATCACCACCACACCAGAAGAAGATCGGGCAATGAATCGTGCTTTGGCAGATTTTTTCGCAGCCCCTCTTGAATATGATCTCCATGAAATGATGGATGATGACGATATACGGGAAATGGCACAAGACTGCGAAAATATCCGTGAGGAGTTGGATGTATAACTTTCAGTTTATCGGGGAGACGGCAAAGCCGGCCGGGCCGACCGGCGATTGGGACTAACGGACGCATTCGCAAAATAGCAGTTTTCATAGTCTCCTCTTTCTGTATTCCATTTCAATACAATTCCATGTTTCGCCCATACAAGTATAGCGTTCGATATGTTCTGATTTCACTCTTTGAAAACCGCAGGCTTCATAACATTTTATAGCGGCTGTATTGTTTTCAAAAACTCCCAGTGATATTTTCTTTACTTTGACAAAGTCGAAGGCGTACCGGGCGGCCAGAAGAATCATTTCTTTTCCGTATCCCTTTCCGCGCTTTTCATTATCGACAATCACGAAGCCCAGCCGGATTTCATCATTGCGGTTGTCGTCCGGAAAGCGCATAGTAAAATGTCCGATGATACCGGCGTCGTCAAAAGCCGTCATTCCCCAGATTCGTTCATTATTTTTATCGTTGCGATAATACAAATTCATATCATTCGGTGTAATCGGGAATTTATCGTAGCGGTCTGCGCTCCACTGGCGAAAAGAATACTCGTCTTTTATCCATGCCGTTATTTTCTGCGCATCACAGTCTTTATATGGTCTGAGTCTTATCATAAAGTCGCTCCTTGAATACGGTGTCGTGTTAAATAAAATATAACATAAAGCTTATCTTTTGTCTGTAATACGATTAAAAATCTTCCTTAAGTTTTTTTGGCTTTTATCCGACATAAAAAGTAGAGAAAATGGTTACGGCATACGTAAAAGAGGCAGAGTGCAGGCGTGTGCGAAGATTAATTGGAGGAAAGACATGAAAATAGATGCAGCAGCATTACTTGACGGTACGGTAAATATTGCGGGCGCGGCAAAAAAGGAAGACATAGCGGTTCGGGCGGAAGAGAGGGAGACGTTTGCCGTGTATAAACCGGAGGGAACATCCGGCTTATTTGGGGACGCTACATATGGAAAACCAAGCCGGGACGGAGAGGAGATTCTTGAGGATATCGCCAGTCAGGCAGAGGTTTCCGATGCGACACAGATGAAAAATGAAAGGTTGTTCGCCGTAAACACGACATCAGAAGAGGATGGCAGGAAGCTGGAGGAGGACGGTTTTTCTTTAAATTCCACAGAGATAAAGACTGTTGTGACGGAGACGGATAAGATAAAGGCCGAGCTTGCAAAAGCAGGCGTGGATATCAGTATGTTCGGAGACGGGCTGACAAGAGAGCAGTTGGAGGAGATTACCGGAAACGCGGCGCTCGCACAGCAGATGGAGGCATTATTTGCGCAGGCGGATCTGCCGTTGAGCGAGCAGAATCTGACAGAGGCGAACGAGAGCCTTCAGATGGCAAAGGAGCTGACAGGGCTTAGCGATAACGCCGTAAAATATTTGCTGGATAACGGGTTAGAACCGACAATAGAGAATCTCTATAAAGCCGAATACAGCGGCAATTACCGTTCGCCGGAAGAGACGGCGGATTATAGTTCGTTTATGAATCAGATAGAGAAGGTAATTAAACAGGCCGGTTTTGAAGTGACCGAGGAGACGATTGAAGATAGCAAGTGGATGATAGCGAACCAGGTTTCGTTCACGCCTGAGAATTTTGCATATATGCAGAAATTAGAGCAGCTTTTGCTTCCGCCGGACGAGGCGAAGGTAATGAAAGCGATAGTACAGGCGATTGCAGAGGGCGGACGTCCAAAGGACGCAATGTTGATCGAGGGCTTTACGCTCGCGGACAAAGCAAAAGAAGCTTCAGATGTTGTAAAAGGGGCGCAGGAAACGGATTTGGCATGGCTTGTCGAAAACGACAGGGAGCTAACCGTCGAAAATTTGAAGGAGGCTGCGGGGCACAGAGGCGACGGCGCGGACGAACGCAGCCTGACGGCGCAGAAGGAGCTTTTGCTATTGACGGCCCGCCGGCAGCTGGAAGAAGCCAGGCTTGCGATGACGGCGCAGGCGAATTATTCACTGTTAAAGCAGGGGATATCGGTAGATACAAAACCGTTGGCCGAGTTGGTCGATACGTTAAAGGCGCAGGAGAACGCTTATTACGAGAAACTGCTCACACAGGCCGGTATCGCGGCGGATGAAACCAGTGTCGCCATATTTAGGGAGACGGTAGAGACCGTAGAGGCGTTAAAGGACGTGCCGTCTTATACGCTTGGAATACCGCAGGCGGATGAGGAAACATTGAAAGGCCTGTATAGAGCGGGAAAAGAGCTTCAAAATACATTAGATAAAGCGGGAGAGAGATATGATACAATGATGACAAAGCCGCGCGCCGATATGGGCGACACCATCCAGAAAGCGTTTGCGAATGTAGATGATATCCTTCGCGATCTGGGATTTGAGCAGAGCGAGGAGAACCAAAGGGCGGTGCGGATTTTGGCATATAACAATCTTGAAATAACAGAGCAGTCCGTCATGCAGATAAAAGCGGCGGATGAGGCGGTTTCAAGAGCCTTTAAAAATATGACGCCGTCAGTCGTCCGGGAAATGATAAGAGACGGCGTAAACCCTCTGGATATGAATATTACAGAATTGAACAGAGAGGCCGTTAGGATAAAGCAAGAGCTTGGCATTGAAGAGGAGGAGCGTTTTTCGAAGTATCTGTGGAAGCTGGATCAAAGCAAAGCGATATCGGAGGAGGAGCGGAATGCTTTTTTGGGAATTTACCGTCTGATTACACAGGTGGAAAAGACAGACGGAGCGGCAATCGGGGCTCTGCTTGCGCAGGGCGGAGAGGTTACCATGCGCAATTTACTGACACAGATTCGTTCTGCAAAGCACGGGGGGAAGGAATATACGGTAGACGATGCGTTTTCCGGTGTGGACGGGGTTAAAGGCGGTTTGTCGATTACCGAGCAGATTGAGATGGGGTATCAGGCCGACTGCATCCGTGATGCGCTTGATGAGATTACGCCGGATAAGATGGCCGGGCTTGTGAGAGATCAAAACTGGCAGGATATGACGCCGGAGCAGTTCGCAAAGGCGCTTGCGTCTCTGGGGGAGGAGACAGAGCTTGACGCGGCATATACAAGAGCGCAGCTGGAGGAGTTTGAGGAGGCGGCAATGGCTCCGAGGGAGGTGTATCGGATGCTTTCGGAGTACGATCTGCCAAATACAACCGAGTATGTGACGGCGGCGTACGAAATGATAAAGAACCGCAACAAGGTATTTGCAGGTTTCTTCGGAGAGAAAATTCCGGGGGAGGATGCGGACAATGCGGTGGATTTTGAGGAGATTAAGCGGGGGCTTCTGGAAAAATTCGCGGAGTCGTTAAAAACGCCTGAGGAGATGGCGAAAGCGCAGAAGGCGCTTGCGGATACGGCGGAAAACGTTATGAAAACAATGATAACTGAGGACGAGAATGTTACAAGTATTGATCTGCGGCAGATGAAGCTGCTCAATACGCAGATTGCAATCGGTACAAAACAGGCGAAAGAAGAGACATATGCAATACCTGTGCTTGTCGGGGATGAAATTACAAACATATCGTTGAAAATTGTCAGAGGAAAAGAGAAAAAAGGTCTGGTAGACATCACATTTTCCACAGATAAGCTTGGAAAGGTAGCGGCGCAGCTGAAAGCGGGAAAGAGCGGCGTCAGCGGATATGTGGCCTGCGAGAAGAGAGAAACAGCCGATTTGCTTGCGCAAAGAAACGGAATGCTCTCAGAGGCGTTAGAGCAGACAGAGGGAGGGGCGGACATTCGCTATGTGACATCGGAAAACCTGAATCTCGTTTCGTTTGGCAGTGAGGATATTTCGGAACAGGGAGAAGGCGACGCCGTCTTGACTAAAACGCTTTATGGTATGGCGGAAAGCTTTATTAAGACGGTAAAAAGTCTGCAGGCATAAAATTAACGCTTAAGTAAAGGCAGAAAGCTGTCGATATAGAATACAGTATAAAATAATGTATGAGAATCAAGGGCAGGGAAGTCCAAAGATCCGCATGGAGGCGGAGAAAGAAAGAGGTTATTTCCATGAAAGTAAATTATAATATGTCAGCGGTAATTACAAACAGCCAGTTATTAAGGACAGAGGGTAATCTGACAACTGCAATGGAAAAGCTGTCTTCCGGTATTCGTATCAACCATGCGAGGGACGATGCGGCGGGAATGGCGATTTCAAATAAAATGAGACTGCAGATCGACGGACTGGATCAGGCGTCGCAGAACGCGTCGAACGGGACGTCCGTGCTTCAGACGGCGGACGGAGCGTTAAATGAAGTAACCAGTATTATACAGCGTATGCGCGAGCTTGCGGTACAGGCCGCGAACGATACGAATGTGGACAGCGATAAAAAAGCGATACAGGCAGAGATTGCTTCCCTTCGGGAAGAGGTAGACCGCGTGTCAAAGGATACGGAATTCAACACGAAGCCTTTGCTGGACGGAACGCTGGATAACCGTGTGTATGCGAAGAATATCAGCCGGATTGACGCGTCCATTTATGTCGATGCAGGCAAATACGAGGTCGATGTCACGACGGCGGCGACAAAAGGAAATCTGGCGGCAGACTCGGCACAGTTTGCGGATATGACGGGCTACGTTAACGCTTCAGGGAGACTTAAGATTAACGGATATGTTATAGAAATAGAAGAGACCGATACAATGGAGCAGGTTTATGAAAAGATTCGTGAGGGAGCGGAATTTGGCGAGGCGGAGGCCGATATATTAGACGACGGCACATTGAGCCTGACGTCATCATTTTATGGTGAGAAAGGCGTCGTAAAGGTGGAGGCAGAAAATACAGAGCTGGCCGCGGCGCTGGGATTTTCCAGCACGAGACCGGACGTTGTGTACGGCGAGGACGTTCAGATTGCGCTGGGCGACGGTTTTTCGGATACCGCGACGGTAAGCGTGGATGGAAATAAGGTTGTCATTACAGATAAATCGGGATTTGAAATTGCGTTTATGGTAGATGAGAATTATCCGGTAGCGGGAGCGGTAGATACGACCGTAGAGATTGAGGTGACGGAGATTGGTTCCATGACATTGCAGATTGGAGCAAATGAGGATCAGACAATGGATGTGCGCATTCCGAAAATCAGCGCGCAGACGCTTTATCTGGATGAAGTAGACGTTACCACTGTAAACGGGGCCAGCCGTGCGATTGACAGAATGGATAAAGCGCTTGACAAGTTGATGAGCGTGCGCTCTTCGCTCGGTGCGTTTGAGAACCGGCTTGACTACGCGGTTCAGGCGCTGGATGAGACGAATGAAAATATGACGGCCGCGCTCTCCCGGATTGAGGATGTGGATATGGCGGCGGAAATGTCGAATTATACGCAGCAGAATGTATTGGAACAGGCGGCGATTTCTGTATTGTCCCAGGCAAACGATTTGCCGCAGCAGACATTGCAGTTGTTACAGTAAAGGGTGATGACGATGGATGCCGAAAAAAAGCAGGAGTTTACAAGGCGGATCAGTGCGAGCAACCGCAGCGGTCTTGTCGTCATTATGTACGAAATTTTGAAAGAGTACATGGGCGAAGCAGAGAGCGCGCATAAAAAGGACGATTATGAAGCGTTTAAGACGGCAATCCGCAATGGCGACAAAGTTCTGGCGGAGCTGTCAGACGCGTTGGATTTTAAATACGAACTTTCCGCGCAGCTCTATCCGTTATATACGTTTGCCCGCAGATCTCTGATGATGTGCATCGTGAAAAACGACACGAAGGGTATAGAGGATGCCAGAAAGGCCCTGGATCCGCTTCATGCAGCCTTTGAAAAGATTGCACAGGCGGATACCTCAGAGCCTCTGATGCGCAATACGCAGCAGGTTTACGCCGGTATTACATATGGAAAAGAAAATTTAAAAGAGAGCTTTCAGGAGCCGGAAACTTCCAGAGGATTCTTTGCATAAGAATCCTCTATTTGTTTGAGCCTGCCGAGCAGGAACTTATAACGAAGCTGCTTGGCGTTTACTTCATAGATATAAGAGTCGATTAAATCAGGATCAACTACATTCTGGAAGTTTGCATAAGCAAAATCCAGATCATCCTTTGTCTTTGCCAAATCATCTAATAAAAGCGAGTAGTGTTCATCATAAGTTTTTGTGTTTTTCACAATACCAAACAAAAACATCCCTACTTTCTTCTGGGGAAAAATCCTCTTTTTACTAAGTATAATCACAGCAAAATGATTCTATACAAAAAATGGCATATTTTTTTTATTTCAGTATATATTTAAAACGAAAACAGCCGGGAAATGGGTAAAACTATGAATAAGGAGATGGGGATTGCGGCAATACTTGCCATCTGTATTGTCGTGCTGTGTATCGGGATGATGAAACAGAAGGCAGAAGTTCTGCTTAATTTTGCAGTGCGCGTTGTGGTCGGGGCCGCGGCGGTATATTTTACGAATGATGTTTTGGCGGCGCAGGGAAGCGGGATAGCGCTTGGAATCAATCCTGCGAGTTTGTTGACGATCGGTGTGCTGGGTGCGGGCGGATACGGGCTCCTATATGGCATTATGATTTATCAGTCCTTCTAAAAGTTTATAAAACTTTCCCCAAACGACATGGTCAAGGGGCGAAAAATGGGATATAATGCAATTACAAAAGAGAGGTGATGAATTGGGGGAATCATTCGGTTTATATTGTTGTCCGTGTTGTTGGCGGCGGCGGTAAGCGATATCAGAACGGGCAGGATCAGTAATCAGCTGATTTTTGCGGGCCTGAGTTTCGGCATAATTTTCCGTGTATGGAATATGGGGGCGTTCGGTATCGCGGTATTTATAATTCATATTACAATTCCGGTTATTCTATTTTCAGTATTATTTCTTATGCGTGTCCTTGGGGCAGGCGATATCAAATTATTTTCCGTAATCAGCAGTGTCTGTACTTATCAACAATTATTTTACTGTATTGTGGCGTCGTTCCTGGCAGGAGCGGTTCTGGCGCTTTTAAAAACCGGCGGTTTCAAAAAACTGCGGGTCCGTATCTTATATTTCACTCTTTATGTGACAGATGTGATAAGGGAAAGAAAGATTATTCCGTATCCGTATATCTTTGGGCACAGAGAGGAGACAATTCCGTTTTCCGCAGCAATTTTGCTGGGGTATCTAATCAGTCTGGGGGGCTGTCGTTGAGAAAAATCAATCTTATTATTTTAGAAGAGGAAGAAGAATATGCCAGAAAGCTGGCGCTTGGAATCAGGCGGAGGGAAGGAGGAAAACTGGAGGCTGTTTGGTATGGCGACAGAGAAAGTTTTCTGGCGGCTGAAAAAGAGGCAGATTTAATTTTGCTTGGGGAAGAGTTTCAGGAAAAGGAGTTCATAGAAAATCTTGTGATGGCGGGAGGCAGTAAAAGAGTCGCTTTGCTTGCGCAGGAGTACATAAAAAGAGAGTTGACAGGATATCCGGTCATCTTGAAGTTTCAATCTCTGGAACAGATTATAAGCGGAATTTACCGTGTGGCTGCGCAAAATGAAAAAGACGATATCGTGCGTCCGGGAATGAAAAAAGAGATTATTGGCGTTTATGCGCCATGGAGCTACGAGATTTCCGTGTTGTTTTCCAGCCTGATGTCGAGAATTTTAGCGGAGGAAAAGCGATTATTGTATGTCAGTCTGGCGGAAGGCTGCTTCGGCGCGCGGCAGGAGGAAGATCTGGCGGATCTGATCAGTTTTTTGCGCGCGGGAAGAGGAAACGCCCAGACGCGTCTGCGGAGTATTTTAAGGAAAAACGGAAAGGTTCATTATCTTCCGGCGATGGGCAATCCGCAGAATATATGGGATATGTCGGGAGAAGATTACGAAAGGCTGTGGACGGCGCTGTATGAGGATCCGGATCATGACGCCGTGTTGTTTGAATTCGGGGCGGCGTATGAAGGAGTTTACGAGGATATGGACCGCTGCGTTAAAATTTATTGTCCGTATCAGGAGGTTTTCCGGGACGGACCGCAGCGGCAGATTGGGCAGATTGTCCGCCTTTATGACAAAAAGGAGCTGGAAGATAAGGTGGAGTATGTGAGGATGCCGTATATCAAAAGGGAGGGAGGCATGGCGGATGAGTGGAATGAAAGCCTTGTATCGGAACTTTTATACAGTGAGTTAGGGGATAAGCTTCGGGGGAATTGGCATGGAAGATGAATTGGAATTAATGCGGGAGAGGATCTTAAAACGGCTGGACGCGTCGCGTCAGACGACGGACGGCGAGCTTGAGAAGATGATAGAGGAAGAGCTTGTGATAAAAAGCCATGAGTCCGCAATGTCTTTGGCCAGACGCGAATATTGTGAAAAGGAGCTGTTCAATTCCATGCGAAAGCTGGACGTAGTACAGGAGCTGATAGAAGACGAGACGGTGACGGAAATTCTGATCAACGGAAGCCGCAATATTTTTTATGAGAGAGAAGGAGAGCTGTATCGTTTTGACAGGGCGTTTGCTTCCGAGCGAAAGCTGGCGGACCTGATACAGCAGATTGTGGGCAAAAGCAACCGTATGGTGAACGAGGCCTCGCCGATTGTGGACGCGCGGCTTGAGGACGGATCAAGAGTGAACGTTGTGCTTGCCCCGGTTTCCATAGACGGTTCTGCGGTGTCAATCCGCAAATTTCCTTCAAAGCCGCTTACAATGAAGAGCCTCATAGAACGGAAAACACTCTCAGAGGAGGTGGCAGGTTATCTGGGGCTGCTTACAAAGTCGGGCTATAATATTTTTATTTCAGGGAGCACCGGGAGCGGAAAGACGACGTTTTTAAATGCGCTCTCGGAATTTATACCGGAAGATGAGCGCGTAATCACGATCGAGGATTCCGCCGAGCTTCAGATAAAGGGAGTAAAAAATCTGGTGCGCCTGGAAACAAGGGACGGGAGGACAGGGGAGGCGGCAGCGATTGCCGTCCGTGATCTGATACGCACTGCGCTGCGCATGAGGCCGGACAGAATTGTGGTTGGGGAGTGCCGGGGGGAGGAGGCGCTCGACATGCTTCAGGCCATGAATACCGGCCACGACGGGAGTTTAAGCACCGGCCATGCAAATAGCGGCAGAGACATGATAAATCGCCTGGAAACGATGGTGCTGATGGGCATAGAGCTTCCGATCGGCGCTATTCGGGGGCAGATTGCGTCGGGAATTGACATTCTGGTACACCTTGGCAGACTGCGCGACGGAAGCAGAAAGGTTATGGAAGTGCTGGAGCTTGAGGGGGTAGAGACGGGGGAAATTGTAACCCGCAGCCTGTTTCAATTTGTCGAGGAGTGTGAAAGGGGCAGAGCGGTATTGGGGCGTTGGATAAAATGCGAAACGCTTTTACATCGGGACAAGCTGATTGCTGCGGGATTTTTAAAGGAGCTGGAAAAGTATGAATTATGAAACGTACCGTTTTAGCGCGTGGGAATTTGTGGGATATATGTTTTTTTATATTAGCCTGTCCGCGTGTCTGGCATGGATATTTTATCAGGATATCCGGGGAACGCTGTTGGCGTTTTTGCTCGTTCCGGCAGGAATGAAGCGAAAGCGAAGACAGCTTCAGATACAAAGGCAGAGGCGGCTTTCACTGCAGTTTAAGGACTGTATCCGCCTTGTGGCAAATGCCCTTGCGGCCGGCTATTCAATAGAAAACGCATGGAGGGAGGCGGAAGCGGATTTATGCAGAATGTATGGCAAAAACGCGGATATGTGTCTTGAATTGGCATATATCAATTCAAGAGTCAGACTGAATGAGACAATAGAAAGTTCTCTGGAGGATTTTGCCGGGCGGAGCGGATTAGAGGATGTAAATAATTTTTATCAGGTATTTGCGTTTGCAAAACGCGGCGGCGGAAATTTTGTGAGAATTATTGAAAGCTGTGCAAAACAGATCGGGGATAAGCGGGAAATCATGCGGGAAATAGAGACTGTGACGGCGTCAAAACGCTTAGAGCAAAAACTTATGAATGTAATTCCGATTTTGCTGCTTGCCTATGTGGAAATTTCGTCTCCGGATTTTATGGAACCGTTATTTTGGAATCTGTTTGGCGTGTGTGTGATGAGCATATGTCTTTTGGTTTACGGGGCCGCATTTTTCATTTCGGAAAAAATAACAGAGATTGAGGTGTGATATGAAACAGAAGCGGTACTATTTTTGTGTGGTTCTTATAACGCTGATTTTAGCCGCAGTGTCATTTTGGACGCAGGATGAATCGGTTTTGATTGAGGGAGGAAAGGTGGTCAGGGGGAGTCCCGGTGAGGGAGAGAAGGAAATTTCACTGCGTTTAATCGCGCCGCAGCTCGGCGGGGACGAGACGTATCGGCTTACGGTGGGAGAGCGGGCGTGTACGAAGGAGGAGAGGGAGGCGCTGTTTCTTCGCGCGGTTGAGGAAATCGAAAGAGGATTTGCGGCTAAAGGCGAGAGCACAGAGCATATTACCAGGCGTGTGAATCTTATGGAGACATTGCAGGGCGGACGGATTGACGTGGAGTGGAGCGTGGGCGAACCCGCGGTGATTGCGCCGGACGGAAGTATTGAGAAGGAGTATGTAAAAGAGGAGGGGACATTGTCAACGCTTCGCGCAAAATTAAGTTACAGAGGGTATGAATATCTTTATGAGTTTCCCGTCTGTGTTTATCCCGAAAAAATCGAGGGGATGGATGGAATAAAACAGGAGCTGCAACAGTATTTCGACGAAAAAGAACTTCTTGGAGAGGCGGAGCTTCAGCTGCCGCAAAGTCTGGCCGGATATGTGCTGAAATGGGCAAAAAAGAGGGAGCGGACGCCGTTGCTGATCTTAGGGCTGGGCGTAATCGCGTTATTTGCGGTTCGCTACGGCGCATACGAAGCGGAGATGAAAAAGAGGGTGAAAAGGCGCCGTGAGCTGGAGCGGGAATATCCCGTCATGGTATCGCAGTTTGCATTGATGGTCGGGGCGGGAATGACGATAAAATCGGCGTTTGAGAGGATTACGGACCGGTATGTCAGACAGCCCGGGCTAAAAGGAAGCGCGCTGTATGAAGAAATGTTAGTGGTTCTGCATCAGATTTCAGACGGCGTGGGTGAGCGCAAAGCGTATGAGGAGTTTGCAGATCGCCTGGAACTGTCGTCTTATCGGAGATTTTCAATGATGTTGATTCAAAACCTGCAGAAAGGGGGCGACGGATTTGTGGAGATGCTTGAGAAGGAGGCGGATCATGCGTTTGAGCTGCGGAAAAATTATGCGAAGAAGAGAGGGGAGGAGGCGGGGACAAAGTTACTTTTGCCGATGATGATGATGCTGTTTGTGATTATCGCAATTATGCTGATACCGGCATGTATGACAATGGAAATGTATTAAAAGGAGGAAGTTTATGAGAGAAATAAAGCGTTTTGTATCAGAGGAAGACGGAATGGCCGTTGTAGAGGTCGTGCTTATCGTTGTGGTTTTGATTGCGTTGGTAATCCTTTTTAAGACCAAAATTACAAAGCTTGTAAATGATATTTTTGCGACGATCAGCTCAAGAGCGGCGGGTATTTAGCGTTATGCGCCGTTTAAAGGGCAGCAGCAGTGTGTTTTTTGCACTGCTACTGCTGCTGGTATCCTCTTTTGTCTTTGTATTGCTGGAGGGGGCGAGGTCAGAGGGATTAAAAAGCTGCGCGAGACAAAACGCGGAACTAGTGAACGAGTCGCTTTTGGCGGGTTATGTGAGGCCGCTGTGGGAGCGGTATCATCTGTTTCTTATGGATTGCGCCGGTGAAGATGGGAATCTGGATGCGTCGCGGATAGAGGGGGCGGCACTGGCTTTATCGGAACAGAACCTGAAAAAAGACGATGAAGGCGGCAAAGATTACAGGATGTTTTATCTGGAAGCCGAGAATGCTCTGATGGAGGGGTATTCGCTTGTGACGGATCATGGGGGGATGGACTTTTTTTCCCTGGCGTCAGATTACATGAAAGAGGCGATTGCCTGGGAGGCGGCAAAAACCTTATATGGGAAGCTGGAAGAGGCGGGGAAGGTAAAAGAGACGGCGGGCGATGTGGAGAAAATAGCAAAGGATGCAAAGCGAGAAATAGAGGCGGCGAAACAAAGGGAAGAGGAGGAAGGGAAAAAGAGTGTAAAGCGCGTAAATAGGGCGAAAGCGCAGGAGGCCGCGTCAGGCGAAACGGGGGAAAATCCGCTGGATTATATCGGAAAATGGAGAAGTGTGGGGATGCTTGTCCTGATAGGGGCGGACGCGGATAAAATTTCGGATAAGGCAATTGACAGGGATACCGTTCTGGAAAAACGCGAGAAAAATAAGGGGAATATGGAGATTGAGCAAAAAAGAGGGTGGTACGAGGACGTTTTATTTCAGGAATACGTTATGAAATATTTTGCATCATATCAAAATCCTTTCGAACAGCAAAGCGGGCATGTTCTGGATTACGAGGCGGAGTATATAATCGCCGGGAAGGCGTCGGATCGGGAAAATCTTGTATCTGTGTGCGAAAGGATCCTGCTTATACGCGAGGCCGCAAACTATATTTATTTGCAGACGGACGCGGCGAAGTGCGCCGAGGCGCTTTCGGCTGCTACGCTGCTCGCCGGTTTTAGCGGAAATCCGCTTTTAGTAAAAGGGGTGCAGCAGGCAATTCTTGCAGTGTGGGCTTTTGCGGAAAGCGTATCGGATGTTAAGAGCCTTTTGGCGGGGGAAAGCATACCGCTTATAAAGACGGCGGCCGACTGGTCGACCGATGTGGGAGCGCTGAGTGAAAAGCAGCAGTTTGTGAAGGCGAAGAAATGTGAAACAGGGCTTTCTTACCGGGATTATCTTCGGATACTTTTGTTTATGACGGAGAAGAAAAAAGTATGTCTTCGGTCGATGAGTCTGATTGAACAGAATATAAGAAAAGAAGAGGGATATGATGAACTGCGTATGGACTGTATGCTGCACAGTTTTTCTATGGAATATACTTACCGAAGCAGGCCGCTGTTCTTATCGTTTGCGGTTGTCGGGGGGAGGAAAGATATGGATTACGAATGGAGTTACGGCAGGAAAGCGTCGTATCTTACGGGGGATTGAGGATGCGGGCGGGAAAGGTGGTGCAAAACGGTGTCTCCGAAGAATGATATACATAAGAATAAAAATAAAATAAAAAACTCTCTCACACTTATCAAAGGGCTGAATATGCCGTTATTCTCCAGAAATAAGGAGGCATCGTTTTGCGCTTCTTCTTCCGCCTCGTTTACAGTAGAAGCGGCGATAAGCGTTCCCGTGTTTTTGTGTTATTTCGCGGCGGTTTTATTTTTCTTTCAGGTTATGAAAATACAGATGAAGGTGCAGGATGCGCTAAATTATACCGGCAGAGTCTTGTCGGAATACGCTTGTACAGAAAGTGAGGATATGGCGGGGACGGCGGTGGGCAAGACGTCGGCAGGAATCTTGCTGAGCGGAAAATTAAACAGAGAAAAAGCGAACCTTGCATATATAGAGGGCGGTATTTCCGGTATTCGTCTTTGGAAAACCAAGTTCAAAGGGGAATTTATTGAGCTGCACGCAGTGTACCGGATAAAGGTTCCGACAGGTATGTTTGGAAATATAGCTTTGCCGGTAAGACAGCATGTAAAAGCGCGGAAGTGGACCGGGAGGAATGTCTCGGACGGGGAGGAGAGCGAAATATGGGTTTATATTACGAAAAATGGCAGGGTATACCACAGAACAAAAAAGTGTTCGTACCTGGATTTGACGATTCGCGGGGTTTCTCCGGATGAGGTCGCCGGTTTGAGAAATAAGTCGGGGGCAAAATATAAACCGTGTAAAAAATGCGCAAAGTCCGCGTATACATACGTTTATATCACGGATTACGGGGATTCGTATCACGGGGATTTGGGCTGCGGCGGTCTAAAGCGCAGTATTTACAGGATAAAGATATCGGAAGTGGGCGATAAAAAAGCTTGCGTGAAATGCGGAGGAGAAAAATGATTCAATCATATACATTGTTGGGAATGCTCGGATGGTGTTCGCTTGAGGATATAAAGAAAAAACAGGTAAAAGTTTATCCGATTCTGATGTTTGGAATCGCAGGGGTATTTTTACACCTGTATTACAGGAATCTGTCTATATACAGCTTGTTTGCAGGCGTATTTTTAGGCGTGGCGCTTTTGCTGCTTGCCGCGGTTACCGGGCAGATTGGAACGGGAGACGGTCTGGTGCTGTTGGTGTGCGGAATTTATCTCGGATTTAGGGAAAACGCAAGGCTGTTATTCCATGGACTTTTGTTCTGCGGAGTATGGTCGGGGTTTCTGCTCTTACTGAAAAAGAAAAAGCGAAAGGATGAGATTGCGTTTGTCCCGTTTTTGTTTTTGGCTTACATGGAGATGATGTTTTTATGAGGAAATCTGTAAGGGCCAGTTATACGATAGAGGCGTCGCTTATAATGCCGGTCTTGGTCTTTCTTACGGCGTTTGTGATGGAGCGGGCGATTGAGATGTATCGGGAGACGTCGGAGGAATTGAGGGAAGGCGGGGAAATATGTATAACGGAACCCGTCAGGACCGTGCGTCGGATAAAGTGCGCCGGAGAAATAGCGGAGGTTTTGAAGTGGAAATAAAATATCAGAGGACAATGCGGCAAAGCTTTATGGTTGTTTTGGCCGGGGCAGATATGCCGGAGTATCATTTTCATATGTGCCGCGGGAATCATATAAAACATTTTCTGGAATTTGACGTGGTTAAAGCGGACGGAAAAACGGAAAACTGGTATGATATTACCGGAAAACAGGCATTGGGAGATTACCTGAAGGAAAATAAGCCGGATTGGCGTTTTTTAAATTTGTTTATCGCGGCATTAAAAGACTGTGCGGACTGCATAGATCTTTATCTTTTGGATGAGGCGTATGTCATGCTGGAGCCGGAAATGATTTATATGGGGGCGGATGGGGAAGAGGTTTTTTTCTGCTACGGTATTTTTGCAAGAGAATCGTTGGCGGAACAGTTCAGGCATTTTATGGAGTTTCTGTTGACAAAGCTGGATCACGGTGAGAGGAGCGCTGTGGAGCTTGGATATCTTGTCTACCAGAAAACATTGGAGCCTAATTATACGGTAGAGGATATTTGGGGGCTTCTTGAACAGAGACACACAGAAACATTCTGGGAGGAGGAAAGCGCGCCCCGCGAGCCGGAGAATACGGTTATACAGGAGAGACAAAAAGGCGATAATAAGTCGGAGGATAAAGCGAGAACCATGTTTTGGGAAAAGGCAGCGGCGTTTTTGCAGACAAAAAAGGCAGAGCTTATTCAGAAATGGAGCGTTATCGGGCGCTTGAAAAGGAGAGAGGGACGCGAGAAATACCGGATGGTGTTTACGCCCGAGGATATTCAGCGGGAAGTGTCGGGAAATACGGCGCTTTTGAGCGAGCGTGAGGCGGGGGTTCTCAGATTCCTCGGAGAGGAGCCGGGGAGGGATATTTTTTTAGACCGCGGGAGCGTCACCGTTGGGAGCGGTAAAGAGGTGGATATTCCAATACAGGTAAATTCGGTAAGCCGGCTGCACGCGCGCATTACCGTGGAAGGAAGCCGCTGTTATCTGGAGGATCTTAATTCACGGAACGGCACGAAGGTCAACGGAAAGCTGTTGAATTATAAAGAGAGAGTGGAAGTTTCTGAGGGGGATACGATAGAGCTTGCGGGGGAACAATATTGTTTTGAGCTTATCTAAGGGGCCTTTGACGCGCGGGTTTTAAAAGATAAATTGCTTTACAGGGCGGGGATTTGAGAGTATCATGATAGAAAAAGCGAGGGAAGTGTCATGATATCTGAAATCGATCGTCTCCTGAGGCAGGGAGGATATCAGTATAAAAAGGTTTTGCCGAAAGAAGCGGGTGTATATTACCGATATACGGACGGTGTGGCGCAGGTAGTACTGGGGATTCACGCGCATGAGAATTTTTATCTGGAAGGCGAACAGTATGAACAGTTGACGGGGAGGTTGCGGGAGCTGTTTTTGCATCCGCAGGAAAACGAGCTTGTGTATTCGCATCAGCAACCAGTTTCCGATGTGCAGATTTTGACGCTTATTGTGACGGGCAGGGAGGAATTGTATCGGGAGCTTTGCGCCGGATATCAGGGGATTTGGATTTTCGATTTAAATGAGGGAAGACTGATCATTTATGAGAATCAGCCCGGAGATTTTTACGGTTTGTACGATAGGATAACGCAGGCCGGGGTGAATTTTGGTCAAAAGGCGGAGCGGCCTGCATGGGACCGGAGGAATATCCCGTACGTCAGTATCGGAATGGTAGCCGTCAATGTCTTGATATTTCTTATCTGTTCGGTTTTAGGCGATCCTTCGGACGCGTTTTTTATTTTGGAGCATGGGGGGATGTATCCGGAATTCATTCTTGCGGACGGAGAGTGGTACCGTGTGTTTACGAGTATGTTTCTGCACTTTGGAATCGAGCATTTGATAAACAATATGGTTATGCTGTTCTTTGTCGGAAGATATCTTGAGAAGGCAATGGGACACGTCAGGTATTTATGTTTGTACTTGCTTTCGGGAACAGGCGCAGGCATATTTTCTCTGTTTATGATGATGGCAGATAACGAAGAGGCGGTCAGCGCGGGGGCTTCGGGGGCGGTATTCGGGATCGTCGGCGGGCTGCTTTGGGTGGCGATTCGAAATAAAGGCAGGTTTGCGGATCTGACCGCCAGAGGGCTTTTGCTTATGGCGGCATTGTCGCTCTATTACGGTTTTTCAAGCGCAGGCGTCGACAATTGGGGACATGTGGGCGGCTTCGTAGGCGGAATTATTCTGGGTATTTTATTATACAGAAAGAAATCGTGCGGAAAAGATTGATTTTCGTCAAAATTATTTATATACTGATAGGACAAGGAAGAACTGGAGGCAGAAAATGAACGTAAATATATATTATGGCGGAAGAGGCCTTTTGGATGATCCGACGCTCTACGTGATTAATAAGATGGAGGAGGTATTGCTGGAGCTGCGCGTGAACGTGAAGCGGTATAATATTTATGAGGATAAGAGCAGTATATCGACTTTGCCGCATACGCTGAAGGATGCGGACGGCATTATACTCGCCACGACGGTAGAGTGGCTGGGGATCGGCGGATATATGCAGCAGTTCCTCGACGCCTGCTGGTTTTACGGCGATAAGGAGCGGATAAAGACCATTTATATGCAGCCGATTGTTATGTCTACCACGTACGGCGAGCGAGAGGGCGAGCTGACGCTGGCAAATGCCTGGGAGATTCTTGGCGGATTACCGTGCAGCGGGTTGTGCGGCTATGTGGACGATCTGGTGAGCTTTGAGATGAATCATGAGTACTCCGTTATTATAGAGAAGAAGGCGGAAAATCTTTACCGCACGATATCCCAGAAGCAGAAGAGTTTACCGACCAGCAATCAGGCCGTCACAAGATCGGTTCTAAGGACGCAGCAGTTAGAGCTCACGCCGCAGGAGAGCGAGCAGCTTTCCAAATATGTCGCGGACGATACTTATGTAAAAAAACAAAAGGAAGATATCGAAGAATTGTCTTCGATGTTTAAGGGGATGCTAAATCAGCAGCAGACGGATGAGACGACGGCTTATATTGCGGATTTGGAGTCTCATTTTGTGGCGCAGACAGACTTTAAAGCCAATTACCTGTTTATTATAGAAGAAAAAAAGAAGCCTCTTTGTGTGGAAGTCGATAATGAGGATTTGAGCTGCCACTATGGGCAGCAGGATAATGTCGATATCTACGCCAAGCTGACTACCGAGGTGTTTGATAATATTGTTGCGGGCAGGATGACCTTCCAGAGAGCCTTTATGACCGGGGAGATGACTGCAAAGGGCAACTTTAAAACGCTAAGGATGCTCGATCAGATATTTGTTTTTGGATAGATTAAACTACACCGGCAGAAGGATTGAGAAGGTGCATCCGCTTCCGGGGCACGATACGAAATCCAGGCTTCCGTTGTGGTTTTCTATGATTTGCTTTGTGATTGCGAGTCCGAGTCCGGTTCCGTTTGCTTTGGAAGTAAAAAAGGGCGTAAATAAATGCTTTTCATATTCGGGGTCGATTCCGCCGCCGGAATCGATGATATCGATATGTATCTTGTCGTTGCGGCAGTATGCGTTGATTTCAACGCACCCGCTGCATTCCATGGCTTCATAGGCGTTTTTAACCAGATTCATGATGGCCTGATTCAAGCGCAGAGAATCGGCCATAACGGGAGGCAGATCCGGTTCAATATCATGTTTGCACTGAAATTCACAGTTAAAATAAAGGCTGTGTATAGATAGGATAAGAGAGTTTAAAAGGGTGTTCAGGTTAACCGGGCGCATCGGAAAGTCCGAGGTGAGTTTTGCCTGAGAGAGTTCCTGGACCATCTGTTTTAGATAGTTGAGAGCTTCTATGGAATCCTTCCAGTATTCATAGTCGCCAAGTTCAGGGTGCTGACTTTCCAGAAGCTGGATAGAACTGTTGACAATTGCGATAGAATTTTTGATTTCGTGAAACGCTTTGGCATAATCTTCGTTTGTTAACATAAATGACTTTTCTCCTGTCGATAAGTAAAATGTTTTATAAATTCGGATATGTCAGATCTTGAAAGATAACATAGGGAAGTTTAGCATGTTTGATTTTTAAAATCAATCATAACTGTATTACAAATATCGACAAAAAAATAGAAAGGAAGAGAGAGATGAGAGAGAGTAATTGTATATTTTGCCGCATTATTGAGGGAGAGATTCCGTCGAATACAGTCTATGAGGACGATTTGTTCCGCGTGATATTAGATGTGAACCCGGCCTCAAAGGGACATGCTTTGATTTTGCCGAAAGAGCACTACGCCAATCTCTATGAGATTGACGACGAGGTCGCGGGTGCGGCGATGAAGCTGGCGAAGAAGCTGGCGAAGCATATGACTGAGAAATTAAACTGCGATGGGTTTAATATTTTGCAGAACAACGGAGAGATCGCCGGACAGACCGTGTTTCATTTCCATATTCATTTGATACCGCGCTATAAAGAGGGAAAAAATGCAGATATTTTAAAATGGACGCATGAGACTTTTACGCCGGAGGAGATGCGGGAAATCTGCGATACGCTCCGGTTAAAATAGAACAGGCATGTTGAGAGTATTCGGGCGTTAAGACAGATATGTTTTAGCGCCCGAATCTTTTCGGGTAAAAAACTAAGGTTTTTGGGAAAACTACCGATAAATAGATTAGAACGTCAATCAGACGTGGTTTTTCAGGGAAGAAAGGAGATGCCGTTATGCGTATAGAAGCTTATAATCAGGTGGCAGCATTGTATAAAACAGGAAAGTCCGCGAAAGCATCAGGCATAAAGGGAGCCTCGGCAGGAAGGGATGAAGTGCAGATATCCTCTTTTGGGCGTGATTTTCAGATCGCAAAACAGGCAGTCGCAGAAGCTTCGGACATCAGGGAAGATAAAGTTTCTGAGCTTAAAGCAAGTGTTCAGTCAGGGAACTACAAGGTAGATTCCGGAGATTTTGCAAGCAAGTTGTTGGTTAAGTATCGTGCAGCACATAATTGAGAAGTGAGGATAAGCCGTGGCTAGTTTAATGGACGATCTGTTGGATGTTTTGGAGAGCGAAGAAAAAGAATACTGCAGTTTGATCGAGCTGTCGAAGCTGAAAAGACAGGTCATTATAGAGGCAGATATTGAGAATCTGGAAAAAATTACCGATCAGGAGCAGTTGATTGCGGATATGCTGCATAATCTTGAATTAAGACGAAGCAGCGTTCTCTCGGATATGGCGGTGGTGCTGGGAAAAGAAGCGGAAGAGCTGACCATAGAGAAAATGATAGGGATTTTAGATAAACAGCCAAAAGAGCAAAAAAGGCTCATGAAGTGCCGCGAAAAATTACATGCAACTCTGGATGAAATGAAAAAATGTAATCATCAGAATCAAGTGCTGCTTCAGCAGGCGCTTGAGATGGTAGAGTTCGACCTGACCTTGTTTAGGAGTCTGCGACAGGCGCCGGAGACAGCAAATTATAATAAAAATGCCTGCAATACGGGGGCTTTGCTTGGCAGCGCCGGTTTTGATGCAAAACAATAAACACAGGGAAATGGGAGGAACATGTCATGGCAAACGGAATGGGAAGCTTATATATAGGAGCATCAGGTGTAAGACACAGCCAGACCGCGATTAACACAACAGCAAATAATATCGCCAACATCAACACCACGGGATATGTACGTCAGCAGGTGTTGTTTGGCGATATGAGTTATATCAATTTCGATAAAAACGCTGCAATCAGCTATCAGCAGGCCGGACTTGGCGTGACGATAGCCGATGTAGTACATGTAAGAGATGTATTCTTAGATCAGTCGTATCGCACTGAGTCAGGACGTCAATCATTTTACGGAACATGCTACGCTACGACGAACGAGGTGTTTACGTATTTACAGGAGCTGGAAGGGCAGGCGTTTCAGGATAATCTGGTAGATTTTTGGGAAGCGCTTGAGGAATTTTCGAAAGATCCGTCTCTATCCGTAAATCAGAATCTCGTGATGCAGAAGGCGAGCTTGTTTTTGACCCGTTCACAGTCCGTATATTCCAGTTTAAAAACATATCAAAACAATATGAACACCCAAATTTCCGATACGATGAATCGCATAAACGAACTGGGGCATATGATATATGAGTATAACCGGCATATTACCAAGATAGAGGCCGGCGGTGTGGAGACGGCGATGAGCCTGCGCGACGAGAGGGATAACGCGCTGGATGAGCTGTCAAAGCTTGCTGCGATTACATATAAGGAGCTGCCGGGCGGAGATGTCAAGGTTAGTTTGGAGGGCGTACCGTTTGTGGATGAAGTTCACGTATATGAGATGGCGCAGAAAATAGATAAGCAGACCGGGTTTATTACGCCTTATTGGCCGCATATGTCTGATACGAAGCGGGAACAGTATTCAGAGGTGTTTAACTTTGGGGTGGATATCTCGTCGGAGTACAATACGGATCTCGGCAAACTGAAGGCGCTTGTGATGCAGCGCGGCGATAAAAAGGCAAATTATACGGATATTGAGGGAATGTCGAAGGAACAGTATAACGACACTACGGGGATGTCCGTGATGATGACCGTAGAGGCCCAGCTCGATCAGCTGATTCATGGAATGGTTACAATGTTAAATGATATTATTTGTCCGAACGTAGAACTGCAGACTGCGGTTACGGGCCGGGACGCGGAAGGCAAAACAGTGGAGCTTGGCGTGGGGACAAAAGTGCTGGATACGGAAAACTGCTCCGTCGGCAACGATGGCAAAATACCGCCGCAGGAATTGTTTACCAGAACCGGCTGCGAACGCTATACGGTTGTTTACGGAGACGATAATAAGACGTATTATGTATATAACGAGGAGGATTTGACCGATACCGCAAAAATGTACACGATAGGAAGTTTGAGCGTGAACAAGGCGATTGTGGATTCTCCGTCTTTAATTGCGTTTAAAAAGCAGAACGGAGAGATAGACAGGGAGCTGGGGCAGGCAGTGTCTGACGCGTGGAAAAAGACCGAGCTGACTTTGAGCCCGAACAGTACCGGAACATGTACGTTTGATGAGTATTATGCGCAGATGGTAGGCGAACTTGGAACGGCCGGATCGATTTATGAGACGATATCCAATACGCTTGAGGGTACGGCAAAAGCGATTGACAACCAGCGTACGCAGGTGACGGGCGTTTCCTCGGAGGAAGAATTGTCGAACATGATAAAATATCAGAATGCTTATAATGCCTCAAGCCGTTACATCAACGTAATAAGCGAGATGATAGAGACTTTGATTTACAGGCTTGGAGCATAGGAGGTGTAAATATGCCATCAACATTTTTTGGATTGAATATCGCGTATACGGCGGTGGTATCGGCGCAGGCCGGGACGAATACGACGGCGAATAATATAGCGAATGTGAGGACTGCCGGTTACAGCAGGCAGGTGGCCAATACGCAGGCGGCGGATGCGATACGGGTGAATACGAAATACGGAACAATGGGAGCGGGCGTTGTCACGACGAGCGTCACAAGACTTCGCGACGCTTACTATGATACGAAATATTGGAGAAATCAGTCTGACGTCGGCCTTTATGAAAAGCGCCTTTATTATCTGGAACAGATAGAAAATGTTTACGACGACGATGAGGGGAACACAGGGTTTGTCACAATATTCGGGAAAATGTTCAATGCGCTCGATACGTTAAAGGGGAATGCCGGAGACTCTAATGTCAGAAATCAGTTTATCAGCAGCGCGCAGAATCTGACGAATTATTTTAACGGCGTGTCGACACAGCTGAAGAATATGCAGAGCGATATTAATAATGAGATTAAATCTACGGTTGACAGTCTGAATGCGATCGCGCAGAAGATAGCGCTTTTAAATAAACAGATCAATTCTATCGAGATACAGGGCGGGCACGCCAACGAGCTCCGCGACGAGAGAGATCTTCTGGTGGACGACTTGTCCGAGATTGTTCCGGTCGAGGTGGAAGAGCATCTGGTTGCGAACAGCAATTATCCTGAGAGCTATACGGGAGCGACAAATTATAAAATTAAAGTAAACGGACAGCTGCTTGTGGATACGTTCGATTATCATACGATTGCCTATACGGCGAGAGAAAATAAGATAAATCAGACGGATGTGGACGGACTTTTTGACCTTACATGGGCGGATACGGGAGTTACCTTTAATCCGACGACGTTAGCGATGTCGGGGAGCTTAAAGGCGCTTATGGAGATGCGCGACGGGAACAATAAGAGCGCGTTCCGCGGAGATGTAGCGACCGGCGATGCGGCGTACGGGACGGAGGTTGTCGACGGCAGAAATGTGACGACGATTACGATCGAGAATCCGTCGGTGACGGATGTCAGAGATCTTCATATCGCGCAGGAGGGAACGCTTACCATCCGCAACAATAAGTACGACTATTCTGATTTCAAGATAACGAAAACGCCGGCGGTAGATGAGAATAACCAGCCGATACTGGATGAAGATAATAATCCTACTTACACTTACAGCTATACATTTACTCTGGAGCGGGAATTAAGTCCGCTCGAAAAGGGAAAGCTTGCGGGAAGAGAGGCCATGATTGGAATGAGCATCGATGCGATGGGTGTTCCGTATTATATGGCTCAGATGAGCGAATTTATCAGGTCGTTTGCCGAGTCCTTTAACCGGCTCCAGCAGGGAACGGAGGATAATCCGGGCGTGGATTTGAACGGCAACGAG
This sequence comes from uncultured Roseburia sp., assembly GCA_947383215.1. Lineage (GTDB taxonomy): Bacteria > Bacillota > Clostridia > Lachnospirales > Lachnospiraceae > Roseburia_C. Next base: position 80,318 of record CANDCP010000002.1, read on the forward strand.
ATGGGCGTGTTCTTTGTCGCGGACAATAAGGTTGACGGATCGGAATTTGATTTTAAGGATACCGATATTTCTGCCTATGCCAACACGTATTATCAGCTCACTGCAGAGACGTTTGCAGTCGCGGACGCGAGCGTGAAGGATCCGACAAGAATATCCACGATGTCAAAGAACAATTATACGGCTGGAAAAGACGTAGATGCGTATGATATTGCGGACGCCATATTGAAGCTTCAGACGGATACGACAATATACAGGGGATGTTCGGCGAGCGATTTCTTACAGTGCCTTTTGTCGGACGTCACAGTGGATACGAATGAGGCTGAGCTTTTTGCGGAGAATTTTCAGAATATTCGAGCGGTGATTGACAAACAGCGTCAGTCCGTAAGCGGAGTGGATGAGGATGAAGAGGCGCTGGAGATGGAGAAATTCCGTTATTCATACAATCTGGCCTCGAAAATGATGTCTGTTATGGCGCAGATGTATGATAAGCTGATTAATGAGACGGGCGTATAAGGAGGAACGGCAATGCGTATCACAAATAATATGATTATGAAGAATACAAAGGTAAATATCAACAGCAATAAGGTGGGCGTGGACACGTTGAATACCCAGATGACGACGCAGAAGAAAATTGACAGGCCGTCGGACGACCCGGTTATTGCGATCCGTGCATTGAGACTGCGCAGCAGCCTGAGTCAGATTAATCAGTATTATGAGAGAAATATTCCCGATGCGGAATCATGGCTGGAGGTAACGGAGACGGCGCTTACGAATATGCGGAAGGTATTGACGGATATTCATACACAGTGCGTCAACGGCGCGAACGACACGCTTACGGCCGAGGATCGGAATATCATTTTAAATCAGCTTCAGTCTCTGGCCGAGCAGGTGTATTCGGAGGGAAATGCGGATTATGCCGGGAGAACCGTATTTACGGGCTATAAGACAAATACAACGCTGACATTTCCGTCAAGAGAGGCGGATACGAAATACGAGATTAACGAGTATCTTCCGGCGGATGCCGTGCAGGAACACAAGTATTCTTATGGGGGGCTGAGCACGCCTACCTACACGGAGCTGACGGATGCGATCACAAATAATGAGACGCCGGACGATCCGGGAATGGCGACGGTAAAGCGTGTGCGTCTGGCATACGATAATCTGTCGGAGTTAAACAGCGGAGCGTTCTCCTATTCCAAAGAAGCCGCCGACGGAAGCAATGTGATGACAACCGTGTATTTTAAGGGCGATAATGCCGGAAACAGGGTGACAGTGACAACCTCTCCGGACGGGACGACTACGACGACCGGTACCGTGAATTCCGGCTTTACATACCGCGAGATGACGACCGAGCAGCTGGAGACAATGAAATATGCGGTGGGAGAGGACGACATTATCTATAACAAAGATACGGGCGAGCTGCTGTTGGGCGACAATGTGGCAAAGGAGATTAACTCGAACAGCGCGCGCATCGATGTAAATTATAATAAGACAGGTTTTTCAAAGGGCGATTTAAAGCCGGAAAATTATTTTGACTGCAAAAATATCACAGATGAAGATAATCCGATTGAATATAAGAATTACGATGAAGACCATGTATTTATGCCGCAGGAAATTAATTATACGGTCGCGATCAACCAGACGCTCACGGTTAATACCGTGGCAAATAACGTGTTTAGTTCTACGATCGGCAGAGACGTAGAGGAACTGGTGACGGCTGTGAAAGCGGCGATCACAGCGAACGATACGGTGTCGGATATAAAAAATATGATGAAGCAGGAACAGTATTCTTCCGACGAGATGCAGGCAAAGTTAAAAGAGTATCTGGCCGCGGCGGAGCGGCAGGCGGATTATGCCGACGATTATATGCAGAAATTATACAGTAAGGGCATTACTTCATTCTCAAATTATATGGAGAAGGTAAACAATGCGATTACCGAAGTGGGAAACAGGGGCGACCGGCTGGCGGTGATCAAGAGCCGTATGTCGAATCAGCAGCTTACGGTGAAGGATTTGAAATCAACAAATGAGGATAAGGAGTTATCTGATATTGTGATCGATTATACCGCCGCGTATACGGCGTACCAGGCTTCGCTGCAGGCAGCCGCGAAACTGCAAAAGCAGACGCTGCTGGATTATTTATAGGAGGATGCGATGAGGGCAAAAACCAGATTTTTCGGGGAAATAGAGATAAGTGACGATAAGATCATAAATTTTGAGCAGGGAATTATCGGATTTCCGGATTCTCATAATTATACGCTACTTTATGACAGCGAGAAAGGCGACGACAGCGTGATTTCCTGGCTGCAGTCTTTGGATGAACCAAAGCTTGCGTTTCCTGTTATAGATCCGCTTAAAGTTTGTCCGGATTATGACCCGAGAATTGACGAGGAGCTGCTGCAGCCGCTGGGCGAGCTGACGGAGGACAATTTGCTGGTGCTTGTGACAATCACGGTGCCGTCGAATGTGGAAGAGATGACGATTAATCTGAAGGCGCCGATTATCATCAATGCGGATTTAAAGAAGGCAAGCCAGTTGATTATAGAGGACGATTTGCCGGTGCGGTTTAAAATATACGATATTTTAAAAGAGGCAAAAGAGAAGGCGGGTGAATAGATATGCTGGCATTGACAAGAAAAAAGGGAGAATCCCTGGTAATCAATAATAATATAGAAATCACTATTTTGGAGATTCGCGGGGATCAGATAAAGCTCGGCATATCCGCACCAAAGGAGGTACCGGTGTACCGTAAGGAAGTCTTTATACAGATACAAAAGGAAAATGAATCTTCGCTCTCGGCGGAGGGGCTTCAGGCGTTGAAAAAATTGCTTTAAATCTAAAGTATCTGTTAAAAAAACCGATATAAAGAGTAGAAGGCGAATAAATTTGAGCATCACACGGAGGTGGTAATGTGGTTATTGAATCAGTAACGGGAGCAGCAAAGGCATATCAGGGAAGTGTGCCGGCAGCCGAGCCGAAAAGTGAGCCTGAAATAGACGTGGTGACGGTGGAAATGCCGGAACAGCAGGCGCGCATGAAGTCGGGACACGAGAATGAAAATGCTGCTTCAATGGAACAAAGAGAACAGGAAGCGGCGAAACAAAACGGACAGATCCGTAAGGCGGTTGAAGACATTAACAAGAACAATCCGCAGACGGAAGCGATTTTCGGTATTCATGACGGGACAAATCGCGTGACAATTAAGATTGTAGATAAGCAGTCAAAAAAGGTTATCAAAGAATATCCGCCGGAAAAGACGCTCGATATGATCGAGAAGGTCTGGGAGATGGCCGGAATCATGGTAGATGAGAAGCGATAGGAGGTAAAAATATGCCGATTAGAATAACAGGTATGAATTCCGGGCTGGATACGGAGGCGATTGTAACACAGCTTGTATCTGCATACAGCGTGAAAAAAGACAAATATGTGAAGGCGCAGACAAAGCTTTCCTGGAAGCAGGACGCGTGGAAGGCCCTGAATACGAAGATTCATTCGTTTTACAAGAGTCTGGATAACATGCGTTTTTCTACAAACTATAATTTGAAGAGCGTAAATCTGTCGGACGACAGCAAGGTGAGGGTTTCGGCTTCTGCGGGCGCGATGAACGGGACGCAGACGATGGAAGTGGACAAAATAGCGAAGTCGGGCTATCTGACCGGCGGAAAAATAAAAAAGGGCGCCACAGCCAATTCTACGCTTGCGGATTTGGGATTTAGCGGCGACGGAGTGATCGCGGTGAAGGTCGGCTCGTCGACGAAGAACATTAAAGTGAATTCAAGTACGAAAATAAGCGATTTTGTGAGCAGCTTAAACGGAGCCGGGGTTACGGCCAGCTTTGATTCGAAAAACGGACGTATTTTCGTGGCTTCCAAAAAGACGGGAATTGAAAATGATTTCTCGCTTACCGCGGGTAATGCCGGAGGCATGGAAGCGTTAAGCGCACTCGGACTGAACGCGAAGGGTTCCAGCGCGGATATGGCCGCATACGAAGAGTTCGCCGCATACGCGAAGGGAATTGACGCCGGCGGCAATGTGGTGGATTATTTCCAGAAAAATGCGGACGGAACCCTGAAAAAGGATACGAACGGCAATTATTTGACCGTTGCCGGAGTGACGTATGACCAGACTGAGACAGAGAATAATATTGCGAATATCAAAAGCGACGCATGGACAAAAGCAGAAGAAAATGAAAAGCTGAAGAAGCAGCTTGCATATGCGGGCGCGTACGCGGGAGTGGAAGATATTAAGGCGAAGTTCGGCGCGAGCTCGGAAGCGGCGAATTGGGATACGTTTACAAAGCTTTTGGGTCTTGCAGACGCATCGTCCGTATATGTAGGAGCGGACGGAACGACGTACGAGGCGGACAAAATCAAGACAAATGAGGACGGCAGCTATACATATACTGCAGAAGACGGAACGGAAACAAATTTTGAAAAAAGCGAGCTTACTCACGGCGCGGTTCGGCTTGCAGAACTTGAAGTTGCGGCAGGCATTGCGGTGAAGCAGACAAACGAAGACGGTTCCACGAATTATATCGTCGATGCGGGAAAAGTTAATCAGTTAAAGAAGGATCTTCATACGGTAGAAGTATATGAGGCCGATCCGGCGAATGCCGCAGAGGTAACGCAGATTCAGACCGCTTACGGCGACGGCTCTCTGGACGGTCTTAAGAGCGGCTGGAGCGACACGATAAAAGAAAACCAGGCGTTTATTGATAAGCACGCATTGCTGCTGAGTGATACGGAATCAGCAGAATACCTGGCGGGAAGGGTAGACGCCGCAAGAGAGGCGCTTTTGAATCCGTCTTACAGCGAGGGCGCGAGTAAAGTAAACGCGCAGGATGCGGTGATTATATTAAACGGGGCGGAGTACACCTCAAGCTCCAATGAGATTGAAGTAAACGGATTGACGATCACGGCAATCGGCGAGACAAACGGCGAAGTTTCTCTTTCGGTTGACAATGATGTGTCCGGCCTGTATGATAAGGTTAAAAAATTCCTGAGCAGTTACAATGAACTGATCAATGAAATGACGTCGCTGTTCAACGCTGAATCGGCGAAGGGCTATGAGCCGCTGACAGACGAAGAAAAAGAGGCGATGAATGAGAAAGACATCGAGAAGTGGGAGGACAAAATAAAAGGTTCCCTGCTTCGCCGCGACGATACGTTGAGCGGTGTCCTGAATGCGATGACAGCCGCTATGTCAAAGCAGTTCAACATTAACGGAAAGAATTACAGCCTGGCTTCATTCGGTATTTCCACGCTTGGATATCTGAACGCGGAAAAGAATGAGCATTATGCGTTCCACATTGACGGCGACCAGGAAGATACGGCGACTGCCGCTAAGGCGGATAAATTGATGGAAGCGTTGAAGAAAGATCCGGATTCGGTCGTGCAGTTTATGCAGCAGTTGACGGACGGTTTGTATAAGGCGATTGATAAAAAGATGAAATCCACGTCAATGAAGAGTATTTACAATGTGTATAACGACAAGGAGATGGCATCTGAATACAGCGATTATACAAATACGATCATTAAGTGGGAAGATAAGCTGGCTGCCATGGAGGACTCTTATTATAAGAAGTTTGCCGCTATGGAGACGGCGCTTGCAAAACTGCAAAGCCAGCAGTCCGCGCTTGGAAATCTGTTCGCTTAATGATGGATAAAAAGAATCTGATGAATAACAGGGAGGTGTATCATGATTCATAACAATGGCTATGCAGCTTATGCAAATAATAAGATTATGACAGCATCGCCGGCGGAGCTTACACTGATGTTGTATGAGGGTGCGATCAAGTTCTGTAATATTGCGATTATGGCAATTGAGGAGAACAGCATCGAAAAGGCGAACAATAATATTCAGAAAGTGGAGAATATTATCACGGAGTTTCAGGCGACTTTAAACCATAAATATCCCATTGCCCGTGAGTTTGATAATGTATACAATTATCTTCAGAGAAGACTGACGGAAGCAAATATGAAAAAAGACAAAGATATTTTGGAAGAGGTGCTGGGACATCTGCGCATTTTGCGGGACACATGGAAAGAAGTTATGCAGAAGGCGCCGCATTCGCAGGAGCAGAATGTTTCCATTTCATAAGAGATGGGGAAAGGATATCAGGTGGAAGCAGAATATATAAGTATCATGATACAAAGCCTGGAAAAGAAACTGCGGGTTTTAGAGCAAATTCGAAGATTGAATGATCTGCAAAAGCGTCAACTGAAAGACCCAAATCTGGATCCGGATGATTTTGAGGAGAATATTAACAGTAAGGGGGAGCTGATTGAACAGCTGAATCTTTTAGACAGCGGTTTTGAGCGCGTGTATGAGAGAGTCCGCGAAGAGCTGAATAATGACCGCAGCAAATATGCGCCGCAGATTGCCAGGATGCAGGAGCTGATTCGGAAGATTATGGCGTGCGGCAATGAGATTGGCGCGCAGGAAGAGCGGAATAAGCAGCAAGCGCAGGCGAAGTTTGACGACGTCCGCAAACAGGTAAAGAATGTCAGGGACAGCCAGAAGGCGGTCCGGCAGTATTACAGCAGTATGATGAAGAACACGGAAAACAGTCCGCAGTTCATTGATAATAAAAAGTAATTTTTTTACTTTTTACTATAAAGTATCGAGGCGAAAGTCCGATATATATAACAAGTAAACAAAGTGTTACTTGGTGAACCGCCCTCAAAACGTACGGTTGAGAGTGGTCACACTAACAAAACAAAATCTGCAGCATGGACGCTGCAAAATATTCAAGGAGGAATATATTATGGTAGTACAGCACAATTTACAGGCAATGAACTCTAACAGACAGTTAGGTATCGTAACAGGTTCACAGGGAAAATCAACAGAGAAGTTATCTTCCGGTTACAGAATCAACCGTGCAGCAGATGATGCAGCAGGACTTTCCATTTCCGAGAAGATGAGAAGCCAGATCAGAGGCTTAAAGAAAGCTTCTTCTAACGCACAGGATGGTATTTCCTTAATTCAGACAGCTGAAGGTGCATTGAACGAGACTCATTCTATCTTACAGCGTATGAACGAGCTGGCTACACAGGCAGCTAACGACACAAATACAACGGCTGATAGAAACGCTATCCAGTCTGAGATGAACCAGTTGGCATCTGAGATCAACAGAATCCAGTCTACAACACAGTTCAATACGCAGAACCTGTTAGATGGAAACTTCACAGGAAAGAACCTTCAGGTTGGTTCCTTAAGCGGACAGACAATTCAGATTTCTATTACATCTATGTCTGCAGGCGCTTTGTTCGGAGCTGGAAGTGCAACATCTGTTGCTACATTGAACACAACTTTGAAAGTTGGTTCTACAACAATTAAAAACAGCGGTTCTGTTAGCGCAGCAAACGGAACGACAGTTATCAAGAGCGTTAGCTCAACTGTTACCACAACGACACCTATCTACAATGCGATCAACGTATCCACATTCAGCGCTGCTGGTGCTGCAATGTCATATGTTCAGGCAGCTATCGAGAAAGTATCTGCTATGAGATCTACTCTCGGTTCTGTACAGAACAGATTAGAGCATACAATTGCCAACCTGGATACGACAGCAGAGAATACACAGGCTGCTGAGTCCCAGATTCGTGATACAGATATGGCTGAAGAAATGGTTGACTACACGAAGAATCAGATCCTTGCACAGGCTGGACAGTCTATGCTTGCACAGGCAAATCAGTCAACACAGGGTGTATTGTCCTTACTTGGTTAATCATTATTCAAAAAGTAAAACTTTATACATGTCAACAGAGAGAGCCGACGTACGCGGCTCTTTTTGTTGAATATAAATTTATTAGTATGACGGCGGTTGCCGGAGAGGGATTATGGCAGGGAAGATATTATTTTGGCAGTGGAATTCTTTTATGGGAAGAGGGATTGAACGGGCGATGAAAAAACTGGAAATCCCCTTTCATACATTTTTTTATCAGCTTAAGAATTGGGAGAGCGATCCCGTTTTTCAACAGAGGTTAAGGGACGAGCTTTGTTCGCAGGCGTATCGCGCGGTATTTTCCGTGAATTATACGCCCTTAATCACGCAGGTGTGCGAGGAGCTGGGAATGCTTTATATTTGCTGGGTGTATGATTCGCCGATTCATATTCGTGCGGTAGAGCCGTTGAAGAAAGAGTGCAACCGGCTTTATTTTTTCGACAGAGGCCAGGCGCAGGAGTACAGGCAGCGGGGGATCGACGCGCGGTATATGCCGCTTGCGGCGGATCCGCTTGTTTTTTCGGAAAGTATAAACAATCATAACGCCGTCTATCAGTCTCAGGCTGCAATGGTCGGACAGCTTTATCAAACGGAGTATTCTCATTACATGACGCCGCTTGACGGTTGGACGCGGGGGTATCTTGAGGGGATTCTTGCATCACAGATGAAACTGTACGGGGCGTACCTTTTGCCGGATATGATTACGGAGGAGCTGCTTGAGAGTATGAACGCGTCATATGCCCGGGCGTCGGGGGGACGGGTCCGTATTGAGAAACGCGAGTTGGAATATATGCTTGCCTGCGAGGTCACGGGCAGAGAAAGACGGGCGATCCTTGGGGAACTGGCGAAATATTTTGAAGTAAAGCTGTATGCGCCGAATCAGACGGAGGAGATTTCCGGTGTAACACAGATGGGGTATGTGGATTATTATACCGGGATGCCCAAGGTTTTTTCGAATACGAAGGTGAACTTAAATATATCGCTGAAAACGATCCGGACGGGAATACCGCTTCGCGTTCTGGACGTCTTAGCCTGCGGGGGGTTTCTTGTCACAAATTATCAGAGCGAATTGGCGGAATATTTTCAGGCGGGGGAGGAACTTGTTATTTATCAGGATGTAGAGGAGGTACCTGAGATTGTCCGGTATTTTCTGGAGCACGAGGAGGAGAGAAGGCGGATAGCAGCTGCCGGGCGCCTCAGGATAGAGCGGGATTTTCGGTTTGAGGACCGGATAAATGAAATGCTTTATAAATAGAAAGTTAAGATTTTGTGAACTATCTTGTAAAAATGGAAAGCGTGCGGTATAGTAAATTCTGTACATTCCGCATAGAATGATATGCGAAAGGCGAAATCAAAATATAAGATAGGGATGAAAGAGCAATATGAAAGTAAAGTTTGAACTTCAGCGAAAGGCGTGTATTTTGACGGGGTCTGCTTTCGCCGTTATGCTGTCTCTTTGTATTACTTCTAAAGTAAATATTGTATTTGCGTTTGTCGGCAGCGCGGTATTTTTTTTGATTCAGAGCGTCGAGGTTTCGGTTCCGGAGAAGGTGAAGAAATTTAATGCGCTTTGGGCCGCTTTGCTTTTGCTGTTTGGCGCGTGGGTTACAACGTGTATGGTACAGTATCTTTTACTGGAGCAGGCGAATCGTGGGCGGCTTAGCGCGAACCGCTTCAGGCTGAATATTTTGTGCGCCTTTGTTTTAATGCTGGTTATCCTGATTATTACGGCCCGCGCAAAAATTTCCTGTATTGCGGGAAATATTCTGCTTCTTATTTTGGGAGGAATCAACTATTTTGTCTATCAGTTTAGAGGAAATGAGTTTTCCTTCGGAGATGTCAAAGCGGCGTCGACCGGGCTGAGCGTGGCGGCGCAGTATGAGTTTAAGCTGGATGAAAGGGCTGTTTATGTCATTATAATGGCCATATGCTATGTGGCCTTGATGCTTAAGGTAAATATAGAGCTGCAGCATAAGTGGATGGCGAGGCTTGCCGGGCTGGCGGCGGCGATTGTCTGTTGCAGTTATGTTGCGGTAAAGACGGAGAGAACGGTGACCGAGTCATGGGAGCAGAAGGGGACTTACCGGAACGGCTATATTCTGAATTTTATCTTGAGCGTCCGGGATTCTTTTGTGAAGAAGCCCGAGGGATATTCCGCGGAGCAGATAAGCGGCCTGGAGGAGCAGTTCGGCGAGACGAAGCAGGAGGGTTCGAAGGATGATCCTACAATTATTGTGATAATGAATGAATCCTTCGCCGATCTTTCGAAAATCGGACCGTTGAAGACGAATGAGCCGGTAACTCCGTTTTTGGATTCTCTGCGTGAGAATACGGTGAGGGGCTATGCGCTCGCTTCCGTATACGGAGCTAAGACGCCGAATTCAGAGTGGGAGTTTTTGACCGGAAATTCCATGGCGTTTTTGCCGAGCGGGTCGGTGGCGTATCAGCAGTATCTGTCGGGCGATACATATTCTCTGGTCTCTACGCTTAAGGAGAGAGGATATAAATGCCTTGCAATGCACCCTTATTTTGAGACGGGCTGGAGCCGGAATAAAGTCTATCCGATGATGGGGTTTGAGGAGATGCATTTTATCAGCGATTTTAATAAAAATAAAACGCTGCGCGCTTATATTACCGATGAGGAGCTTTATGATAAGATAATACAGCAGTTTGAGGACAAAGAAGAGGCGCAAAAGCTGTTTATTATGAGTGTGACGATGCAGAATCATGGCGGCTACACGGATTTCTATCCGGATCTGATGCATACGATACAGATGACAAACGGCTATTATAGCGATGTGAACCAATATCTGACAATTGTCAATGAGAGCGATAAGGCGTTGGAGAAATTGATTTCTTACTTTGAGGGCGTGGATGAAAAAGTAGAGATTGTCTTTTTTGGCGACCATCAGCCGGGTCTGAACTCAGAGTTTTATCGGCAGCTGAACGGAAAAGGACTTTCCGGATTGTCGTTAAAGCAGCTGGAAGATTTGTTTACGGTTCCGTTTTTCATCTGGACGAATTATGAGAGCGAGGAGAGAGAAGTAGAGCTGACGAGCCTCAATTTTCTCTCGACGATGGCGTTGGAAAAAGCCGATATTGAGCTTCCGGCCTATAACAGATTTTTAAAAGAGCTGATGGAGTCCGTTCCCGCGATGAATTCCAGGGCATACTATTCAAAGCAGTATGGGGTATTCCGACATTACGAGGATTCTGCCGCGTCGCCCGAGGAGAGTATATTGCGGCAGTATGAGATGCTTCAGTATAATAATATTTTTGATCAGGATAAAAGCCGCGTCTTTTTCCCGTTTTATTCGGGCGGGCAGTAAGCCCGGAAGAGGGGAAGGCGTTTGACGGACCGGGGGTGTGGTACATCCCCGGTTATTGGCGTGTGGGAGATACGCCGAAATTTTTTTTGTATGCCCGTGAAAAAGTAGAATAGTTTTTAAATCCGCATTCAAAGCAGGCCTGTGTGACAGACATTCCGTTGTGAATTAACCCTTTCGCGTGAAGAAGGCGTTTGGCGGTGAGATAAGAACCGATGGTATATCCGGTTTCTGCCTTAAAAGAGTGCATCAGATAATATTTGCTGGTGTAGAAGCGATCGGAGAGGAAGTCAATGGTGATATCGTCCGTCAGGTGTTCGTTTAAATAGGCCAGCACGGATAGGATTTTGTCGTTTGCGTCGGCTGTGGCCGGAAAGTCCAGCGTATTGTGGACGGCTGCCCGGTTGAGATGTATCATAAATTCCAGAAACAGGATATTCTGATACAGCCTGCCGGCGTAATCCGTATCCGAAAAAGAGGCTTCCAGTTCCCGACAGACCTGATACAGTTTACTTTTTTTCAGAGAGGGTATGCGCATAACGTTTGATTTTTCAAGCCTTGACTTCATAAAACAAAAACCGAGATCATAGTCGGTCTGTTTATAGGAGTCGAGAAAATCCGGCGATATGTAGACGATGATTCGCTCATAAGTGCGTCGGCTGTGGACGATCGGCCGATGGACGTCGCCCCTGTTAACGAGGATCAGGTCGTAGGGCGATAGTTCATAGCTCTTGCCTTCAACGCAGTAGGTGACGTCCCCGCGGATAAAAATAACAATTTTGTTGAAATCGTGGTAGTGGTAGGAAAATTCCCGTTGTTTTTCGTCTGCCAGATGAAAAATACGGAAATTTTGATTTAAATATCCCTGCTTTTCGTATTCTGCCATAAAATGTCCTTTCCGGTGCTGCGTGACCTGTGAAAAGTATATAGCATTTTTTGCAATCAGAAAAGCATTATTTTGCTATTATTATGAAATAATGTCTTATATAATGAATACAGCAAATTACAAAATTGCTATTTGGGAGCACATATTATATAATAAAAACAGAGTATATTTTAGACGGAGCGGAAGAGGTCGAAAGAGGCGGAAAGGCGGTAATACAATGAAAAATTTTAGCAATTATACGGATTACAGTACAAAGGAAGAGCTGCATTTTGAATCAAAGGCGGTGCACGGCGCGCTTGGAACGGAGCCGTTGACAGGGGCGGTCAGCATGCCGATATTTCAGGCGGCGACCTTTCGTCACCCAGAGCTTGGGCATTCTACGGGATATGCGTACAGCCGCCTGGAGAATCCGACCAGGCAGGAGCTGGAGCGGACCATGGCAATTTTGGAGGGCGGAATCAAAGGATTTGCATTTTCAAGCGGACAGGCGGCAAATATGTCGGTTTTTTCGCTTCTTGATCCGGGGGATCATATAATTTTGTCCGACGATATTTACGGGGGAACCTTCCGTATTGTAGGAGATGTGTTCGGAAAATACGGAATTACGCATACGTATGTAGATATGTCTGATTTACAGGCGGTGAGGGCCGCAATTACGCCAAAGACAAAGATGTTCTTTGTCGAGACGCCGACAAACCCGTTGATGAAGGTGGCGGATATTTCTGAGATTTCAAAGATTGCAAAAGAAGCGGGGGCATTGACGGTTGTGGACAATACGTTTTTGACGCCATATTTTCAGCAGCCGTTAAAGCTTGGCGCGGATATTGTGACGCACAGCTCCACAAAATATTTAGGCGGGCACAATGACACGATTTCCGGTATTGTCGTCGTAAAGGACAACCAGGAAATTGCGGATAAAATTCATGTTCACATTAAATCCCACGGCAGCCAGCTTGCGCCGCTGGACAGTTGGCTTGTGCTGCGGGGGATTAAGACGCTTGCCGTGCGTATGGACCGTCACAATGAGAATGCGGGGAAGGTTGCTGCGTGGTTGAGGGAGCAGCCGAAGGTGAAAAAGGTATATTATGTGGGATTTGAGGACCACAAGGATTATGCGGTGACGAAGAAGCAGACGACGGGGTTTGGCGGAATGATTTCGTTTACCGTAGATTGTTTTGAGACGGTGCAGAGAATTTTGAAAAATGTTGATATGATTATGTTTGCGGAGAGTCTTGGCGGAACGGAGACCTTGATCACATATCCGACGACGCAGACGCATGAGGATACGCCGAAGGATGTGAAAGAGGCGTTGGGAATTACGGACAGTTTTCTGCGCATGTCAGTCGGAATTGAGAATGCAGAAGATATTATAGCGGATCTTGACCGTGCAATGAATGAGGTATAGAGATGAAGTTTACAAAGATGCAGGCGTTTGGAAACGATTATGTATATATCGACGCGATTCATCAGGAACTTCGGAATTTGCCGGAGCTTGCGAGGTTTGTGAGCGACCGGCATTTTGCCGTTGGCTCTGACGGGATGGTGTTAATTTGTCCTTCTGATAAGGGGGATTTTCGTATGCGTATGTTCAACCCCGACGGGAGCGAGGGAGAAATGTGCGGGAACGCCCTGCGCAGCGTCGGAAAGTATGTCTACGACCACGCTCTGACAAATAAGACGGATCTTGTGATAGAGACGCTTGGGGGAATGCAGAGATTGAATTTGACGGTGGAGAAGAGAGAACCGACCTGCGCGGAGAAAAATTTTGCCGGCGGGCATGGTTTTGTCGCCAATATCCGCGCGGATATCGGGGAACCGCGCCTTGATCCGAAGGTAATTCCGGTGGCGACGAAGCTGGCCGAATTTGTTGAGCAGCCGGTAAAGGTGTTGGACAAGACCTTTTATATCACGGCGGTTTCCTGGGGGAATCCGCACTGTGTTATGTATGTGGAGAGTGTGGCGGAGCTTGACGTGGAGCGGTACGGCAGGGAGATCGAACATATGACGGAGCTTTTTGTAAATAAAACGAATGTTACGTTTGCGGAGCTTGTGAGCCGTGATTATATTAAAATCCGGGAGTGGGAGCGCGGAACCGGGGAGACGATCGGGTGCGGGACAGGCTGCTGCACTGCCGTGACCGCGGGGGTTTTGACCGGCCGGTGCGACAGAACGGTAACCGTAGAGCAGATTGGAGGACCGCTTTTCATTGAGTGGGATAAGGAGACGAACCACATGTTTATGACCGGGCCGAGCCATACGGTTTTTGAGGGAGAGATCGATGCTTCCGGCATAATTGACCGCCGGGATTGATTTGGCGGATTATGCGCGCGGTTTTGTAGATCAGATTTTTGACAGGAGAAAAGAAAATGAGATTATCACAGATTTGCAGGGAAGTCGAATATAAATGTCTTCAGGGGACGATGGAGGCGGAGGTTTCGGATATCGTCTATGATTCCAGAAAGCTGGAGAAAGGCACGATGTTTGTCTGTATGGTAGGTACGGTAACCGACGGGCATAAATATATCGCAGACGCGGTGGAGAAGGGCGCGTCTGTGATTGTGGCGGAGCGGGAGGAGGAAACCGGGGGAATACCGGAGGAAATAACGGTATTGCTTGTGGAGTCTGCGAGACATGCTCTGGCATTGATGTCCGCGGCTTTTTTTGGATATCCGCACAGAGAGCTTGTCACCGTCGGGCTGACCGGAACGAAGGGGAAGACGACAACGACATATATGATAAAAAGCGTTTTGGAGGAGGCCGGAAAAAAGGTCGGGCTTATCGGGACGATCGGAGCGCTTATAGGAGAGAAGCAGATTCCGGCAAAAAATACGACGCCGGAGTCGTATGAGCTCCACAAAATGTTTCGCGCAATGGTCGACGCCGGCTGCGAGTATGCGGTGATGGAGGTTTCTTCGCAGGGGCTGAAAATGGACCGTGTTGCGGGGATTGTATTTGATTACGGAATTTTTACAAACCTTTCCCCGGACCATATCGGACCGACGGAGCATGCGACGTTTGAAGAGTACATGGAGTGTAAGAGTATGCTGTTTCGCCAGTGTAAAACGGGAATTGCAAATATTGACGACGAGCATGCGCAAAGGGTGCTCCACGGCCATACCTGTGAATTGAAAACATTGTCGTGTAAGGAGGACGCGGATCTTACGGCCGGCGCAATCGGTTTTCTGGATGAAGAGAGGAAGCTCGGCATGCATTTTACAACGGCGGGCTGTATGAATGTGTATGCCAGAGTCTATATTCCGGGGCGTTTTTCCGTGTATAATTCTCTGGTGACAATGCTGACCTGCCATCTTGCGGGAATCTCGGATGAGGATATTTTAAGAGGGCTTACGAAGGTGCAGGTGAAGGGCCGGGTGGAAATGGTTCCGGTGTCAAAAGATTTTACGGTGATTATCGACTATGCCCATAATGAGGTCAGCACCAGAAGTGTGTTGACAACGCTTTTGGAGTACAAGCCGAAGCGATTGATCTGCGTGTATGGCGGCGGCGGCAATCGCTCCAAGCTCAGACGGTACGATATGGGGGAGGTGACGGGAGAGCTTGCGGATTTATGCGTGCTCACCTGCGACAATCCGAGGGATGAGGAGATTCGCGATATCAATAATGATATCAAAATCGGACTGGCGAAAAGCAACGGGACGTACATTGAGATAGACGACCGCAAAGAGGCTATTCGGTATTGCATTGAAAACGGGAGAGAGGGAGATATGATTGTGCTTTTGGGGAAAGGCCATGAGGATTACCAGGAAATTAAAGGCGTGAAATATCATTTTGACGAGAGAGAGGCAATCGCGCAGGTGAAAAAGGAACTGGGATTATAACGGAAATAAAAGGCAGGGATTGGAATGAATATTATTAAGAGAAGCGGAACGGAAGCAGTATTTGATAAAGAGAAGATTCTTGCTGCGGTGATAAAGGCAAATGAGAGCGTTGTTGAGAGCGAAAGAATGAGCGACGGACAGATTCGACTGATTGGGGAGACGGTAGAAGCTTTATGCGCAGGGATGAACCGGGCGCTGACGGTTGAGGAAATTCAGGATTTGGTGGAAAATCAGATTATGAATCAGCGCGCTTATACGGTCGCGCGAAATTATATTACATACCGCTATAAGCGGGCGCTGGTGCGAAAAAGCAATTCCACGGACGACCAGATTCTGACGCTTTTAGCGTGTAAAAATGAGGAAGTGAAGCAGGAAAATTCAAACAAAAATCCTACCGTGAGCAGCGTTCAGCGCGATTATATGGCGGGGGAGGTCAGCAAAGATATTACGAGGCGGTTTCTGCTGCCGCAGGAGATTGTCGAGGCGCATGACGCGGGAATCATTCATTTTCATGATGCGGACTATTTTGCGCAGCATATGCATAACTGTTGTCTGGTGAATCTAAAGGATATGCTTTTCAACGGGACGGTCGTCAGCGAGACGATGATCGATTCGCCGAAAAGCTTTGCGACGGCATGTAATATTGCGACGCAGAGTATTGCGCAGATTGCCAGTTCCCAGTACGGCGGGCAGAGTATTTCGCTGTCGCATCTCGCGCCGTTCGTGGAGGTGAGCCGCAGGAAATTCCGGCGTCAGGTAGAGCAGGAGTATAGAGCGGCTGGGATTATGCTGGATCAGGAAAAGATCAATACGGTTGCGGAGCTGCGTGTGAGGGAGGAGATCAGCCGCGGCGTTCAGATGATACAGTATCAGGTTATCACGCTGATGACGACAAACGGTCAGGCGCCGTTTGTGACCGTGTTTATGTATTTGAATGAAGTGCCGGAGGGGCAGACGAGAGAGGATCTTGCGACAATTATCGAGGAAGTGCTGCGCCAGAGGATTCTCGGCGTGAAAAATGAAAAGGGCGTTTATATTACGCCTGCGTTTCCGAAATTGATTTACGTGCTGGAAGAGGACAATGTAAGAGAGGGCGGCAGGTACTGGTATCTGACGAAGCTTGCGGCGGAATGCACCGCGAAACGGCTGGTACCGGACTATATTTCCGAAAAGGTTATGAAGCAGGCTAAGGACGGGAATTGTTATCCGTGTATGGGCTGCAGGTCCTTCTTAAGCGTGTATAAGGACGAGCAGGGAAACCCGAAATATTACGGCAGGTTTAACCAGGGCGTCGTTACGTTAAACCTGGTGGATATTGCGTGCAGCAGCGGCGGGGATATGGAGCTTTTCTGGAAGATATTTGACGAGAGGCTTGCGCTTTGTTATCGTGCGCTGATGTGCCGTCATGAGAGGCTCAAGGGAACGCCCTCGGACGTGGCGCCGATTTTGTGGCAATACGGGGCGCTTGCGCGGTTAAAAAAGGGAGAGACGATTGATAAGCTTTTGTATGGAGGATATTCCACGATTTCTTTGGGGTACGCGGGTTTGTACGAGTGTACACAGTATATGACCGGGGAGTCCCATACGGATTCGGATCGGGGGACGCCGTTTGCGATTTCGGTGATGCAGCGCTTAAATGATGCGTGCGAGCGGTGGAAAAAAGAGACAGACATTGGGTTTTCCGTGTACGGCACGCCGTTAGAGTCGACGACCTATAAGTTTGCAAAGTGTCTGCAGAAGCGCTTTGGGGTGATTCCGGGAGTGACGGATAAGAGTTATATCACAAACAGCTACCATGTCCATGTGACGGAGGAGATTGACGCGTTCGAGAAACTAAAATTTGAAGCGCAGTTTCAGGCGCTTTCACCGGGCGGCGCGATCAGCTATGTGGAAGTGCCGGACATGAAAGACAATCTGGATGCGGTTCTTGCCGTTATGCAGTATATTTATGATAATATTATGTATGCGGAGCTGAACACAAAGAGCGATTACTGCCAGGAATGCGGGTATAACGGAGAAATCAAAATTGTGACGGATGACGAGGGGAAGCTTGTGTGGGAATGTCCTAACTGCGGCAACAGAGACCAAAAAAAGATGAATGTCGCGAGGAGAACCTGCGGTTATATCGGCACGCAATATTGGAATCAGGGAAGAACACAGGAAATAAAGGACCGCGTGCTGCATTTGTAGCGTCGGAGGCAGCCGCGATCCCTTTGGTATGACAGATCAGTTGTCTGCGGGAAATACAAGCTCAAGTATCTCCCGCAGGCAATTTTCATATGTAAATTGCCGCGAGACTTTGCGAAAGCCGTTTTCGGCGATTTCACCGCGTTCCTTTTCGTGGGAGAGATAATATTCAATTTTGTCTAACAGATCCGTTTTGTCCTCGTAATAGACAAAGTCCTCATTCGGGGAGAAATGCATTACAAGGTCGTTCTGGTAATTTGTAAGCAGGAATCCCCCGCAGCTTAAAATGTCCATGCAGCGCAGCGGAATGCCGTTTGTGATACTGCGCAGCGTGATGTTTAAATTGATTTTGCTGTGCCTGAAAATATGTGGCATTTCTTTATAATAATCTGCGGTTCCCATGTTGGCGGCTTTCGGGACGGGCGCGTTTTTATCCAGAGTAAACAGCTTTAGAGGGAACCTTTCGGCTACCGCGCACAACAAGTCTGTGCGCTCCGTCTGCGTGATTTTGCGGTCGATAAAATAGTTTGCAAATACATATTCTAAGGACTGTACGCCGTAGCGGTCGACTTTGTAGTCCGTCACCCTCTGCATTTCCGCGATAATATCTTTGGAGAGGACTTCTTCAATAAAATTGTATCCCGAGACTTTGCGCTGCGCGTCCATAATTCCCTCAAGATAGCCGGCCGTATATTCGTTGACGCCTTTCAACCGGTCGAAGAAGTTGTGATCCTCGTGGTAGAGAGAGCCGATGAAGGAAACGTCGCACCGGTATCGGTCCATGTTTGCGGGCGTTGTCTTTAAGGTGCGCGCAATGCGCTTCGGGTTGATGGGAAGCGGCATATAGTATACGGTCTGGATCCCTTCTTTTTGCAGCCTTGTATATAGCTCGCTGTCAAAAATAAAGACATAGTTATTCGGGTTGATGATGGTATAGGAGTAGACGGCGACCTGCGGGCTGTCATAAATAACGGAGATATAGGGGATGCCGCGGCGCTTGCAGCCTTCCGATACAAGCGGATAATAATTGAATGAAAAACAAAAGGAAAAATCGTCCGCCGCCGCTTTATCAAACGCGCTGTCAAAAGAGGCGTCTTTTCGCTCTGTGTAATTTTCGTGAAAGAATGGCACGGTCTGGAATCCGAAATCCGAAAAAGTTTCCAGAATATCTTCTTTTCCAAAGCAGGGCCAGTCTAAATACAGTATTTTTTTTGCCATTTTGCGTCTCCTTTTGTGATGAATCCGATATGGTTAACGTGCAAAGGCGAGCTCCATTAACTCGCACAGACGGATGATGTAGGTGTGGCAGTTTACGACTTTTTCGTAGGCATTGTTTGCGATTTCTTTTCGCCTGCTCTCGTGCTCCAGGTAATAACGGCATTTTTCCGTCAATTCTTCCTCGCTGGAGTAGGTTTCGATTTCTTCTCCGATCGTGAAGTATTCCGGAAGCTCAGACTGGTAATTGGTAAGGCAAAAGCCGCCGCAGCCTAAAATATCCCAGATTCGAAGCGGAAGCGCGCTTCGAATGGATTTTGCAGTAAAATTCAAATTGATGCGGCTTTCATGGAAAATAAGAGGCATCTCGCCCATCGTCGTCGCCAGCCCCTTTGCGCGGATACCGGGAAGCTTTGAGGTATCGCTTCCGGTATATAAATCGACAGAAAACTCTGTACAGAGCCGCTTTAAGAGCCGTTCGCGCTCTAAGACGGTTACTTGCGTCCCGAGGAAGAACTGAGAGACGATAACCCGGTCGGTAAGCGAAGAAGCGTAAGGCAGGCTCGGAAAATGCTTCGCATGTTTCTTAAAAATTTGGATGTCCTCATCCTTAAGAATGTCGTCGATAAAATAATATCCGTAGACTAACAGCTGCGCTTCGATCAGTCCGTCGAAGTATCCCAGGAGGCGTCCCGGCAGATTTTCCAGGTCCTGATACGGACATTTTTCGGTATAAAGCGAGCCGACAAAGGAAAGGTCGGAGGCATATTTTTTTCTCTGCGACACAGGCGCGTTTTTGATCGCGTTCTGTTTTTGGTTGACATTTACGGCCAGAGGCAGGTAAAAAACACAGTCGGGGTTCATTGGAGAAATTTCATGATACAGACTGCGGTCAAACAAAAAGATTCGGTTCCATGGATTTGATACGGCGGGGGAATAAAGTTCCAGCACCGGGGAATCTACGATCCAGCTGATGTATCGCAGCTTCATAATATTGCACACTTCCGCGATAAACGGAAAGAAATTGATCGTGAACACCGCGTCGTGCGGAGTGTCCATAAGTATCCGACTGACAAGGGCGACGCCCTCTGCCGGCGGAAAGTTTTTTGTATATACTTCCGTGGTAACTTCTGTTATCTCAAATCCGTATTCGTGGAAAGCGTCTATGATATCGGGTTCACAGATGCTCCCGTAACGGTAAAATAATATTTTCAATCTGGTTTGCCTCCTGAACGGTACGTACTCATTTGCGCACGGATAGAGTTATGGTTTCAAAAGGGACTTTTGACACCGGAATCCTATAAGTGTATTATAATAATTGTTGAAAATAAAGTAAACCCAATAAAGGAAATTGGCGTATTCGCCGATATAATAAAAAAGAGCGGGCAAAAGAGCCAGGGAGGGCGTATGGCAAAAATAAGTATCATCATTCCATGCTACAATGCAGAGGGAACCATAGAAAAGTGTGCATCGTCACTGTTTGCGCAGACAATCGGTATGGAGGGACTGGAACTGATTTTTGTAAACGACGCCTCTGTGGACGCGACGGCGGAGAAGCTTCTCGCGATTGAGAAGCGCTATCCGGGTCAGGTTATGGTCGTGAATCTTGAGGAGAACAAAAAACAGGGCGCTGCCAGAAATATCGGAATATCTTATGCCACGGGGAAATACGTGGGATTTCTTGATGCGGACGATTATGTGGAGCCGGATATGTATGAGAGCCTTTATCAGGCCGCGGAGGCGTTTGGCTGCGATATGGCCGGGGGCGGTTATTTTAACGAAACGGTTTTAGAGGACGGGAGCGCGGCGCTTCAGCCGGTGGAGGATACGCTGATCAAAGAGAGGGCCGTGTTCGTAAATAACGGCGAGGAAAGAAAAAATCTGATTTTGCTTGGGACAAACACGCATTTTGGCGCGAGGATTTACAGGCTTGACCGGATTAGGGAAAAGCGGCTGTACTTTCCGGAGGGCACTTTTTATGAGGACAATTATTGGCAGTCGCTTGTAAATTTCGAAATTGGCAGCTACTATATTTTTGGAAAGCCGTTTTATCACTATGTTAACCGCGGCGGATCAAGCTCAAACCATGTGACGGAGGAGAATCTGCTGCAGAGTATGCAGATACAGATTCTTCTGATGAGGGAGTATGAGGCGCGCGGGCTGCTTGGGCGTTTTCGGACAGAAATTCTGGCAAAGTTTTTAAAGAGTTACTGCGTGATGAATTTGCTCGGCGCATATCTCGAGTGGGGCGAGATCCCGGAGGGCGTCTATGGCAGGATGTATGCCGAATTAAAACGGTTCGGCTTCAATCAGTACGATAATCCGTATCTGTGGGTATGCGACTGCGGTCTGATGCGGGAGTTGTTTGCGGTAAAGCGCTCCGGCTGGGAGAGAAGGCTTTGTATGCGGCAATACAAGGAGTTGCTTGGGGAAGGAAAAATCGGACAATGGAGCGACGTATTTGCGGACGGTTCGGAAGCCGAAATGTGTCGGCAGCTTTGGCTGGAATATAAGGATCAATGTTTTGAAGTGGGACTGAACGCGGGGAAATTACAGCGGGAGGGGACGTTTAACCGCCGCGTGGAGGAGCTTTTGCGGCAGGCCGACGAGATCGGTTTTGTGGAGGATGGAACGGTATTTTTGGAGCAGATGATCGGACGAAAAGGCGAATTTACGGCGCGTTACAGAAAGCGCTGTCCGATTCTTGTGTATCGGGGGGACGACACCTGCTACCGCGTACTCGATTCTTTTGCGGATGCGTTTATTGCGGCGCTTAGGAGAGCGGGAAAGGATGTAGAGGTATATCATATCGGGGAAAAGGGCGCGGAGGGTCTTTTGGAGCTGATCGGGCGTACTTATCAGGCGGTCGTGGGATTTCAGACGTATCTGTTTTCGGTGCATTTGCAGGACGGGAGAAATGTGCATGACTGTATAGACGGGCCGAAGTTTCACTTTATATTCGATCATCCGCTCTGGATGAAGGAGCATTTAGAGCAGGGCCCGAAGGAATATTATATTTTCACGCACGGGAAAGATTATCAGAATTTTGTGACGCGGTATTTTGGGGACCGGGTAAAGGCGTGCTATCTTCTGCCGCCGGCAGGGAACGATGACGGGGGCGGGGCGGATTTGTGGGAGAGAGCGAGAAACCTTGACGTGACGTTTGTCGGAACGTGGTACGATTACAGGGAGCGTCTTGCGTTTATCCGGAATACGAAGACAAAGGAGCGTTATCTGGCAAATCGTTTTCTGCTGATTATGAAGAAAAATCCAAAGCTTCGCGCGGAGGAGGCGTTTATGCAGGCCTTGTCGGATTATGGGATTTCGCTGGGCGACGAGGATTTTAAGAACGTACTGTTCGATCTGAAGCAGGTCTGTTTTGCGATTATGACTTATTATCGGGAAAAAGTGATGCAAACGCTTCTCGAGGAGGGTCTTACGATCCACGTTTACGGGGAGAGCTGGAAAAAAAGTCCGCTGACGCGGTTTGACGGTTTGATCTGCCATCCGCAGGTGACGGTGGAGGAGAGCATAGAAGTCTGGAAGGATTCTAAGGTTTCGTTAAACGTTATGTCATGGCATAAGGGAGGATTTACCGAGCGCATTGCAAATATGCTTTTGTGCGGGACGGTGGCGGTGTCGGATGTGAGCGATTATCTGACAGAGAATTTTGTCGACGGGAAAGAGATGTTGCTGTTCGATTTAAAGGAAGTAAACGTGTTGGCGGACAGGATAAAGGGAATCCTTGCGGATGAGAAGCTGCGGCGGCAGATTGCGAGGGCGGGCTGTGAAAAAGGCCGGCGTTTGCATACGTGGGAGCGGCGCACGGATGAGTTCCTTGCGATATTGGGAGATCTTCAGGAGGAAAAAACAGATGAATGTTAAAATATATACGATGACCCATAAGTTATTTCAAAAGCCGGAGGATCCGGTATACGTTCCGATGCACGTCGGAAAAGCGATTTCCGATGATCTCGGTTATATGGGGGACGATACGGGAGAACATATTTCTGATTTAAACCCGCTTTACGGAGAGCTGACCGGGTTATACTGGATATGGAAGAATGAGACGGAGGCCGACGTAATTGGGATTTGTCATTACAGGAGGTATTTTCTTACAGAGGACGGGAGCCGTTTTATGGCGCAGGCGGATTATGAGGCCGCGCTGGCGGACTGCGATGTCCTGACGTCCGATTTTCTCTCAAGTGGCGGGAGCAACCGGGAGAATTTTGCAAGGGCGCACAATATTGCGGATATAAACGCGGTGGGGGAGGCGTTAAAGAAGCTGTATCCGAAGGATTATTCGGCGTTTGAGCAGGTGATGGCGGATGATAAGTGCTGCTACGGAAATTTGATGGTGACGACGAAAGAAAAATTTGACGAATACTGCGACTGGTTGTTTCACATTTTTGCGGAGGCGTCGGATAAGATCGACGTTTCTGATTATGATCTGTATCATAAGCGCGTTTACGGTTTCCTCTCCGAGGTCATGCTTTACGTCTGGATTGCGGCCAGAGGATACCGCCGCAGGGAATGTCGAATCGGGATTACTTCGGAAAAGGCGGAGACGATTGAGTTTAAACAGGCGATGACCAGCCTGATTGCCGCGGGGGAAATCGGACAGGCGAAGGAATTGTTTTACGGTTATCTGAAGCTCCGCCCCGATATCAGGGAGAATGCGTCGGATATTCGCGGGGAGATTCCGATGATTGAGATGCTTCTCTATATTATGCATGAGGAGGCAAAACGGGGCGAGGACGGCATGTTGAGTTTTTCAAGGGAGCTGCCGCTTTTGCTGGAGCATTACAAAAATACGAGGACGCTTGTGCAGCGGCATAAGGACGGGGTGCGGGAAAACGGAGCCGCTTATTTTGCGGAATTTCCGATATCGGATACGGCGCTTTCTATTATTGAGGCGGATATCCTCGGAGAGCTTTCGCTCTATGATTATTTGAATGAAGGCAGACCGCCGAAAAAGGTGTCGGTTATTGTGCCGGTCTATAACGGGGAACATCAGTTTCAGGGATGCCTGGGAAATCTGGCTCATCAGACGTTGGAGGATATTGAGATTATTTTTATTGATGATTGTTCTACGGACAACAGCCTTGCAATTTTAAGGGAGTGCCAGAGGCAGTATCCCGACCGCGTGAGAGTGATTGCGTCCCCGGATAACAGGAGGGCCGGCGGGGCGCGCAATCTTGGCCTTGACGCGGCAAGGGGAGAGTATATCGGCTTCGTGGATTGCGACGACGTACCGGATACGAAGATGTATGAGCTTCTGTATGCAAAGGCAAAGGAAGGCGATTACGACATGGTGGACGGCGGGTTTATCTATGAGGGGAAGGATACGATCGTCTTGTATACAGGGGATGAGGATACCGGGGTGCTCAATGCAAAGAAGCGCAGCCGTCTGATTATGCGCGGCGGTTATCTGTGGAGCAAGCTTGTGCGCCGTGAATTGATTGAGAAATATCATTTGCGGTTTCGCGAGCGCGTGCCGATGCTTGAGGATTCTGATTTCCTGGATTTCTTGTTTTCGACTGCATTTAATATCGGAAATTTAAAGGAAATCATTTACAATTATAAAAATACGGACGATTCGTTGTCGAAGAAGAGAGACAGAGAGTCGTACTGTGGAAGTTTGTATGAAGCGATGAAGGGTACATGGGAGAAGGAGCATGTCCTGCCTAATTTTAAAAAGTTGCGTTACGCCCTGGATTACGGGATGCTTCAGTTTTATTCGTTTGCGGTGAACGCCTGTCTGGAGAGCCATATTGCAAAAGAAGATTTCCCGGCGCTTGAGATGCTTGAAAAGTTGAGAAAGTTAAGAAGGAAAACGGTGTCGCCGGGGTATAATAATGAGAAGCTGAAGAAAACGCTGCCAACGCTGGATGTAGCGATTATGCAGATGAATGATGACGATCCGAAGAAGCTGCTGGAAGTTGCGGCGGAGTTAAAGTGGGAGTTTTCAAGCAGACTTCCGTCATAGTAGACGATAGGGGAGGGATTGAAAGAGCTGTATGTGACCGAGAAGGAAGACTGGATGAATATGAAAAAACATTTTAATTATTTTGATTTCGAAAAGAAGGATGTGGAGCTTTTGCGCAGGGAGATGACGCGCCAGGCTTTTATCAAGACCGCTGCCTCTATGACGGCGGGCGTTGTAATTATTATGATCGGGCTGTACCATGATATTAACATTATGGACAGCCCTGTAAAAATATCCAATCCGTCATATATGATCTTTCTTGTCTCTCTGGCTTTTGTGGTGTTTTGTTTCGGCCTGCATTTTTGCATGGCAATTCGTTCCGTGAGGTTGACGAAGAAGGATATTTTGCAGGTGATTGCGCAGATCGCGCCGGACGGCTATCATATTATAAAAACCAGGAGCGGCGGTCTGCTTGTTCAGACATTGCCGGTTTCCGATGATGATAAGCGGCAGTCATTACACATTTTAAAGAGAATGGAGTTGAATTATCCGCATCTGTCGTCAGAGTTTATGGAATCCTTAAAGGGGATGATAAAGGCGCGCGATCATGAATTATCCGTAGAGGGGGTTCTCAGGACGGAGATTATATATGAACAGCTTATGCTGGGAAACGAGAAGATTGTTGATTCTATCGAACAAAACTACCGTAATCCGAAATAATGCCGGATACGAAATACATTTCTGTTGCTGTGCATTCTATTTGATGATACAATAAAGGGGTACACAGCAGAGGAAATTATTTGCAATAATTTGGGAGGGATGGGGAGTGTTTGATTGCAGCAGCCTGTACAGCGCGAACAGCGGCGGTAAAAAGCGTACCTATGTTGAGCTTGGGAAAAGGGGCGTAGCGGGGATTCGGCTGTCGGGGGAAAAGATAAACGGCAGTACGATTGCATATCTGTCAAGGCAGCTATATTTTATTACGCACAACTATAAAAAGGCGTGCCGGGGTATTGTGATTTACTGTGAAAAGTTTGTGCCGGCTGACAAGTTGACCTATATTTTGTTTGAAGCGATTTTATATAATCTGGTGCATACATATGGATATGAGGTGCGTTTGGGCTGGGGGGATATGAGCACCGCGATTAATACGGAGGGATTGTCGGATTCCACGATTCCTAAATTATCCTTTTATCTGCAAAACCAGGAGCTGTATCAGCGGAAGTTTCATTTTGAGCAGAATGAGAGGCATTTCAGAAGAGTTTTTACTTCGGATCAATTGAAAGGGGACGGGGTTTCCAAGCTTCTTGGAGATCTGAAGATTTTTTTCCTCACCTCGAATATTACAAAGAAAAATACGGATCAGCTGGCGTTGGTTATTTCGGAGCTGGCGGATAATGTCGGGGATCACACGGACGCGGATTGCCTGCTCGACGTTGATATCTCAAAGGATTTCTATACGCGGGACGACGACGAGACGGGTAAATACATAGCTGTGAATACGGTTGTCCTGAACTTTTCTCCAAAGTGCTTGGGACACGATATAAAAGAGAAGGTACGAAACCATTATTACAAAGAATCCGCGCGCTACGACGCCATACAGGAGGCGTATGAAAATCATAAGCAGCATTTTGACAAGAACTATGACGAGCAGGATTTTTTTAATGTCGTTTCCTTTCAGGATTTGATTACGGGCAGAAAGGGAGATACGCAGACCGGAGGGACGGGATTGACGCAGTTGATTAAATCTCTGGGAAAAAATGCGGCGGAGCACAGCTGTTATGTGTTAAGCGGCAATCGCGGAATTGCTTTTTATCCGGAATTACTGGAATATAATGCCGATAATTGGATAGGATTTAATCAGCAGAAAAATTTTATAGATCATATACCGGACGAGAAAGTTATATTTCGATCGCCCACGCAGCTGTGCGGGACAGGATATAATTTTACTTTGGTATACAGGAGGGAAAAGGATGAATTGTATGGCGAAACAGCAAATTCAGTTACAGTTTGAAAAAATAATTACGAATCTTGCGGGGAATCGCTTTGGGAGAGACACGTATATAGCGCAGGTGAAAGGTAAAATAGATATAGAGGAAAAAAATATTATAGAGATTCCGGAGATTATCGAAGACGTTGCAAGTTCATTTGTGCAGGGAATTTACAGGGAATTAAGCGAGCAGTATGGAAAAGAGCGCGCCCTGGAGATTATGGAGCTGCATTCCGTCAGGCCGGAAGTGATGGAAAAGATTGAGTACGCAATTCGGGTATACGGAATATGACGGTCGTTATTACAGAGGCGGTTCATTCGGGGACTTTGCTGTCGGCATGGGATATCTCGGATCGGATCGCCTTGTTTGCATTTGTCCTTTCCGTTATCTCTGTGCTGATTTCTTTCTGGGCGCTGATTCTTCAGAAAAAGTTAAATACGATTAATCTTCAGGCTGTTTTCTTTGAGAAAATATTTCAGGATTATTTTATTGAAAAAATACCTTCCGCGGCGAAGAAGCTTTCGTTTGATAATAATGGAAAGCTAAAGAGTTCTTATCGCGAAATAAACAGAACGCTTATGGAAATGATGGAACAATGTATGTATTTTTATTTTGCGAAGAGAGAGTTTTATGACGAATTAAAACAAAGGTGCCAGCAATTAGAAGATAAATTGATCGAGACATCCAATGAGTTTATCGAAAACAGGTCAAAGCAGAGTGAGTTTATTCATTCTGTCGAGGAGGATATTTCCGATATCGTAAAATGCATCAATGATAATTACAGCAATAAATGATGACGGAAAATCAAATCTTATCATTAGTCGTGATGCTGGATATTAATTTTTCGATTTGTTTTGTATAAGTTAAATTTTGACATATTTTTACATATCCGTTTCTGGCGATTTCCTCGCGTTCTCTTTCATGCTTCAGGTAATAGTCGGCCTTTCTTAACATATCCTCAAAATCTTCGTAATAAATATAGTCTGTTCCCGCTTCGAAATTTTCGGCGAGCTCCGGCTGAAAATTGCTGAGCAGAAAGCCGCCGCAGGAGAGGATGTCTATGGCGCGCAGCGGAATTCCGGAGGCGATGGAGCGGAGTGTGATATTTAAATTAATTTTAGATTGAAAAAACACATATGGCATTGCGTCGTTGTAGGAGATATATCCGCGGTAATCTGCTTTTGGACAGAGCGAGCGCTCTGAGCCGGAGTACAGGGCGACGGGAAAGAACTCGGTCAAAAGATTTATGGCGGTAATTCTCTCGTCGGAAGTGATTTTTGTCTGCAGCATATCGGCGAAGATCAGCCGGTCCATATCGGGCATGTTTTGATCGCGCTCTAATTTGATATAGTCGGAAAGCGCGGAGGTTAGTTTTTTATCCATCATCGAGGTGATAAGGTCGATTCCCCAGAGCTGTTTTTGCATGCACATGATACCGTCCAGATAGCCGATCAATTCTTCCGGTAAAAAATGGATTTTGTCATACATATTATTTTCATAAAGGCTTCCTATAAATGAAATTTCGTTTAAATATTTCTCTGGTTTTTGGGGCGATTCGGGCGAGAGGTTGAGCTGACGCCCGATGCGTGTCGTATGTGCGGCCAGCGGCAGATGGAAGACATTTTTTGCACCGGCGGCCAGCGTCTGCGAGACCATATTTTGATCGAACAGAAAAATGTAATTGCACGAATTGGATACGGATTTGGAGAAAAGCGTAAAGTGCGGGCAGTCGTAAACCCAGCACGCGTATTTTATGGAATGTTTTTCCGCGGTATCCGAAACGACCGGAAAATAATTAAATGTAAATATAAAATCATACCCCTTCTTTTCCAATTCAGAAGAAAGCGCTTGGGAGAACCGGTCGTCTGCGAGATAGTTGGCGAGGGGAAATTTGAAAATGGTCACATGGTGTCCGAGTTCTGAAAATGTGTCCGTAATGTCTTTTGCAGAATTTTCACCCCAGTAATAGTATAAAATCTTCATAAGCACCTCATGTTTCAAACCGCCTATTGTTTCTTTTTCAATAAACCGATATAATATATGTTGTCTGTATTATAACAGAAAATAGCTGCTGAGGGGAAATTTTATGCTGTCGATTTGTATTATTACGAAAAATGAAGGCGAGAAGCTAAACCGTTGCCTGCGCGCGCTTGGGAATTTTGAGACGGAAGTTGTCGTTGTAGACACCGGCTCTTCTGATAATACGTTTGAGATATTGAGAGATTGGGAAAGAAATAGTAAAAAGAAATTTAAATTAAAGAAGGATACCTTTATGTGGCGCGATGATTTTGCGGCCGCCAAAAATTATGCCGTCTCTCTGGCACAGAGCGATATCGTTTTTGTGCTGGACAGCGACGAGGTGGTTGAGAATATGGATTTGGCTGCGCTGGAAAAGCTTTTTTTGAACGGCTTTGAAAAGATCGGACGCGTTGTAAGGCGCAATCAGATAGAGCAAAACGGGCAGATAAATTATCAGCGGGAGTATATCGCGAGGGTTTTTGACAGGACGCGGTACCAGTATTCCGGGAGGATTCATGAACAGTTAATTCCGGTAAGAGGCGGCGGGGAATTAACGCCGGATCTCTACGTGTCTCTTCCGATTTCAATCTGGCACGACGGATATATGGGAACACCGGAACAGAGGAAAGAAAAGGCAAAACGAAATATTGCGCTTTTAAAGCGAGAGCTTGCGGAGGAGGGGGAAGACCCGTATGTGCTCTATCAGCTTGGAAAGAGTTATTATATGCAGGGGGCTTATCGGGAGGCGGCCGAATATTTTTCGAGAGGGCTGACATTTGATTTAAATCCTTCGCTGGAGTATGTGATCGATATGGTCGAGACTTACGGGTATGCGCTGTTGAACGCGGGGAGGGCGGGTGAGGCGCTTATGTTTGAAAATATCTATGACGTGTTTGGCAATACGGCTGATTTTAGACTGTTGATGGGCCTTATTTATATGAATAATGAAATGTTTGAAGAAGCTGTGGCGGAATTTCAGAGAGCCGCGCAATGCGAGAATGCGAGAATGCAGGGCGCAAATTCGTTTTTGGCATTCTATAACGCCGGAGTTATCAGGGAATGTCTTGGAGACAAGGCGCAGGCAATACGGTTTTATAAAAAGTGCGGCGATTATGCTTTGGCCAGGGAACGCCTTGCTTCGCTGGAAGAGTAAGGGAGGGCGCGGACAGTGATAGATACAATCATATATTTTACGGGCGTCTATGACACGCTGGATTTATTTACGTTGAAGTTAAAGGAAGCGTTTGAACAGATGGGGTATCGTTCGTTTGTCTATGACGCGACCATGGAACGGGAGAGCAAGGAGGCGCTGCTCGCGCTGCTTGAGGAGAAGCGCGGAGGCGCTGCCGGGGTTACGTTCAATAATCTTGGATATAATCTGACGATGCCGTTTACGGACGAGAATTTGTGGGAGTATTATGAGGCGCCTTATATTAATATTCTGATGGATCATCCGTTTCACTATGAAAAAGCCATGCGCCGGGCGCCCGGGACGTCTGTTGTGCTTTGCGTAGACCGCAATCATGTGAAATATATCCGGCGCTTTCATAAGAATATTGCACGGACGGATTTTTTGCCGCATGCGGGGGTGGAATTGCAGTGCCGCCATAAACCGCTTGTCGACAGGGGGATTGACGTATTGTATGCGGGAGCGCTGCCGATTTATACGGTGGCGAAGATGATACCGGATTTATCGGCGATACCGGAGGTGGACGGGCACAAAATGGCGCGGGAAGTGTTGCACGAGCTGGTGAATCACCCGGAAACGACTACGGAGCGCGCGCTGGAAGAGTATCTGCGCGCGCAGCGGAATGATATCTCGGAGAGGCGGTTGCAGGAAATTATTGTGGAGATGCGTTTTTTGGATTCCTATGCGACGTCGTTTTTCAGAGAACAGGCAGTCCGCATTCTGGCAGATTCCGGTATTCGGGTGACGGCTTACGGGACAGGCTGGGATCAGTGTGAGTGGAGCGGCAGCCCGTATCTTGATTACAGGGGGAAGGTGCTTGCGCCGCAGATCCTTCCGCTTATGAACAATTCTAAAATTGTATTGAATACTATGACGTGGTTTAAGGCGGGAAGCCACGATCGGGTGTTTAACGGAATGCTTGCGGGGGCGGCTGTTGTGACGGATGATTCTTCATATATGCGCCAGGAGTTTTCCGACGGAAAAGAGCTTGTGATGTTTTCGTTGGATGATATCAAAAATTTGCCCGAGCGGGTATTTGAGCTGTTTGGGCATATGACAAAGACACAGGAGATGGCAGACTTGGGCTATGCGGGGGCGAAGCGGCGGCATACATGGGAAAACCGCGCGGAATACATAAGAGAATGCTTTTTATAATCAGAATTATATATTTGAGAGGCTGTTTGCTATGCATATATTAATGTATCGCTGGAGGGCGTACAATTATCGGGATATTGAGCGTACCTTCCAATTACTTGGACATACGGTGGAGAATATTCAGCAGAAGCTGGGAAGTTATGATATTGATGAAGAATTTCAGGCTCGCATTGAGAATCTGTTGGATACAAAAAGATTTGATATGGTTTTTACCGTGAATTATTTTGCGGTAATCTCCAATGCCTGCGAGAACAGGGAAATAAAATATGTCAGTTGGACCTGCGATAATCCGTTGATTAGCATGTATCATAAATCTATATTTAATAAATGCAACTATATTTTTACGTTTGATCAGTCGAATTATCTGGAGTTTCGGGGAATGGGCGTCGAGCGGATCTGGTATCTTCCGCTTGCGGTCGACACGGAGAGGCTGGATTATTTGCTGGAAAATGCAGATGATTTGTATAAATATCAAAACGAAATTTCATTTGTCGGCAGTCTCTATGAGAGAAATAGTTACGATAAGCTTTCCTATGCGTTGCCGGATTATCTGAAAGGTTATTTTGAGGCGACGATGCAGGCGCAGATGAGTATTAGCGGCGGAAATATTATAGAAGAAATGCTCACTCCTGATATTTTGGAGCAGCTGGAGGAATATTTTCATTTGGAGAAGACGAAAGATTCCTTTTCGGATATCGGGCTGATTTTTTCCACAACGGTATTGGGATTTAAAATTGCCGCAGTTGAGCGGCGCCGGGCGCTGATTGCCTTATCTGTAAAATATCCGGTGGCTGTATATTCGAACAGCGATGTGAGCGACCTGATTCGGGTGCAGTATCGCGGCGGAGTCGATTATTGGAGTGAAATGCCGAAGGTGTTTCATGAATCAAAAATAAATTTGAATTTAACAATACCAAATATTAAAACAGGGTTGCCGCTTCGCATGTGGGATATCATGGGGTCGGGCGGATTTCTGATGACAAATTATCAGGCTGAACTGCCCAGGTATTTCAAAGAGGGCGAGGATTATGTCTGTTTTGAGGGGGAGAGAGATCTGGTTGAAAAGGCCGGATATTATCTTGAGCATGAAGAGGAGCGGAAGCAGATTGCCCGAAACGGATACCGGAAAGTAAAGGGTGTGCATTCGTATCGGGAGCGCTTGAAAACAATGCTTGCGATTTTGGAGGAAGAGGAGGGGTTGTCTTGCGTACAGGAGAAATGAATATTGCCATATCCGTCAACAGCAGCTATGTGAGATACGCGTATGTAATGCTGACGTCGCTTTTTATGAACCATCAGGGGAGTCGTCTGCATATTTTTGCGCTTCAGACGGATTTGACGCGGGAGGATAAAGAATATCTGAAAGGGTTGGCGGAGCGCTGGGGGCAGGAAATAGAGTTCTGTGTGCCGGGAATGGAACAATATATGGATATGCTTCCGACGACGGCGAACTGGCCGAAGGAAATCTATTACAGGTTACTTGTGGGGGAGGCGCTTCCGGCGCAGTTGAGACGTCTTTTGTATCTTGACGTGGATATAATCGTAAACGGTCCGTTGCAGGAGCTTTATTTTATGGATTTGAAGGATATGGAGATTGCGGCGGCGGACGATACGATGATACAGGGGAATTTCAGCGAGGCTCAGAAAAATTTGCTGGGGGAAGAAGTCCGATACTTTAATTCGGGCGTGATTTTGTACGACATGGATAAAGTCCGCGAAAAGTATACGTTTGATACATATTTTCAGACTGCTCGGCGGGCGGATTTTATGTTGACAAACCCGGATCAGGATCTTTTGAATTATGTGCATGCCGGCAGGGTACTGTATTTGGATAATGAAAAATACAATGCGTTTTCACAGACTATTCGATATGAAGGAGAATTGTCGGATGTTTTAGAACAGCTGCCGCCTTTGATTCATTTCGCGGGGCGCAAGCCGTGGGATTATAATGGCGTGCGTTATGACTTGGAAAAGCTTTGGTGGATATACGCCAGAGAAACGCCGTTTTATATCGAATTGATGGAGGAGGTTTTTTGGAACAGTTTTGCAGACGACAGTTATTATACGATTATGGCATTGCTAAAGGAAAATAAGGAATTAAAAGAGGCGCTTGAAAAGTCCATGCAGCTATGCCGGAAATTGTGCGAAAATCATTAAACGGGAGTCCGAAGGATGTCGTCTTTCGGATTCCCGTTTTGATTCCTGCAAAAGGGTTGGTTAGCAGTAAGTGTCTAACATCATCCCGGAATAAATAGAAGTGATATAAGGCGTCACAAAATTACGTCCCGGATTCTTATAAGCCACCAGAATTTTATCTACATAATTCATCGGGTTGATGGAAGCGCGTTCTGCCTTTGCATTGAGGGCATCTTTAAATTGATTTAAAATGGAAAAACTCTCGCTGGAGTTTTCCGCGCCCACTGCGTTTGCGAGAAGCGTTCTGTCGATAGAGATCGTTCCGGACGTATCTACAAGAAGTCCGATATTTTCGAACTCAGTCTGGAAATCTTTTGCGACGCTTCCGATGTCGGAAATTAACTTTACGCTGTCTTTTTGGGTGCGGGAGTAGTTCTGCGCGGTTCCGAGCATCTGGTTATAAGAGTCGATAAGCGATTGAATGTTATCGGCGACAGCGTCTACGCTTGTCTTATAGCCTATGGATACCGGACTGCCCTCTTTGCTGGTATTTTTTAAATTGAGTTCAAAGGTATTGTCGATCGTAAACCTATTCGAATAGGCGCTTCGTTCGCTGCCGTTTAAAATAAAATGTGCGTTATGTGCGTCGGAGACGGTGCGTCCGATTCCAAGCGCGTCCATAGCCGCTTTGGAGAGATTGGCGCCGTCCGGCATAATCTGAAAAATATAGTCCTCACCTTCGCGCATTCCGGTCTGTTTGGATTCGATTTTTAAGGCGCTTCTGTCTCGCTCGTCGGAGACCAGGCTGGCGTCAAGCCCAATATTCGCGGTATTAATAAGTCTGGAAATTTTATCAAGAAGCTTACGGTTATTGTCGTTTTGATTTACTGAAAATTGAAATTCATAAGAAGCAACTGTTGTGCTTAAGTCAAAGGAATAGCTTCCTGGTAAGATGTCAAGCGTATCATCCCGCAGAAAATTGCCGAGATTCGTCTGTGGAGCGGCAAGCTGTTTTACTTCAACCGTATATTTTGAAGCGCTGTCTTTTTCTCTGCCGTTGCCTACATAGACGGCGTCCACAATATCAGGATCTGTGGAGACGGCTACCTTTTTGCGAAATGCACTTTCGATTCCAGTGTCATCCGTGGATAAGGATGCAATAATATTTTTGAGATTACGCGCGTTTTCCTTGATGTCAATAACAAATTTTTCTACATCCCCGGATTCTTTGATCTTATAGAGCGGGGAGTCTTTGTTGATTTTGACAATATTGTTATATGTGGTACGCAGCTCGCTGCGCTTATGCGCGTCGTATCTGGATACCGACGAATTGCCGTAAGTCGTCAAAAAATAATTGTACGCATTGTCCATGACTGCAGTTACCATATTTCCCCCTCCTTTCTTCCTTGAAAGTGTTTGCACACTGGGGTAACATAAATCCGTTTATATATACATTATAATATGAAAAAACAAATTTGTCATCGGCAATTCGATATTTTTTGCAATTTAACATTGCTTTACATTTATATCGGCGTGTCTGTGGAAAAAAATAACTTGCAGAACGAAAAAAAATGTGTTATATTGAACTGGCTTGGAAGTAGGTCTTTTTTTTATGCCTAAAAACGGCGTAAAATACAATGAATTAATGGAGGTGGAAGTTGTGCGCACAAAGATTACATTAGCATGCACGGAATGCAAGCAGCGTAATTATAACATGACAAAGGACAAAAAAGCTCATCCGGACAGAATGGAGACAAAGAAATATTGCAGATTCTGTAAAACACATACCTTACACAAAGAAACGAAATAAGTTTGTGCTGGTAACCTAGATTGAGCAAAGGAAGTGACAAGTATGGGAGAAAACGAAAACAAGAGCAGCGTTCAGAAAGAAAGCTGGTTCGAAGGAGTTAAGGCCGAATTTGCAAAAATTGTATGGCCGACGAAAGAAACTCTTGCCCGTCAGACGACAGCGGTCGTTGTAGTGTCAGTTATTGTAGGTCTGATTATCGCGTTGTTGGATACTTTGATTCAGTATGGCGTGAATTTCCTTGTGAATTTATAGGGAGTATTCATGATTCACGCGGCAAAACCCAGAAAAATGGAGGCGTAGGTGATTTATGGCAGAGGCACACTGGTATGTAGTTCATACCTATTCAGGATATGAGAATAAGGTGAAGGCGAATATTGATAAGACAATCGAGAACAGACATCTGGAAGACCAGATTCTGGAGGTGCGCGTTCCGCTGCAGGATGTAGTTGAGTTAAAGAACGGGGCGAAAAAGCAGGTTCAGAAAAAGATGTTTCCGGGATATGTGCTTATCAATATGGTTATGAATGACGATACCTGGTATGTCGTCAGAAATACCAGAGGAGTAACCGGATTTGTAGGGCCGGGCTCTAAGCCGGTACCACTCACTGAAGTTGAAATCAGAACGCTGGGTATCAAATCAGACAGCATTGTTGTCGATTTTGCTGTGGGCGATACGGTTGTCGTGATCGGCGGTGTGTGGAAGGACACGGTCGGGGTTATTCGGACAATGAACGAGGGCAAGCAGATCGTTACAATCAATGTGGATTTATTCGGCCGGGAAACACCGGTTGAGATTAGCTTTTCAGATGTTAAGAAGATGAATTAAGGAGGCAACATCAAATGGCAAAGAAAGTAGAAGGATATATTAAATTGCAGATTCCTGCCGGCAAAGCGACACCGGCTCCGCCTGTTGGTCCTGCGCTTGGACAGCACGGCGTAAATATCGTTGAGTTTACAAAACAGTTTAACGCGAGAACGGCGGATCAGGGCGACCTGATTATTCCTGTCGTAATTACGGTTTATGCGGACAGGAGTTTCAGTTTTATCACAAAGACGCCGCCGGCAGCGGTTTTGATCAAGAAAGCCTGCAATTTAAAGAGCGGTTCGGCCGTGCCGAATAAGACAAAGGTGGCTAAAATTTCTAAAGCAAAGGTACAGGAAATTGCAGAGCTGAAGATGCCTGATTTAAACGCGGCGTCTCTGGACGCGGCGATCAGCATGATTGCCGGCACCTGCCGCAGCATGGGCGTAGAAGTAGAAGAATAGAACGCTTAGAGAAAACGGGCGTTTCGCAGCAAATTGAAAATAAGTGGGAGGGACTGCTCCCGATAAAACCACAGGAGGTTATTTAGAATGAAAAGAGGAAAAAGATATCTTGAAGCTGCAAAAGCGATTGACAGAGCAGTTTTATATGATCCGGCAGAGGCAATCAGCCTGGCAAAGAAAGCGGCTGTTGCAAAATTCGACGAGACAATCGAAGTTCATATCAGAACCGGATGTGACGGACGTCATGCGGACCAGCAGATTCGTGGCGCGGTCGTACTGCCGCACGGTACGGGTAAAGCGGTGAAAGTTCTTGTTTTTGCAAAGGGAACGAAGCTGGATGAGGCGCAGGCGGCTGGCGCGGATTTCGTTGGTGGAGAGGAATTAATCCCGAAAATCCAGAATGAGGGCTGGCTCGATTTTGACGTTGTAGTGGCTACGCCGGATATGATGGGCGTTGTCGGACGTCTCGGCCGTGTGCTCGGACCAAAGGGTCTGATGCCGAACCCGAAGGCCGGAACCGTAACGATGGACGTGACGAAGGCCGTAAATGATATCAAAGCCGGTAAGATTGAATACAGATTGGACAAAGCAAATATTATCCATGTGCCAATTGGAAAAGCATCCTTTACAGAAGAGCAGTTAGCGGACAACTTCCAAACTCTTATCGATGCAGTTAATAAGGCTAAGCCAAGCGCAGTGAAGGGCCAGTATTTAAGAAGCGTATCGATTGCGCCGACAATGGGACCGGGCGCAAAAGTGAATCCGGCGAAATTGGCTTAGTGAAAATTAGTTGACATCAATAAAATCCAATGATATAATAGCAAAGCATATTGCCGAAGACAGCAGGCGCCGAGAGGCGTAATCGCAAGAGCCTGCCGAGGGAAAGCGGATACGAAAGTATTTGTGAACGAGATCAAGTCCTCTCTGTCTTCCACAGAGAGGATTTTTTTCTATTATCCAGCAAAGAGCCTGCCCGCTTTATTTCGTTAAGAGAACTACCTTGTCTTTGCAAGATGAAAATAAAAAAAGGAGGTGCACGATTCGTGGCAAAAGTAGAGTTGAAACAGCCTATCGTACAGGAAATTTCAGATCAAATGAAAGAGGCGCAGTCAGTGGTTGTCGTAGATTACCGCGGACTTACCGTTGCAGAAGATACTCAGCTCCGTAAACAGTTGAGAGAAGCCGGTGTGACTTATAAAGTATATAAGAACACATTAGTGAACTTTGCAATTAAAGGAACGGAATTCGAAAGCCTTTCTTCTTCTTTGGAAGGACCGAACGCGTTTGCAATTTCAAAAACAGACGCAACCGCTCCGGCGAGAATTCTTGCTAAATTTGCGAAAACCGCTCCGGCGCTTGAAATTAAAGCCGGCGTTGTAGAAGGAACGTATTATGATACGGATGGAATGAAAGCGATTTCGACAATTCCGTCAAGAGAAGAGCTGCTTTCCAAATTCCTTGGAAGCATTCAGTCTCCGATTACAAACTTTGCGCGTGTTATTAATCAGATCGCGGAAAAAGGCGGCGTGACAGAGGAAGCAGCTGAGGCGACAGAAGAGCAGCCGGCAGAAGAAGCATCGGCAGAATAAAATAAAAACAGTTATTTTAAAACATAAAACCAAAACGGAGGTAAATAAAAATGGCTAAATTGACAACAGCGGAAATGATTGAAGCAATCAAAGAGTTAAGTGTATTAGAGTTAAACGAGTTAGTAAAGGCATGTGAAGAAGAGTTCGGCGTATCTGCAGCGGCAGGCGTAGTAGTTGCGGCAGCAGCGGGCGACGGCGCGGCAGCAGGCGAAGAGAAGACAGAATTTGACGTAGAGCTGACAGAAGTCGGACCGAACAAAGTAAAAGTAATCAAAGTAGTTCGCGAGGTTACAGGATTAGGCTTAAAAGAGGCAAAGGAATTAGTAGACGGAGCGCCTAAGGTTGTCAAAGAGGCAGCTGATAAGGCGACAGCCGACGACATTAAGGCAAAATTAGAAGCAGAAGGCGCAAAAGTAACTTTAAAATAGTCGCGATTCAGCGGATTGAGAATACAAAAGAGGACCGTATCGCCGTACTTGTACGAGCGATACGGTCCTCTTTTGTATTTGAGAGCGCAACGCGCGCCCCGTAATATTTTGTGCGGGCTTTTTTGCCCACGCAAAATATTACGGGGCAATCCGCGATTGAACAGGATGGGCAATCCGCGTTTGAATAGGACAGAAAAGCCAATTTTACAAAAACTTTCCTGAAACGACATGGACAAATAATTTATCTGCTGATAAAATAAGTATATCAAAGCATTTCATACATAATTCTATATGTATATTAAAATTCTATATGTATTTAAATCTGAGTAGCGCCTGACAGAAATCGTCAGTGCGCTTGTCTTTTTTTGCAGGGATAAAATCGTCGCAGATTGGTCCGCATTGTTCTCGGAGCGCCCGTTTCATGGCGCGGCGACGCCAAAAATAAACGAAATTTTTCTTGACGAGCTTATTTGTATTGTGCTATCATATAGGTTGCACTATTGTGGTGAGCTGGGCTTTTTGTCATGTCAAGCATTTTTTGAAAAAATTTTGAATGCCTGATTATAAAAGTTTCAAGGGCGTTTTAGGGAGCGCGGGATGATACTACAACATATAGTTGAGAATGTCTATTCATACACCTTATATCGCTAGATATTACAAATAAAAAAACGAGAGGTGAAACGTCAATGGAGAAAAACAGAATACGTCCGGTGAAAACCGGAAAAAGCATGCGTATGAGTTACTCGAGACAAAAAGAGGTATTGGAAATGCCGAATCTGATCGAGGTTCAGAAAGACTCTTATCAGTGGTTTCTG
Source organism: uncultured Roseburia sp. (assembly GCA_947383215.1). Classification (GTDB taxonomy): domain Bacteria; phylum Bacillota; class Clostridia; order Lachnospirales; family Lachnospiraceae; genus Roseburia_C. The sequence goes on from CANDCP010000002.1 coordinate 119,824, forward strand.
GACGAAGGTTTGAAGGAAGTATTTGCCGATATTTCGCCGATTGCCGATTACAGCGGTCATTTTAGTCTGGAATTTGTTGATTTTACGCTGTGCGAGGACGATGTAAAGTACTCTATCCAGGAATGTAAGCAGAGAGATGCTACGTATGCGGCGCCTTTGAAAGTGAGGGTAAGGCTTCATAACAAAGAGAATGATGAAATCAATGAACATGAAATCTTCATGGGCGATTTACCACTTATGACAGAGACAGGCACCTTCGTAATCAATGGAGCGGAGCGTGTAATTGTAAGCCAGCTTGTGCGTTCTCCCGGAATATATTATGGCATTGCGCACGATAAAGTCGGAAAAGAGCTGTATTCCTGTACGGTAATTCCGAACCGTGGAGCGTGGCTGGAATATGAGACGGATTCGAACGACGTATTTTATGTCCGTGTGGACAGAACAAGAAAGGTGCCGATCACGGTACTTGTCCGCGCATTGGGAGTAAGTACGAATCAGGAAATTATAGATCTGTTTGGAGAGGAGCCTAAAATCGTGGCAAGCTTCGGCAAGGATGTGGCGACGAACTACGAAGAGGGCCTTCTGGAATTATATAAAAAGATACGTCCGGGCGAGCCGTTAACGGTGGAGAGTGCGGAAAGCCTGATCACGGCGATGTTTTTCGATCCGAGACGTTACGATCTGGCAAAAGTCGGGCGTTATAAGTTTAACAAAAAGCTTGCGTTTAAGAACCGCCTGAGAGGAAAGGTGCTGGCGGAGGATGTCGTCGATTCTGTTACGGGCGAAGTTTTTGAAAAAGGAACGGAGCTGACAAGAGAGATGGCGGAGCAGATTCAGAATGCGGCCGTTCCGTATGTATGGATTCAGACAGAGGAGAGAAACGTAAAAATACTGTCTAATCTGATGGTGGATATCACAAACTTTATCGATATAGAGCCGAGGGAAGTCGGCGTGACAGAACTTGTATATTATCCGGTATTGAAACAGATTCTGGAAGAAAATGAGAGCGAGGAAGATCTCAGGGAGGCGATAAGGAAAAATCTTGCCGAGCTGATTCCAAAGCATATTACAAAAGACGATATTTTTGCGTCTATCAATTATAATATGCATCTTGAGTGGGGCGTAGGAAATGACGATGACATCGATCATTTGGGGAACAGGCGTATCCGCGCCGTAGGAGAGCTTTTGCAGAATCAGTATCGTATCGGTTTGTCGCGTATGGAGCGCGTTGTCCGCGAGCGGATGACGACCCAGGATCAGGAGGGCGTATCTCCGCAGAGTCTGATTAATATCAAGCCGGTGACGGCGGCGGTAAAAGAATTTTTTGGTTCTTCCCAGCTGTCGCAGTTTATGGATCAGAACAATCCGCTGGGCGAGCTGACCCATAAGAGACGTTTATCCGCGCTGGGACCAGGCGGTCTTTCCAGAGACCGTGCGGGATTTGAGGTGCGGGATGTGCATTATTCCCATTATGGAAGAATGTGTCCGATTGAGACGCCCGAGGGACCGAATATCGGATTAATCAATTCACTGGCGTGCTATGCGAGGATTAACGAGTATGGTTTTGTGGAAGCGCCATACAGAAAGATCGATAAGACGGACGCGCAGAATCCGCGCGTCACAGATGAAGTCGTTTATATGACGGCGGATGAGGAAGACAATTTTCATGTTGCGCAGGCAAACGAGGCGCTGGACGCGGAAGGACATTTCGTAAGAAATTCCGTTTCGGGTCGTTACAGGGAAGAGACGCAGGAATACGAGAAAACCATGTTTGATTATATGGACGTATCTCCGAAGATGGTATTTTCCGTTGCGACCGCATTGATTCCGTTTCTTCAGAACGACGACGCGAACCGTGCCCTGATGGGGTCGAACATGCAGCGCCAGGCGGTGCCGCTTCTGACGACGGAGGCGCCGGTTGTCGGAACAGGTATGGAGCCGAAGGCCGCCGTAGACTCGGGCGTGTGCGTTGTGGCAAAGAAATCGGGAATAGTAGAATCTTCCGAGTCCGCTCAGATTGTAATGAAAAATGACGACGGAACGAGAGACGTATATAAACTGACAAAGTTTTCGAGAAGCAACCAGAGCAACTGCTACAATCAGAGACCGATTGTATTTAAGGGAGACCGCGTGGAGGCGGGAGAAGTTATCGCGGACGGACCGTCTACCTCGCAGGGAGAGCTTGCGCTCGGAAAAAATCCTCTGATCGGCTTTATGACATGGGAGGGTTATAACTACGAGGACGCCGTGTTATTGAGCGAGAGGCTGGTACAGGATGATGTGTATACGTCCGTTCATATTGAGGAATACGAGGCGGAGGCCAGGGATACCAAATTGGGACCGGAAGAAATTACAAGAGATGTGCCGGGCGTCGGGGACGATGCGCTAAAGGATTTGGATGAGCGCGGAATTATCCGTATCGGCGCGGAGGTGCGCGCCGGAGATATTCTTGTGGGAAAGGTAACGCCTAAGGGCGAGACGGAGCTGACCGCGGAGGAGAGGTTGCTGCGCGCGATCTTTGGCGAAAAAGCGAGAGAGGTGCGCGATACTTCGCTGAAGGTGCCTCACGGAGAATATGGTATCGTGGTAGAGGCGAAGGTGTTCACAAGAGAAAACGGCGATGAGCTTTCGCCGGGCGTAAATCAGGCCGTGCGTATTTACATCGCACAGAAAAGAAAAATTTCTGTCGGTGATAAGATGGCGGGCCGTCACGGAAACAAGGGTGTAGTTTCGCGCGTGCTGCCGGTAGAAGATATGCCGTTTTTGCCGAACGGACGTCCGCTCGATATTGTTCTGAATCCTTTGGGCGTGCCGTCGCGTATGAATATCGGCCAGGTTTTGGAGATACACTTAAGCCTTGCGGCAAAAGCGCTTGGATTTAATATTGAGACGCCGGTGTTTGACGGGGCGAAAGAAATTGATATTCAGGATACGTTAGAGCTGTCCAATGACTATGTAAATCTCTCATGGGAAGATTTTGAGGCCAAATATAAAGGAATTTTGCGGCAGGATGTGATTGATTTCTTATATGAGAACAGGGATCACAGGGAGCTTTGGAAGGGCGTGCCGATTTCCAGAGACGGAAAGGTGCAGCTGCGCGACGGAAGGACGGGCGAATTTTTCGATTCGCCGGTAACAATCGGGCATATGCATTATCTAAAGCTGCACCATCTGGTAGACGATAAGATTCACGCGCGTTCTACCGGACCATACTCGCTGGTAACGCAGCAGCCGTTGGGCGGCAAGGCGCAGTTCGGAGGACAGCGTTTCGGAGAGATGGAGGTTTGGGCGCTCGAAGCGTACGGCGCTTCGTATACTTTGCAGGAGATCCTTACAGTCAAATCCGATGACGTCGTCGGGCGTGTAAAGACATACGAGGCGATTATCAAGGGGGATAATATTCCGGAGCCGGGTATTCCGGAATCCTTCAAGGTGCTTTTAAAAGAGCTTCAGTCGCTCGGGCTCGATGTGAGAGTTCTCGATGAGGACCGCAATGAAGTAGAGCTTATGGAGACCAGCGAATACGGAAATACAGATTTGAACTCAATCATCTCGGGGGACAAGGATTTTGCGTTTGACAATGACGAGTCCTTCGGAAAGATGGGATTTACAAAACAGGAGTTTGACGTAGAAAACGAAGAGCTTGTAAATATTGAAGATGAGGAAGAGGAAGAAGTGGAGATCGAGGATGATTTTGGCATGGACGATTTCGCCGATGAAGTTCTTGATGAAGAATAAGAAGGAGGGAGTATCATAAATGCCAGAGACATTGAATAAAGAAAGCTACCAGCCAATTTCATTTGACGCAATACAGATTGGTCTGGCATCTCCGGAGAAAATCAGGGAGTGGTCCAGAGGCGAGGTGAAAAAGCCGGAGACCATCAATTACAGAACATTAAAGCCGGAAAAAGACGGTCTGTTTTGTGAGAAGATTTTCGGGCCGAGCAAGGACTGGGAGTGTCATTGCGGTAAATATAAGAAGATTCGTTATAAAGGCGTAGTCTGTGACAGATGCGGCGTTGAGATTACAAAGGCCAGCGTCCGCAGAGAACGGATGGGGCATATTGAATTGGCTGCGCCGGTATCGCACATCTGGTATTTCAAGGGAATACCGTCGCGCATGGGTCTGATTTTGGATTTGTCGCCTAGAACACTTGAGAAGGTGCTGTATTTTGCGTCTTATATCGTATTGGATGCGGGCGCGTCCGGTCTTGGTAAAAAACAGGTGCTCTCTGAGACGGAATATCAGGAAGCGCGGGAGAAATACGGCAGCTCCTTCCGGGTCGGCATGGGCGCGGAGGCCATTTTGGAGCTTCTTCGGGAGATCGATCTTGAGAAAGATTCCGCGGAGCTAAAGGCAGAGCTTAGGGATGCCACAGGACAGAAGCGGGCAAGGATTATAAAAAGACTGGAAGTTGTAGAGGCGTTTCGCGAGTCGGGGAACAAGCCGGAGTGGATGATTATGACGGTAATCCCTGTGATACCGCCGGATCTGCGTCCGATGGTACAGCTTGACGGCGGGCGCTTTGCGACTTCGGATCTGAATGATTTATACAGAAGAATTATTAACCGCAACAATCGTCTGCGGAGGCTTTTGGAACTCGGCGCGCCGGATATTATTGTGCGCAATGAGAAACGAATGCTGCAGGAGGCGGTGGACGCGCTGATTGATAACGGAAGAAGGGGAAGACCGGTTACGGGTCCCGGAAACCGGGCGTTAAAGTCTCTTTCGGATATGCTGAAAGGAAAATCCGGGCGTTTTCGCCAAAATCTGTTGGGAAAACGTGTAGACTATTCGGGGCGTTCCGTTATCGTCGTAGGACCGGAGCTTAAGATTTACCAGTGCGGTCTGCCAAAAGAGATGGCGATCGAGCTGTTTAAGCCGTTCGTTATGAAGGAGCTTGTCGCAAACGGTACGGCGCATAACATTAAGAGCGCAAAGAAAATGGTGGAGCGTCTTCAGTCGGAGGTCTGGGATGTTTTAGAGGATGTTATTAAGGAGCATCCGGTTATGCTGAACCGCGCGCCTACATTGCACAGACTCGGAATACAGGCGTTTGAGCCGATTTTGGTGGAGGGTAAGGCCATTAAGCTTCATCCGCTGGTATGTACGGCGTACAATGCCGATTTTGACGGCGATCAGATGGCGGCGCATCTGCCGTTGTCGCAGGAAGCGCAGGCGGAATGCCGTTTCATGCTTCTCTCGCCGAACAATCTGTTAAAGCCTTCCGACGGAGGGCCGGTTGCCGTGCCTTCGCAGGATATGGTTCTCGGTATTTATTATCTGACCCAGGAGAGGCCGGGGGTAAAAGGAGAGGGCAAGATATTTAAAAGCGTTAACGAAGCGATTTTGGCGTATGAGAATGATGTGATTACGCTGCATTCCAGAATTAAGGTGCGCATCAGTAAGACGCTGCCGGACGGAACAACGAAAGCCGGTTTTGTAGAATCTACGCTGGGACGTTTTATTTTCAATGAAATTATTCCGCAGGATCTCGGCTTCGTGGATCGGAGCACAGAGGAGAATGAACTGCTTGTCGAGGTTGATTTCCATGTCGGCAAGAAGCAGTTAAAGAAGATCCTTGAAAAGGTAATTAATATTCACGGTGCGACGAAGACGGCCGAGGTGTTGGACGATATCAAAGCGATGGGGTATAAGTATTCGACCAGGGCCGCTATGACGGTATCGATTTCCGATATGACCGTGCCGCCGCAGAAGCCGCAGATGATTCAGAAAGCGCAGGATACGGTAGATAAGATCGGGCGTCAGTATAAACGCGGTCTTATTACGGAGGAAGAGCGTTATAAGGAAGTTGTCGAGACGTGGAAAGAGACGGATGACGAGTTGACGGAAGCGCTTTTGTCGGGACTTGATAAATATAATAATATTTTCATGATGGCCGATTCCGGAGCCCGCGGTTCCGATAAGCAGATTAAGCAGCTTGCAGGAATGCGTGGACTTATGGCGGATACGACGGGTAGGACGATTGAGCTGCCGATCAAGTCGAATTTCCGTGAGGGTCTGGATGTACTGGAGTATTTTATGTCCGCTCACGGAGCGAGAAAAGGTTTGTCCGATACGGCGCTTCGTACGGCCGATTCCGGTTATCTGACGAGACGTCTGGTGGACGTATCGCAGGAGCTGATTGTCCGTGAGTCGGATTGCTGCGCGGGAACCGGAAGAGAAATTCCGGGAATGTACGTCAAGGCGTTTATGGACGGTAAAGAAGAGATTGAAGGCTTACAGGATCGCATTACGGGAAGATTTTCCTGCGAGACAATCTGCGATAAAGACGGAAACGTGCTGGTGAAAGCCAATCATATGATTACGCCAAAGCGCGCGTCGGCGATTATGGCGAAGGGTGTCGACGATAAAGGCGAGCCGATTGAGCGCGTGAAGATCCGTACAATTTTAACCTGCCGTTCCCACGTGGGAGTCTGTGCAAAATGCTACGGTTCGAACATGGCGACCGGCCAGGCCGTGCAGGTCGGAGAGACAATCGGTATTATTGCGGCGCAGTCGATCGGCGAGCCGGGTACGCAGCTTACGATGCGAACGTTCCACACCGGAGGCGTTGCGGGTGATGATATCACGCAGGGTCTTCCTCGTGTTGAGGAGCTCTTTGAGGCGAGAAAGCCGAAGGGACTTGCGATTATTACCGAGTTTGGCGGTGTCGCAACAATAAAGGATACGAAGAAGAAGCGTGAAATTATTGTGACCAATAATGAGACGGGGGAGACGAAGACATATCTGATCCCTTATGGTTCGCGCATCAAAATTCTTGACGGCGCCGTGCTGGAAGCCGGGGATGAGCTCACGGAAGGTAGTATAAACCCGCATGATATATTGAAGATTAAAGGCGTGCGTTCCGTGCAGGATTATCTGATTCAGGAGGTACAGCGCGTATACCGTCTGCAGGGTGTGGAGATTAATGATAAGCATATTGAGGTTATTGTCCGTCAGATGCTGAAGAAGATCCGCATCGAAAATAACGGAGATTCCGATTTCCTTCCGGGAACGCTTGTGGATACGCTTGAATTTGAGGACATGAACGAGCGCCTGGAGAAGGAAGGAAAGGAGCCTGCGGAAGGAAAGCAGGTGCTGCTTGGCATCACAAAGGCTTCGCTTGCGACAAATTCGTTCCTCTCGGCGGCTTCGTTCCAGGAGACGACAAAGGTTCTGACGGAAGCCGCGATTAAAGGCAAGGTTGACCCATTGATCGGCCTGAAGGAGAACGTAATTATCGGTAAGCTGATTCCGGCCGGAACCGGTATGAAACGTTATCGCAATATTAAGCTGGATTCGGATGTTGACGAAAATGCAGAGATTGCGTTTGACGACGATTTTGAGTTAGATGTTGATTTCGATATAAGCGACGAGCGTCAGGAAGAGACCATTGAGGAAGAATTAGCGGAGACAATTGAAGAATAATAGGTACAAACAGCAGTAAAAACGGTACAGATTTCCCCCCACAGTCTGTTATTCAGATTGTGGGGGATTTTATTCATTTTTTTGTGGAAATAATTTAAATTGGCGTGTAAAATAAGATTAGTATGCAGGTTTTAAAGGAGACGCAAATGAAGAAGAAGAGTATTTTTAAACAGCTGTTAGTACCGATGGTAACGATTGTGTGCGTGTTAGCGGCAGTGCTGTCGGGTGTGATTGTGATTGTTTCGGCAAATTCGTATGAGAGCGGGATCTATGAGGAAAATACAAATAAATCCCGATTAATGGCGGGGGAAATCGCGACCTTTATGGACGGGGCGTACGGCGTTACGGAAGAGCTTGCCGTGAATCCAAGTATTTTGACAATGGATACAAAAATACAGACGCCGATACTGGAGGATTGCGTTTCCAGAAATTCTTATTTGGAATTGCTTTATATACAGGGGATGGACGGGATGCAGACTGGCCGGTCCTCCGGCGAATTGGCGGATCGTTCCACGCGCTGGTGGTTCATTCAGATGATGGAGCAGAAAGAGGCGTTTGTTTCAAAGTCCTATTATTCTGTGAATACAGGTATGCCGTGCGCGTCCATATTTTTTCCGATGTATGACGAAGAGAGTATGGTAGGAATTTTTGCGGTAGATTTAAAATTAGATTACCTTCAGGGACTGATCGAAGAGTTTTCAAATATGGATGAGGGAGAGTTCTCGTTTGTCATCGACGGGGAAGGCGTCGTTGTGGCTCACCCGGACAGCACTCAGATTGAGGAGCTGTATAATTACAAGACGCTGACCAAAACAGTGTCGAGCAAGGACGAGCAGGGGAATCCGCTGACGGATAATCAGGGAAATATTTTGACGCAGGAGCAGGCGTTTGAGATTTCGGAGGATTATCAGAATATTATCACAGAGGTGATGGGAGGAAACACCGGGAGCGGTAAGCTTAGGGAAGACGGGGTTTCTTATTATGTCAGCTATACGACGATTCCTCTAAAGGGCGCGTCGGATTCGTGGTCAATTATTACGCTTCAGAAAGAAGCCTCGGCAATGTCGATGATCAGACACATTGTATTAATATCTGTTGTCGTGGCGCTACTTGCGATATCGGCCGCCGCTTTTATCATTACGCTTCTTGCCAGAAGGCTTACAAAACCGATTGTTTCGATAACGTCGCTGATTGGCGACGCTTCGGACGGTGATTTTACCAGAAAGGCGGATGAGAGCAGCAAAAATGAGCTGGGCGTGCTTTCAAGAAGTTTCAATAAGATGATCGGAAAGCTGTCCCATATATTGACGAAAATGGCGACGATTACCAGGGAAGTTGTTTTAAGCTCCCAGCATTTGAAGGGGATTGAAGAAAATGTGGATTCTATCAGCAAGGCGGTGCGGGAAATATCGGAAGGCTCGTCGGCACAGAGCGAGGATGTCGCCCGCGTTGTGATGCGTACGGCGGAGCTGGAGGAGGATTTTCAACAATTAAAGGAAAAGAGCGGTTTGCTGCTGGATGAAGCTCAAAACACCAGCGCGTCGGGGGAAGGCGGAAGACAAAACGTAAAGGAATTGCGTCAGAGAAACGAGTTGATTACAGAAAGAATGGGCGATGCCTATAAAAAAATTATTATGCTTGAGGCGCAGTCCGGGAAAATATCGAATATAGTAAGTACCATAAATGAAATTTCTTCACAGACAGAGCTTCTTGCGCTGAACGCTTCCATAGAGGCGGCCAGGGCGGGCGAAAAGGGCAGAGGCTTTGCGGTCGTCGCGGAATCGATCGGAAAGCTTGCCGCGGATTCGACGGCGGCGACGACCGATATTGAAACTATCATTGTCGAGCTGTGCCGGGATATTGCGGAGACCGTTTCGAATATCGAGGAGATAAAGAGCGGCATACAGGATCAGACAGAGATTGTAGACAGAGTGCAGGGAGCGTTTTCGGATTTCAACGAGCTTGCGGATCAGACGAGAAGCTCTGTGGGAGAGATTGAAGAGCTTGTAGTTAAAATGCATAAATCGGAGCGGTCTATTGTACATGCGATAGACCGTATCCATGAGATTTCCGGGAATACGTCGGATCTGTCCGAAAAGGTTGCGGACGCTCTTGAAGAGCAGCTGGAGGGCATCCGCCATATGAGAGGACGCATAGACGATCTTTCCGTAGTATCTGCGGAAATGGAACAGGAGATGACAAAGTTTAAAATTTAGCGTGCGATTATCCGATTATTAGCCTGAAACATGAATTTGTAACGTGTTTTTAACTCCTCTAAGGGCTGAAAAGTATATAATATTTGACAGGCATTTGATGAGAAATGATGGTGAGACGGGAGGAAAATGCAGAATCAATGTACAAATGAAGGAGAATCAGCCATGATAGTGTGGAGACGAGTATCCGGCCTGTTATCTATTGTACTGTATTTTTTTGTTATGTTTCGGTCAATCGGATGTATGCTTGCGGAGAATGGAAGGATTAGCGGCGGAGCCGGAATGGCCGTGGCGGTTTTGATGCTTGCCGGAGGAATCATTTCCGTAAAATCAGGGACAAGGGGGAGAAAAGGAAAGATCGCTTTGATCGCTGTGTACGGAGGCGCGGCCCTGATCGGATTTGGGTTTGCCGTAATCGCGCCCGGGTTATGCCTGTGGGCGGTATGGTGTTTGTTCTGTTCCGGTTTGGCAGTTATGTCGCTCATAGAGGAAGAGAAGGGCGGAAAAGGGATATAACAGTTTGGTTCTGGCCAAACTGTTATATTTCTGTGCGAACAAAAACAGAAAAAAATCTTGACAACAGCAAAAACCGCTTATATACTAGGATAGTGTGCATAGAAATGCACATTTATCAAATAATACAGGAGGTGAAAATAATGCCAACATTCAACCAGTTAGTAAGAAAAGGACGTCAGACATCTGTTAAGAAGTCTACTGCACCGGCGCTTCAGAAGGGATATAATTCTTTGAAGAAAAAGCCTACGAATGATTCTGCACCGCAGAAGAGAGGTGTATGTACAGCGGTTAAGACAGCTACGCCTAAGAAACCTAACTCAGCTCTTAGAAAAATTGCCAGAGTTCGTCTTTCAAACGGAATTGAGGTGACAAGTTATATTCCGGGAGAAGGCCATAACCTGCAGGAGCATAGCGTTGTTCTGATCCGTGGCGGCCGTGTAAAAGATTTACCTGGTACGCGTTACCACATTATCAGAGGTACCCTGGATACGGCGGGCGTTGCCAACAGAAAACAGGCTCGTTCCAAATACGGCGCTAAGAGACCGAAAGCTGCAAAATAAGTTTTTGGAAAACCAATAGTATCACAAACAGAACTAAAGGTTAGTGTTGGGATTATTATCGAAGATAGAAGGTTCTAAGGAATCCTGCGGGCATTGCTTGGCAGCCCTTAGGACAAATACCTAGCACGAACACATTTTAGAGAGACACATGTGAGTACCGTTGAATTAATCGAAATGAAAAGTCTGACGGAACATTTTGACCGGTCAGCAGACAAAATCCGATGGATAATTATGGTCCGTTTGGTAAAAAATGATTAAGGAGGGAAGTAACGTGCCACGTAAAGGACATACTCAAAAAAGAGACGTATTAGCAGATCCGTTGTACAACAATAAAGTGGTTACCAAGCTTATCAATAACATTATGTTAGACGGTAAGAAGGGTGTTGCGCAGAAGATTGTATACGGAGCATTTAACAGAGTCGCAGAGAAGACAGAGAAACCTGCTCTTGAGGTATTCGAGGAAGCTATGAACAATGTAATGCCTGTGCTTGAGGTAAAAGCAAGACGTATCGGCGGTGCAACTTATCAGGTGCCAATCGAAGTAAGACCGGACAGACGTCAGGCGTTAGCGCTTCGCTGGCTGACATTGTATTCACGCAACAGAGGCGAGAAGACAATGGAAGAGAGACTGGCAAATGAGATTATGGATGCGGCGAATAATACAGGGGCATCCGTAAAGAAGAAAGAAGACATGCATAAGATGGCAGAAGCTAATAAGGCTTTCGCTCATTACAGATTCTAATAAGGAGGAAAATCCGTTGGCTGGAAGAGAATATCCATTAGAGAGAACCAGAAATATCGGTATTATGGCTCATATTGATGCTGGTAAAACAACATTGACAGAGCGTATTCTTTATTATACCGGTATCAACTATAAAATTGGCGATACTCATGAAGGCACTGCTACGATGGACTGGATGGAGCAGGAGCAGGAAAGAGGTATCACAATTACTTCAGCCGCTACAACATGTCATTGGACAATGCAGGAGGACTGCAAGACGAAGCCGGGTGCGCTTGAGCACCGTATCAACATTATTGATACGCCAGGACACGTTGACTTTACGGTTGAGGTAGAGCGTTCGCTCCGTGTGCTTGACGGCGCTGTCGGCGTCTTTTGTGCAAAGGGCGGAGTAGAGCCTCAGTCAGAAAATGTATGGCGTCAGGCTGACACATACAACGTGCCTCGAATGGCTTTTATCAACAAGATGGACATTTTGGGCGCGAATTTCTACGGAGCCGTTGATCAGATTCGTACAAGATTAGGTAAGAACGCGATCATTCTTCAGCTGCCAATCGGCAAAGAAGACGATTTCCGTGGAATTATCGATTTGTTTGAAATGAGAGCATATATTTACAACGACGATAAGGGAGACGATATTTCTATCACAGAGATCCCGGAGGATATGAAGGACGACGCGGAACTCTATCATACCGAGTTGGTTGAGAAAATATGCGAATTAGATGACGATTTGATGATGCAGTATTTAGAAGGCGAGGAGCCGTCCGCAGAAGATATGAAGGCCGCTCTTCGAAAGGGAACCTGCGAATGTACGGCGGTGCCGGTATGCTGCGGTTCCGCATACAGAAATAAAGGCGTTCAGAAATTGTTGGATGCAATTTTGGAGTATATGCCTGCTCCGACAGATATCCCGGCGATTAAAGGCGTCGATATGGACGGAAACGAAGTAGAGAGACATTCATCGGACGAGGAGCCGTTTTCTGCTCTGGCGTTTAAGATTATGACAGACCCGTTCGTAGGTAAGCTGGCGTTCTTCCGCGTATATTCCGGCGTTATGAATTCCGGTTCCTATGTATTGAACGCGACAAAAGATAAGAAAGAGCGTGTCGGCCGAATTCTTCAGATGCATGCAAATAAGAGATCCGAGCTTGATAAAGTTTACTCGGGAGATATTGCGGCGGCTGTCGGATTTAAGCTTACGACAACCGGAGATACAATCTGCGACGAGCAGCATCCGGTAATCTTAGAGTCTATGGAATTCCCGGAGCCGGTTATCGAGCTTGCAATCGAGCCGAAGACAAAAGCCGGACAGGGAAAAATGGGCGAGGCTTTGGCAAAGCTTGCAGAAGAAGACCCTACGTTCCGCGCGCATACCAATCCGGAGACAGGACAGACAATCATCGCGGGAATGGGCGAGCTGCATCTTGAAATTATCGTAGACCGGCTTCTGCGCGAATTTAAGGTGGAGGCAAATGTAGGCGCTCCTCAGGTTGCTTATAAAGAGACGTTTACAAAGAATGTCGATCAGGAATATAAATACGCAAAGCAGTCCGGTGGACGCGGACAGTACGGACATTGTAAGGTTCGATTTGAGCCGATGGACGCGAACGGAGAAGAATTATTCAAGTTTGATTCAGAGGTTGTCGGCGGTGCGATTCCGAAGGAATATATCCCGGCAGTCGGCGAAGGTATCG
>CANDCP010000003.1 GCA_947383215.1 uncultured Roseburia sp.
GATGTCCGTGCGTGACTGGAGTTCAGACGTGTGCTCTTCCGATCTATATCGGTATCCGCATACTTATAAGAATTGCCAAAAATATTGTCCAACACCTGCTGTAATCTGAGCTTATCCGCGCAGACCAGACAGCCGGGAAGCGCAAAGTCAACGGCCCTTTGCAGATAGTCCGCATTTCTAATCAGTTCACTTATCTCGCCGCTTGTTATATCGCCGGGCGTAACGGAAAGCTGCCGCAATTCCTCAAGCGTCGCCGTAAACAAATTGGTGACAAGCGTATTGATTTGGTCGGCTTTGCGGATAATCTGCATATAATGATTTTTTGCCCTCTCATCCTCTGTTGTGGCATACCCGACTTCCGAGGCGGCCTTTATGCTCGCAACGGGCGTTTTGATATCGTGTGAAAGCTTCGCGACCAACTCCTTTTTATCCTCATTGGCCTTTGCCTGCGCAATTCTCGCCTCCTTTAGCTCTGACCGCATAATATCAAAGCTTTCGGTAAACGAACCGAACAGATTCTTCCGATCCATCTCAAGCGGAACCTCAAGGTTTCCACCGGCTACGCGCTCGGCAAACTGTTTTAATTTGCCAAACGGCTTGATAATCATCCGGTTCAGATAAATAAAGTACGCGGCGCAGACGGCGCACTGTGCCGCAATTGCGGCTGTAATTATAAATACGGCCGTCCTCTTGCGCTCGCACAGATACGCCCCTTCGTCATTGTAAATCAACAGCTTCCCGACAACCCGGCCGTTTACCGTAATATCAAGAATCGTATCCCGGTGAATCACGGCCTCATGGAGCGTCTCGCTCAGCCCTCCCTTCGTCCGAAGCAAAACGCGCTCCATATCGTCGACGACTACATAGTCAAGCGTCGTCTCGTTCTTATGCCCCTCCAGCCTTCCCCAGTCTCTTTTCACTGACTGTACGGCCTCATTTACCGAGACAATATTCTGGGAGACATCAAGCGGAACAAACGCAAAAACAATAAGCGCCGCAAACTCCGCGAAAAAGCAGAGAAGCAAAACGACGCCAAACGTCCACCGCCTCATTGTCTTCCACCAAGAAATTTATAACCGTCGCCCCATACGGTTATAACGTATTCGGGCTTGTTGGGATTTCTCTCTATTGCCTCGCGTATTTTATGAATATGAACGTTGAGCGTTCCGTCTCCGGTAAATTTATCCTCCCACACCTTTTCAAACAATTCGGACTTTGTAACAACCTGTCCCTCCCTCTCCATCAGGTAGGATAACAATTTAAATTCAAGCGCAGTGAGTTTAACCCGTTCTTTGTCCGCATAGACTTCCCGGCTTTTGAAATTCACGCGCAGGCGCCCGTCGTCATACTCCCCGCCCGTGTTGGAACCGTAGCGTTTGAGCACAGCTTTCACCTTCGCGTGCAATACCCCGAGCGAATACGGCTTTTGCACATAATCATCCCCTCCGATTCCCAGCGCGACAATTTTATCGTCGTCGCTTGTCCGCGCGGAAATAAACAGAATCGGATTGTCCATCTTTTCTCTTAACTCTCTGCAAAGAGCAAACCCGCTCCCGTCTCCCAGATTAATATCTAACAGCAGCAAATCCGCGGTATGGAGCTCAAAAAATTTACGGCAGTCATACACGCTGTACGCGACGGCCGTCTTCACTCCAAACAGATTAAAATATTCCGCCGTACTGTCCGCAAGCATTCGCTCGTCGTCGATAATCAGACAATCATACTTCATTTTTTCCTCCAAAAACAAACGGCATTGGAAACCTGCCAATGCCGCCTCATTCATTCTTAACGCTGGGCAAGCTCCTGCGTAATGTCCTCCCAGGTCACGCCCTTTTCCACCATCAGTACCATAACGTGATACAAAAAATCGGATATCTCGTATTTTATTTCTTCCGGGTCCGGATTTTTGGCCGCAATTACAATCTCCGTCGCCTCCTCGCCCACTTTTTTCAAAATTTTATCAATGCCCTTTTCAAACAGATAATTCGTGTAAGAGCCTTCCTTCGGATGCTCTTTCCGGTCGGAGATGATACCGTAAACCTCTTCAAACACTTTAAGAGGATTCTTCTCCACGTAATCTTTTTTTACGATTTCATTAAAAAAGCACGACGGCTTTCCGGTATGACAGGCCACGCCAACTTGAGATACCTTTGCGAGGATCGTATCGTAATCGCAGTCGGCAGTCAACGATTTGACATACTGAATATGGCCGGATGTCTCGCCTTTTACCCACAGAGCCTTGCGGCTTCTGCTGTAATAAGTCATTTTTCCGCTGCTGATCGTCGCTTCAAACGCTTCATTCGTCATATAGGCAAGCATCAGAACTTCGTCCGTGCGGTAGTCCTGCACAATTACAGGCACCATTCCGTCGCTGTTTTTCTTTAACTCGTCCCATTTGATCGCCGGTTCAAAGTGATCCATTCGCAGCCCGTCCTTCGCAAAGGCCGTCTTGATTTTCATAATATCCGTCTGTGGAGCGTTGATAAACGCCCCCGAAACGCCGCGGACGCACTCCTGTTTTAAAATTGCGCTGATCTTTTCATGCTCGTATTTATCGTATTGCACCACGAACGGCAGATCCGTAATATTTTCAACCGCCTCCACCATCTCGGAATCCATTAAAAGCATCTCGTGAAAATACGTCTGCATTTCCTCCCGATGCTTAAATACAAAATCTACGTTTTTAATGGAAACGTTAATATGGTCTTTTCCAAACCGCGCGCTCCCCTCCTTTGCCAGAGAATAGCTTACGGATTTTGAGCCGTTTAACATCACTTGTTTGCAGCCCGCGTAAAGTAATTTCTTGATATCCTCCAGACGGTTAATATTGCCGCCTCCGCAGATTGGAATTTCCACAAGACGGTTAATCTCCCGGATCGTATGTATATTTTTTTCATGCTCCTCGTCGTCGATCGAGAGATCGATAATCAAAATCTTGTCGATTCCGCTGTCGTTGTAAAACTTGGCAAGCGCGGTCAAATCCCCGGCAGATTCCAGATGATTCCTGTCTTTTACCGGCTTCCCGTCCTTTAAATAGATTGTTGCAACTATATTTTTGTGATCCATATTGTGTACCTATAAACTGCCTTTCGTTGATAATATGCCGTCGATGCGCGCATCCAGCTGCGTCGCCTCGTCCAGAGCCTTCGCAAAAGCCTTAAACATCGCTTCTATCATATGATGATTATTGCCCGGGGTCAAGACCTTTATATGAAGATTCATGCCGGCGGCATAGGAAATGGCGTAAAAAAATTCCTTAACGGTCTCCGTGTCCATATAGCCGACGCGGTCCGTTGTAAAATCGGCCTCAAATGAAAGATACGGCCTGCCCGATAAATCTATCGCGCACAGCGTCAGCGTCTCATCCATAGGCAGAATACAGCTTCCAAAACGCCTGATTCCAATTTTATCGCCGACCGCCGTTTTGATTGCGGTTCCCAGAATAATTCCGGTGTCTTCTACGGTATGATGGCAGTCGACAATCAAATCCCCTTTCACCTTCGCCTTTAAATCAAAAAGTCCGTGCCTGGCAAAACCGTCTAACATATGATCAAAAAAACCGATTCCGGTATCTACCTCGGCGATTCCGCTTCCGTCTAAGCGCAGGGAAAGCAGGATATCCGTTTCTTTCGTCTTTCTTGTCAGTTCCGCAGTCCTCTTCGTCTCCATTCCTGTATCCTTTCTAATTGCAGTTGCACTCTCCGCTCTTTTATCCGCCGTCTTTTTTAAACGGCCCTTCTTTTTTGCCATATTAGTCCTCGAATCTGACGCGGATCGAGTTGGCGTGCGCCGTCAGCCCCTCGCACTCGGCGAACTGTACGATATCCGGATAAACCGGTTCCAGCGCTTCTCTGGAATAAGAAATAATACTGGATTTCTTGATAAAATCATCGACGCCTAACGGAGAGAAAAATTTCGCCGTTCCGTTTGTCGGCAGCACATGGTTTGGCCCGGCGAAATAATCGCCAAGCGGCTCGCTGCTGTATTCACCGATAAAAATAGCTCCCGCATTGCGGATCTTTGTCATAACTTCAAACGGATTCTTTGTCACAAGCTCAAGGTGCTCGGAGGCAATCTCATTTACGGTCTCAATCGCCTCCTCCATCGTCTCGGCAACCAAAATATAGCCGTAATTTTCCAAAGATGTCTCTATGATTTCCCGCCTTGACAGCTCTTTTGTAAATTTATCCGCCTCGGCGGACACCTGAACGGCCAGCGTCTCGCTTGTAGTGATAAGAATCGCGCTCGCCATCTCATCGTGCTCCGCCTGTGATAAAAGATCGGCCGCCACGAATTTCGGATTCGCGCTCTCATCCGCCAGAACAAGAATTTCACTCGGTCCCGCAATTGAATCTATACTGACATATCCGAACACGGCCTTTTTTGCAAGCGCAACATAAATATTTCCCGGCCCCACAATTTTGTCGACTTTCGGAATACTCGCCGTCCCAAAAGCGAGCGCGGCAACCGCCTGCGCCCCTCCGGCCTTATATATTTTATCCACGCCCGCTTCCTTTGCCGCAACAAGCGTGGAGGGATAAACCAAGCCGTCTTTTCCCGGCGGCGTCACCATAATGATCTCGTCGACGCCCGCCGCCTTTGCCGGAAGTACGTTCATCAGCACGGAAGACGGATAGACGGCCTTACCGCCCGGCACATAGACGCCGACCCTCTGAAGCGGCGTTACCTTCTGCCCTAAGATAATGCCGCTGTCCTTTGAATCAAACCAGCTGAACTGCCGCTGTTTCTCATGGTACTCTCTGATATTTACAAGGGATTTGCGGATGACCGAGAGCAGCTTTTCATCTACCTGTTCGTAAGCCCGCGCAATCTCCTCTTCCGTCACTAAGACGGTATCTGCGTCGATGCGCACACCGTCAAATTTCTCGGTGTATTCAAATAAGGCCTGGTCCCCGTTTCTGCGTATATTTTCAATTATTTCATTGACGCGCCCCTCAAATTCACCGTAATGATTCGGACTTCTCTTTAACAGATTTTCCAGAATATTATTTTTTGTCTCCGAATTTAAGTTTAAAATTCTCATTTTCCGCCTCGCTTTCTATTTCTGTGCCGCCAGTACCTGCTTCAGATCGGTAATCAGTTTTGTAATGCGCTCATTCTCCATCTTCATGCTGACCTGGTTTACTACCATTCTCGCCGAAAGCGGGCACACCTCCTCCAACACTTGAAGCCCGTTTTCGCGCAGGGTAGAGCCCGTCTCCACAATATCACAGATCACCTCGGAAAGTCCGACAATCGGCGCAAGCTCTATCGACCCGTTCAGTTTAATAATTTCTACCGTCTGATATTTCTTGTTGTAAAAATAATCCTTCGCAATCCGCGGGTATTTAGTCGCCACGCGAATCAACTCGTGGCGATGCAGTAAATCCTTGGCTTTTGCGGGTCCGCAGATACACATCCTGCATTTTCCGAAACCAAGATCCAATACCTCGTAGATGTTTCTCGCCTCCTCCAAAATCGTATCCTTTCCTACGATCCCGATATCGGCGGCTCCGTATTCCACATAAGTCGGCACATCGGGGCCTTTGGCCAGGAAAAACTTAAGCCGCTGCTTTTCATTTACAAAAATCAGCTTCCTTGTATCCTTATCCTTCATCTCCTCGCAGGTAATGCCGATCTTCTCAAACGTCTCCAGCGTTTTTTTTGCAAGCCTGCCCTTCCCAAGCGCGAAGGTCAAATATCTCATCTCATCCATCAGCCTCTGTCCCTTCCATAAACGTAAGTTTTACAATTTTATTCCGTTCCCGATACGCCTCATAATCCGCCTTTGTCTTCGTCTCGTCCCACCGCATCAGCTCCACATGACAATTGTTTTTCCTGAGCTTAACCGCCGTCTCGATCGCCTTCTTCTGGCTCTCCTTGCGATAGACAATCAGCTGCGTGTTATGTTCAAGCGCAATTTCGATTCCCTGCCTGGACAGCGCAAGCATCAGCTGGTCAACCGTAAACGCGAAACCGATGGACGCGGCCTCCTTCCCAAAGTAAGGCAGAAGCTTGTCGTAACGCCCTCCTTTTACAATCCGTTCGCCGCTTCCAAACGTATATCCCGCGAAAATGATTCCCGTATAGTAGGAATAATTCCCAAGCATGCCAAGCTCATAGCTGATATAAGGATCCACTCCGTATATTTTTAAGACCTTATCCAATTCTACCAGGCGCTCTAACGCCTCCGCAATCTGCGGATAATCCCGCGACAGTTCTTTAGCCGCCGCAAAATCCCCGGCGCTGTTATAAATATTGCCAATCATAGAAAAAAGCTTTTTTAAATTGTCGTCGAGGACCGCCTCCTCTACTTCCTCCGCCACTCCGAAAAAGTTTTTGTTCGCGATCAGCTCCCTGATTCGCTCCTCCTGCTCTTCATCGAGTCCCGCAGCGCTCATCATCCCGCTTAAAATACCGACGTGCCCGACGCTGATTTGAAATTCCCTTAATCCGCTCGCCTTTAAAGAATGAACCGCCATAGAAAGAATCTCCGCGTCCGCGTCCACGCTTTTGTCTCCGATCAGCTCCGCGCCAATCTGCGTACACTCCTTTAAACGCCCTTGATAGCTATGGTTGTTTATAAACGTATTTCCCATATAACTCAGGCGGACCGGCAAGTCCTCCCCGTCAAAATATTTTGCGGCAAAACGCGCGATAGAAGGAGTAATATCCGGACGCAGAACAAGCGTATTTCCCTGCCTGTCAAAAAATTTGTACAATTCCTTGGAAGGCGTCGTACCAATTTCTTTTCCAAAAATATCAAAAAACTCAAACGTGGGAGTCTGGATGCTGCGGTATCCGAAGCTCTTTAACGTATGATTGATTTTATCCTGCAATACAAGCTTTTTTTCGCATTCCTCATTATAAATATCCCGAACGCCTTCCGGCGTGTGTAATAATTTGTTTTTCATAAAAAATCTCCGTTTTCTCTCGGTTTTCGCCTCGCACTTTAGCGTGCTACCATGCTACTACAATAAAATCATGTGCTTATTATAGGGGAGTTCCGAAAAAATGTCAATCCCTCATCGACAAATCTCTCTGTATCCCGTCGAGATATGGCACAAGCAGTCCGCTTTTTTGCGGCAGAAAGAATTGTTTTGACAACTCTTCATATCGAAAGCTCTTTCTTCCCCCATTTCGGGCGCGCTGCCAAAAGCCGAGCAAATCCGCGTAGGTCAGATAATAAAATTCATCCCGGCTTGAAAAAAAGATCAGGAAAAACGCAATTCCCCCCTGCCGCTCAAAATCTCCCATAAACGCAACCTGGTGCTCATGGATATTGGCGAGCGGAAACGTATCCGTGGCGCATTCCTTCGCGTCAAAACAGACCGGTATTCCCTGCACGGCCCCGATATAGTCGACCGTACTCTTCTGATCAAAATACGCAAGCGTGATATGCCTCGTCTCCTTATCAATCCTGATGGGCGTTATCGGCGTCGGAACCTTCTGTATAAGAGCCAGTTTGTTTTCTCTGTATCTCTCGTTCGTCCGGTTTATAAACTCTTCTAATGTTGAACCTCTAAGTCCCCTTGAATTCCAGGTCGCCATTACCGTATCCTTCCCTTCTCTGTATCGGCCGCGGCGTCCGGCCAAACCCGCTCAAATTCATCCGGAAGGGGCGCCAAAAATGTGCGTCCGTCCGGAAATTCCACCCGGTATGCGTGGAGAAGCTGACTCCTCACATTATACTGCTTTCGGTACCGCTCATTCGTCCCGGGATTTCCGTACTTCTGATCGCCGATAATCGGATGTCCGATCGACGCTAAATGCGCCCGTATCTGATGACTTCTCCCCGTTATCAAATGTACCTCCAAAAGCGTTTTCTGACCGTCGGACTGAACCGGCACATAGGAAGTTTCGATATACTTTGCGTCTTTAGCTTTTGTATCGCAGATACGCACGCGGTTTGTTCTCTCGTCTTTCAACAGAAAACCGCGGATCCTGGAACGCTCGGCAATGACACCTTCCACAATGCAGCGGTAGTATTTTTTAATTGTGCGCATCCTTAACATTTCAGAGAGCTCCTGCAAGCCCTTTAACGACTTTCCCGCCATTATTATTCCCGAAGTATTCCGGTCCAGACGGTTACAGACGGACGGACGAAAGGTCCCAAGCGCAGATAACGTAAGCTCTCCGTTCTCCAAAAGATAGGAAATCAGATATTCATTCGCAGAGATATCCTGCGGCTTCGCCTTCTGCGAAAGCATCCCCGACGGCTTATTGATCAAAACAATATCCGCGTCCTCATAGATAACGTCAAATGCGTCCGGCAGCTTTGGCAGGCCCTCCCCGTCGGCCTTTTGTTCGGAAAGCTTCTCAAATGTCTCGTCGGAGAAATATATACGCACCGTATCCCCGACATTTAGCTTCTCAGATCCCTCCGCCCGCTTTCCGTTCCATACGATATTCTTTTTCCGCAGCATCTTATAGAGAAAACCGCCTGTCGCTTTCGGCAGAAGCTTCTTTAAATATTTATCCAGACGCTGTCCCGCCTCGTTTTCCCCGATCGTCAACTGTCTCATTGTCTGCCCTTTCGTTTCTTTTTCATCAAATCTTTCTTTTTATCCCCGGTCTTTCTCTTTATTTGTCTCGGCGGGATCAGACAGCGCTCCCCAAATCCGATTAAATCTTCCCTGCCCGCCTTTATCAAAGCCTCTCTCACCAGAGCGTAATTCGCGGGATCACGATACTGGATCAACGCTCTTTGCATCGCTTTTTCGTGGGGGCTCGTCGCCACATACACCGGCTTCATCGTTCGCGGGTCAAGTCCGGTATAGTACATACAGGTAGAAATTGTCGACGGAGTCGGATAAAAATCCTGTACCTGCTCCGGCGTATAGCCAAGCTCCCTGATATATTCCGCAAGCTCTACCGCCTCCTTTAAACCGGAGCCGGGATGAGAGGACATAAGGTAAGGAACCAGGTACTGTTCCTTGTTCAGTTTTTTATTCATCTGTCTGTATTCTGTTACAAATTTATCGTATACTTTTTTAGGAGGCTTGCCAAGCAGCTCCAGTACGGAATCCGAAATATGCTCAGGCGCCACCTTCAACTGGCCGCTGACATGGTGTTCGCACAGTTCCTTTAAAAATGTGCGGTCCCTGTCGCACAAAAGATAATCAAAGCGAATGCCGGAGCGGATAAACACCTTTTTCACGCCGGGCAGCCCCCGCAGCTTTCGAAGCAGCGCAATATAATCCGTGTGATCCGCCTTTAAATTTTTACAGGGCGTCGGAAATAAACACTGCCGATTCGGGCAGGCTCCGTCGGTCAGCTGTTTTTCACAGGCCGGATTCCGAAAATTTGCCGTAGGACCGCCTACGTCATGGATATACCCCTTAAACGTGTCCTCTTTTATCATACGTTTCGCCTCGTTTAAAATCGACGCGTGGCTTCTCGACTGAATAATCCGTCCCTGGTGAAATGTCAGCGCGCAAAAATTACAGCCGCCGAAACACCCCCTGTTGCTTACCAGCGAGAACCGAACCTCCTCAATCGCGGGTACGCCTCCCTGTTTCTGATAAGACGGGTGATACGTCCTCATATAAGGCAGGTCGTAAATATCATCCATCTCCTGCCGGCTAAGCGGCTTTGCCGGGGGATTCTGCACGACAAACATCTTCTTATCATAAGCCTCGTAGAGGCGTTTTCCCACATACGGATCGGTATTCTGGTATTGCAGAAAAAAGCTTTGCGCATACGCGCGCTTGTCCGAACGGATGGCCTCAAAATCAGGCAGGCGGACGGCGTCGTAGATATCGTCCTCTTTCCTCGTCTTATAAACCGTACCGTCGATAAAGGTAATGTCAGAGACCGCAAGCCCGCTCGACAGCGCATCCGCAATCTCCACAATACTGCGCTCGCCCATTCCGTAGGAAATCAGATCCGCGCCGGAGTCCAAAAGAATCGAACGCCGGACTTTATCAGACCAGTAATCGTAATGCCCCATCCGGCGCAGGCTCGCCTCAATCCCCCCGATAATCAACGGCGTCTTTTTGTACGTCTGGCGGATCAAATTACAGTATACCACAGCCGCATAATCCGGCCTCTTTCCCATAATTCCGCCCGGCGTATACGCGTCATGACCGCGGCGCTTCTTCGATACGGTATAGTGGTTTACCATAGAATCCATATTTCCGGAGGAGACCAAAAACGCAAGCCGCGGCTCGCCGAGGACAGTCACACTGTCCCGGTCTTTATAATCCGGCTGTGAAATAATTCCAACCGTGTACCCGTTTTGCACAAGCACTCTGCTGATAATGGCATGTCCGAACGAGGGATGATCCACATACGCGTCGCCGATGACATATACAAAATCAAGCTGCGATATACCGGCCGCCTCCATATCCTGTTTTGAAATCGGTAAGAAACCTTCCATTGCCTACTCCTGTTTCCTCAGTTTTGCCAGCTCTTCTTCGGTTAGCCTGCGGTACGAGCCCGGGCGAAGCGCCTCATCCAGACAGACGCCTCCCATCGAAATGCGTTTTAAATAGACCACGTCTTTGCCGACCGCCTCAAACATCCGTTTCACCTGGTGATACCGGCCCTCGGTAAGCGTTACCGTAATCTCCGAAATATCTCCGGATGAGAGAACCGTAAGCTCTGCCGGCAGCGCCGCCTTTTCGTCCCCGATATCAAGCCCTCTAAGGAACGCCTCCACATCCGCATCCGTCACAACCCCTCTGACTCTTGCATAGTACGTTTTTTTTACATGGCGCCTTGGCGACAGCAAGGCATGCGCCAGCTCCCCGTCGTTTGTGATAGGAAGCAGCCCCTCCGTATCGCAGTCAAGCCTTCCGACCGGAAAGAGATCCTTTCTTCTGGTATCTATATAATCCAAAACGGTCTTATGTCTCTGATCCACCGTCGCCGAGACGCAGCCGGACGGCTTGTGAAACATGTAATATTCATACTTCAGATAGTTCACCCTTTTATGATTATAACACACCTCATCCGATTCCGGCGCAATTTTACAATCCGGCGACCGTACGACGTTTTCGTTCACCGTCACCGCGCCCTTTCGGATAAACGCTTTCACTTCGCTTCTCGAACCGATTCCCATATCCGCAAGATACTTGTCAAGCCGGATGTCTCCCATAATAGCTCCCTTCAATAGACGCAACGCATTTTTTTATCCTCTAAATATTTTAAAATGCAATATGAATTTACCGAAAATTCCGTTCCGTTTTCATCATTTAAATAAATCCCGAAGTGAAGATGCACGTCAAAATTTCCGACTGTGCCCTCGACCTCGCTGTATCCGCTGTCGCCCATAAAACCCAGCAATTCTCCCGCGCGCACCCGATCTCCCGGCGTAAAATCCCTGGCATAGTCATAGAGGTGCGCGTAATAATAATACGCGCCGCCCTCGCTTCTCACGCCAATGCGGTATCCCCCCTGGGTAAGCCAGCCGATTTTCTCAATGACGCCGTCGCTGACGCTGACAATCGGATAATGGCCCCTGACATTTAACGACGCCATAATATCGCAGCCCTCGTGTCCCCTCTCGCCGCCAAAGGTTCTGCTCTGCATCCAGGAATCTTCAAAGGCAACCGTATTGGAAACATGGTTTACGGACTCCGCGACCGGAAACAATACGGGCTGCGACCATACCGCCCGCTCATACCCGGTAAATCTTTCATATTCCAGAGGATATCTCTCCTTCAATCGCGAAAGTACGCCTGACAGCTCTTTCTCATCGGTTAATCCCGAGTATACGTAACCGAAGAGATACGCATATCTGTCATAAGTTCCGCCGTCTCTCTCAAAAGCGATACACTGTTCATAAAATCCCTCCGGGATCTGCTGATTGCGAAACGCCTGCATAAGCGCGCCGGCATCCAACCGTATCATAGACTCAGACTCACTGCGGATATAAGATATCAAAACAATATCCAAAATAAGCGACACCGCAAACAATAGCGTATAAAATAATTTTTTTTCTTTCACACTCCGCACCCGCATATTTTTCTGTCTGTTCAATATATTAGAGTATGAAAAAAACTATTTCTGTTGGAATCATCTTTTTGCTGATTTTTTATTTACTGCGCTTCCCCTCCGACGCCGTGGACGCCGCCGGAAACGGACTGATGCTCTGGTATCAGACAATCCTGCCGACGCTGCTTCCGTTCGCCATTTTATCGAACATATTTATCTCCTGCAATATGTTTTATCTCCTGTCCAACCTTTTACATCCGATTATCCGTATTGTGCTTCCAATCGGACGCGAGGGAACCTTTCCGGTATTCGCGGGCTTCTTATTTGGCTTTCCGATGGGGAGCAGAATCTGCGCCGTCATGATCTCGGAGGGTAAATTATCCTATGAGGAAGCCTCCGTCATTTTCGCCGTCGCAAACAACATGAGCCCGGTATTTATCAGCAGTTATATTCTCCATCACTCTCTAAGGGCGCAAAACCTCATTATCCCGTCTTTCCTCGCCCTATATGCGCCCGCCGTTTTATGCGGAAAACTTTTACTTTCCCGCCAGAAGAAACAGCAAAAAAATCAACATAAAAATACGGCTCCAGGATTTCAGATCAACTTTAAAATCGTGGACGCCGCAATTATGAACGGATTTGAGACCCTGACCAAGCTCGGCGGCTACATCATGCTTTTTTCGATCATTGCCTCTATGATTCATCATATTCCGATTCAAAATCCTATCGTCAAGGCAACCGCCGTCGGTCTGATTGAAATTACAAACGGCATCGCATATACTTCGGCAACCGCGCTCGGCCCAAAATCCAAATATCTTCTCTGTATCTTATTTACCGCCTTCGGAGGGCTCTGCGGACTGGCTCAGACCTCCTCGATGATCTCCGGCAGCAATCTGCCGATAAAGCGATACGTCTGTATAAAATTATTTTTATGCGCCGCGAGTACGGGCTTTGCCGCGCTCTTATATCCGCTGTTTGCCTGACTACTGCTTCCCTTCCGCTCCCTCCGCGGCGGCAGCCTGTATCTCAGACGTTTCCTGTTTGGAAGAATCCGGCGCCTCCTCCGGCGGACTAAGCTCGGCGCGGTTCGCCGTCACAATATCCAAAAATCCCGTCAGGGTATGTACCAGATTGTCATAGCGCGCCCTGGTCGTATCGATCGAATGCGAAATTACCTCCTCCAGATTCTTTAAAATATCATCTGTGTACTGAATTGCACCGGTGCGAATATTATTGGCGTCCATTGTCGCATTGTCCAAGATCTCCTGCGCCTGCTTTGTCGCGATCATAACAACCTCATTCGCCTGCGCATATGCCTGCTGCATAATCTGATGCTCGCTGACAAGTTCGCTGGTCTGCACCTGCGCCTGGGCAATAATCGCGTCCGCTTTCGCCTGCGCGTCGGCCAAAATCGCCTCCTTGTTGCTGATAATCTTTTGGTAACGCTTAATTTCCTCGGGTGTTTTCATACGCAGCTCTGTCAAAAGCTCTTCAAGCTCATCCTTATTTACGACAATCTTCGTGCTGGAGAGCGGCTGATATTTACAGCCTTCTATGTATTCTTCTATCTCTTCAATAATCTGTTCCATTCTGCTGCTCATTCTATGTCACACTCCTTACTTATTAATGTTATATTTCGCATAAATATCATGAATAAATCTTTCCGGTACAAAATTGGAAATATCCCCTCCGTAAGAAGCAAATTCCTTTACAATAGTAGAGCTCAGATAGGAATATTCAAGACTGGTCGTCAAAAATATAGTATCAATTCTTGGATTTACCTTATGATTTGTCTGGGCAATCTGAAGTTCATACTCAAAATCTGTGACGGCGCGAAGTCCTCTCACAACAATTGTTGCACCGATTTCATCCATATAATCTACCATCAATCCGTCAAAAGATGAAACCGTCACATTTTCAATCCCACATGTCATTTCCTCTAACATACTAACACGTTCTTCCACAGAAAACAACGAATTTTTTGCGCTGTTATTGAGTACGCCGACAACAAGCTCGTCCACGATTTTAGACGCGCGGTAAATCATATCCATATGCCCGTTCGTAACAGGATCAAAGCTTCCCGGATAAATTGCTTTTTTCATCGTATCATCTCCCGTTTAATGGATTTTCTCCAAAAATAAGTGCCTGTTCGTTTTGTATGTTTTTTCCTTTTTTATTTTATATCCGATTTCTTTCAGATAAGAGAAATCATTTCCAAGCGACGCCTCTATAATGATTGTCGCATCTTCCTCCAAAAGCGGAGGAATGCAAAGAAGCGCTTCCTTTTCCAACTCACTCTGATACGGCGGATCCAGAAAGACATAATCAAATCTGTATTTCCCTTCCATGGAACGAAGCGCCGCCGTCACATCCATCGCAAGCAGACGGCATCTGTCCTGAAATTTTGTAAAACGAATGTTATCCTCAATACATGCGGCCGCCTTTTTACTATTTTCCACAAATACCGCATATTCGGCGCCCCGGCTTACCGCCTCCAGCCCGATCTGCCCGCTTCCCGCAAATAAATCCAGAAAATACGATCCCGGCAGATCACGCTGAATCATATTAAAAAGCGTTTCTTTGATGCGGTCCGTTGTCGGTCTTGTGTCCAAACCCGCAGGCGTTTTTAACGGAAGGCTTCGCGCCGTTCCTGCAATAATTCTCATATCTTATCCTCTTTTATCCATCGTAGTATCTTCCAAAACAGAAATCAGAAGCTTTAACGCCTCGTCCACAGCCTGCGCGCGCACCTGCATGCGGCCGCCCGAAAAGCGGCGCCGCAGTACCGTCGTCTTCCCCTGAAAAAAACATCCGATATAGACAAGCCCTGCCGGAAACTGCTCTCCCTCATCAGAAGGCCCCGCCACTCCCGTCACGGACAGACAGATATCCGCCCCCGCGGCGTTCGCGCCTCCGCTCGCCATCTGTGCAGCCGTCTGTTCGCTGACCGCGGTATACTGCTGCAGCGTCTGTTCACTGACGCCTAATATCTCTTTTTTGGCCTCGTCGCAATACGTCACATAAGCCTGTTTTAAACACGACGACACGCCGGAGACATTGACCAGTCTTCCCGACAGCAGTCCGCCGGTACAGGACTCGGCGGTTGTAATCGTCCACCCGTTTTGTATCAGCAGCTTTACTGCCCGTTCCTCCAAAGTAAGCGCTCCCTCTGAATAATCTGTCATAGCAGCTCCCTATTTCTGTTCTTTTAATATCTCTTTATTTTTAACAATATAATCGATCAGTGAAATTACCGTCAGCGCCAAGGCCGTATAAATCAAAATATTCCCGAGAATCTGCATAAACTCTGCCCGGATATCTAAAATCAGTACGATAATCATCAACATCTGGAATACGGTCTTAAATTTTCCCCAGTAACTCGCCGCAATCACAATCCCGTTGTCCGACGCGACAAGACGAAATCCGCTGATAATAAACTCACGGCTGATAATGATAATTACAATCCACGCCGAGAGCCGCCCGTTTTCTGTCAGGCAGATCATTGCGGCGCACACCAGCAGTTTATCCGCTAACGGATCCATAAATTTGCCAAAATTTGTCACCAAACCGTACTTTCTTGCAATTTTTCCGTCTAAAAGATCCGTAAGACTTGCAACAATAAAAATCGCCGCCGCAATATAATTTCCGTATTCTCCAAAATAAGGCGCCAGCAAAAAGAATACAAAAAACGGAATTAAGATTACGCGCATAATCGTTAATTTGTTTGGTAAATTCATACAATCTCTCCTATCAAATCATATTCGTAGGCTCCGGTTACTTTTACTCTGACAAAATCGCCTGTCGCCAGTTCTCTGGACGTGTTAATAAAAATATAACCGTCAACGTCCGGCGCATCTCTGTAAGTTCTTCCCACATACGCGTTCTCATCCGCAATCTTTCCCTCGATAAACGCATATAAGATCTGTCCTTTCATCTCCTCATTTTTATCAAAAGCAATCTCCTGCTGCAGTTCCATAACGGCCGCCTGGCGGTCAAGCTTCGTCTCTTCCAAAATCTGCCCGCTCATCTCGCCGGCGGGCGTCCCCTCCTCTCTCGAATAGACAAACGCCCCCAGCCGGTCAAACTCCATCTCATTGATAAACTGCATCAGCTCCTCATGCTGTTCGTTTGTCTCCCCCGGAAAGCCGCAGATCAGCGTCGTCCGCAAGGCAATATCCGGAATTTCCCGGCGAAGCTTTGCGATTATTTCAATCAAATCTTCCTTGTTTGTCCGCCGCCCCATTCGCCTTAGAATTTCGGAGCTGGCATGCTGAATCGGAAGATCGAGGTAATGACAGACCTTTTGATTCCGCTTCATCGCCTCAATCAGCTCATCATAAATTTCTTCCGGATAACAGTACAGAATACGAATCCAGTACAATCCGGAAATCTCATTTAATGCGTCGAGCAGTCTGTGCAGGGATTTCTCACCGTACAAATCGACGCCATAGAGCGTCGTCTCCTGCGCAACCAGTATCAATTCTTTTACCCCGCCCCCGACAAGCTCCTTTGCGGCCGCAATCAACTCTTCCATCGGTACGCTGCGGTAACCGCCGCGTATGGACGGAATGACACAGTAGGTACAGCGCTTATTACAGCCCTCCGCAATTTTTAAATATGCAAAATGTCCCCCGGTAGTGAGGCTTCGTTTGGTAGTGAGCTTTGGCAAGCCTTTCAGCGTTCCCAAATTCCGATAGGAGTTTCCGGCCAAAGTTTCCTCCAGCGCATGAACAATATTCTCATACGAATTTGTTCCAAGAATCGCATCCACTTCCGGTATCTCTGATATAATTTCTTCCTTATAACGCTGGGCAAGGCAGCCCGTTACCAACAGTACCTTCAAATTCGCCGTCTTTTTAAGCTCCGCCATCTCAAGAATCGTATTGATGCTTTCTTCCTTAGCGTCATTGATAAAACAGCATGTATTGATAACTACAATATCTGCCTCGTTTTCCTCATTCGTCAACTGATATCCTGCGTCGCTTAACATTCCAAGCATATACTCGGAATCCACAAGATTCTTATCACAGCCCAGTGATACAAATAATAACTTCATTGTGCCTCCATGCAGCTTCGTGGCGCCAATGAAACCCGCTGCGGACGCCGCGAAGCTATGTGTAAAAAGGGTGCACAGCCCGCTGCCACCCTCTCATCTATTGCGTGTTTTACTCTTCTTCCGCCTGCTCGTCTTCTCCCACAATCTTTACGTTGCCGGTATACAATTCCTCCACCGCGACAGACAGCGGCTTCCTTCCCTTGGAATTGGAAATCAACGGCTCATCCCCGCCAATAATCTGCCTTGCGCGCTTCGACGCCGCAATCACGATGGAATAGCGGCTGTTGACCACCGGTTCTTCCCCGATCTCGACGTTATTGTTCACTACCTTCATAAGTTCTACATAAGATGGATGTATCATAGTTACTCTCCTTTCGAAATACCTGACAATTCTTCTCTGATATTATAAATAAGATCCGCATTTCTTGATACGCGGCTGCGCTCGCAGCCGACAATCGCATGGATTTCCTCCACACAGTCGGAAAGCTTATCATTTATCACAAAGTAATCATAATTTTCGATGCCGCAGGATTCCTCTTCCGCTCTTTTCAGCCTCGCTTCGATTACGTGCATCTCTTCCGTCCCCCGGTTCACAAGACGCCTTTTCAGCTCTGCCGCCGACGGCGGGGAAATGAATAAAAGAAGTGCGTCCGGAAACTTTTCTTTGATCTTTAAGGCGCCCTGGATCTCGATCTCTAATATCACGTCTTTTCCCGCCTGAAGCTGTTTCTCGACGTATGCCTTCGGCGTTCCGTAGCAGTGTTCCACGTACCTTGCATACTCTAATAATTCATCTTCCGCAATCATTTTCTCAAATTCTTCTGTCGTCAAAAAGAAATATTCTATACCGTTTGTCTCCCCCTCACGCGGCTTTCTTGTCGTGGCGGATATCGAGAGCGCATAACGGCTTGGATACCGTCTCAAAAGCTCTTTCATCACCGTCCCCTTCCCCGCACCCGAAAAACCGGATACAACTGTCAGTATACCTTTTTTTTCCATAATTTAACCTCTGTATCTCCTATTCCTCGAATCTTCCCAAAAGCGTATCCGTCTGGAGGGCCGATAATATAATCTGATTCCCCTCCATAATCAATACGGATCTGGTGCGCCGCCCCTGCGTCGCGTCAATAATACGCTCATCCTCTTTCGCTTTTTGTACAATCCGCTTTGCCGGCGCGGAATCCGGAGCGATAACCGCCACAATCTTATCCGTATGGACAAGATTGCCAAAGCCAATGTTAATAAATCCTGCCATCTGAAACATCCCCCATTGCTTCAATTGAAATATCGCTATTCAATATTCTGAATCTGTTCCCGCACCTTTTCAATATCTGTTTTCAGATTGATTCCCGTATCAGAAATCTTAATATCATTCGCTTTTGACAGGATCGTATTCGCCTCCCGGTTCATCTCCTGCGCGATGAAATCCAGCCTTCTTCCGACGCTTCCGCCCGCAAGCAAGGTTTCTTTCATGGCCAAAACATGACTTTTCAGGCGCACAATTTCTTCGTCCACGCAAACCTTATCCGCAAAAATTGTCACCTCCGTGGCGAGCCTCCCCTCGTCTACCTGCTGGTCTGCCAAAAACTCAAGAACCTTTGACTGCAATTTTTCGCGGTACTCCTTTAGAATCTGCGGAGAGCGCTCCTCGATAAAGTCCACGTATGTAAGAATCTGCTCCAGCTTTCCAAACAGATCGCGCCGCAGATTCTCCCCCTCCTCTTCTCTCGTCCCAACGAGCTGCCGGCCCGCGCCATGAAGCGCCTTTTCCATTATACTCCAGAGTTCTTCCTCGTCCTCCTGCAAATGCTCCATTGTAAACACTTCCGGATAACGCGACAGCATTCCGACCGTCACGTCGTTTTCAAGACGGAAACGCTCCGCCATCTGTTCAAAATATTTTAAATATTCCCCTGCAAGATTTTCGTTGTATTTTAAGGCCAAATTCTCGCCGCCGTAATCTTCACAGGTGACATACAGATCTACCTTGCCCCGCTGAATATATTCCTTTAAAAGACTGCGTATATTGTTCTCAAACACTCCGAACTTTTTCGGCATTCTCAGATTTACGTCTAAATATCTGTGATTTACCGTCTTGATCTCTATCGTAATTTTTCGATTTTCCTCTGCTATTTCACACCGTCCAAATCCGGTCATACTTTTTATCATAAGGGCCTCCCGTGTGCATAGATGAATTTATTATAGTTGAAAAGTTTCTAATAGTCAAATTAAAATGCTCCATATTTTCTTGTATTTTCATTAATTTTTTTTTATACTTAGATCAGAATGTCAAAACGGCGTATCTGCCGAACGGGTCATACCGATACGGCAGATACGCACAATACCAATATTTTCAGGAGGATATCATGGCCTTAGACGGAATCACCGTTGCAAGCCTTGTAACGGAATTAAATCATACAATTTTAAACGCGCGTATCAGTAAAATTGCGCAGCCGGAGCCGGACGAGCTTCTGCTGACTTTAAAAAACGACCGCGCTTACCGCCTTGCGCTCTGCGCAAGCGCGTCGCTCCCTTTCGTCTATCTGACGCAGACAAATAAACAAAGTCCCATGACGGCGCCGAATTTCTGTATGCTTTTGCGAAAACACATCGCCAACGGGAGAATTGTGGGAATTACCCAGCCGGGTTTGGAACGGATCATTCGATTTGAGATCGAGCATTTAGACGAACTCGGAGACCTCTGTCGGAAATTTTTGATTGTAGAGCTTATGGGAAAACACAGCAATATCATTTTCGTATCGGACGACCTTAAAATTATCGACAGCATCAAGCATGTCTCAAGTCAGATGAGTTCCGTCCGGGAAGTCCTCCCGGGGCGAACGTATTTTATCCCAAAGACACAGGAAAAATACGATCCGTTAAATACGACGCAGGAGGAATTTTTCAATCAGGCGCTTAAGCGCCCCGTCTCCTGCGCAAAATGTATTTACCAGACATATACCGGAATCAGTCCTCTGATTGCAAATGAAATCTGCACCAGGGCGTCGATTGGCGGCGACGCGCCCGCGGCGTCTCTCTCAAAAGAGGAAATGCTTCATCTCTTTCACAATTTTATCTGGATGACGGACGACATAAAAAACGAAAATTACAAACCGCATATGATCCTGCAAAACGAACGCCCGGTTGACTTTTCACCGCTTGAGCTGTCGCAGTACCGCGGCCTTTCGAGAGAATACCACGCGTCCGTCTCTTATATTCTGGAACAATTTTACGCCCGAAAAAATAGTTACACACGGATCCGTCAAAAATCCGTCGACCTGCGCAAAATTGCGACAACCGCGCTGGAGCGGAGCCGTAAGAAATACGACTTACAGCAAAAACAGCTCAGGGATACCGAAAAACGCGACAAATACCGAATTTACGGGGAGCTGATCAACACCTACGGCTACCATGTGCCACAGGGAGCCAAAAGCTTTCAGGCGCTTAATTATTACACAAACGAAGAAATCACCATACCCCTGGACGATACGCTCTCCGCAATGGAAAACGCAAAAAGATATTTTGCAAAATACAACAAATTAAAACGCACGTACGAAGCGCTTACTTCTCTGCTAAACGAAACGAAATCGGAAACGGAGCATCTCGACTCTATTGTGACGGCGTTAAACATTGCCGAATCCGAAGAAGATTTGACGCAGATTCGGGAAGAACTAATTTCCTATGGCTATATCCGCAAAAAAAGCGGGGAAAAACGACAGAAAATAAAGAGCAGGCCGTTCCATTACCTCTCTTCCGACGGCTTCGATATGTATGTCGGGAAGAATAATTATCAGAATGACGAGCTTACGTTTAAACTCGCAACCGGAGGCGACTGGTGGTTTCACGCGAAAGGAATGCCCGGCTCGCATGTGATTGTCAAAACAAACGGAAAGGAACTGCCGGATTCGACTTTTGAGGAAGCCGCAAAGCTTGCCGGCTTTTACTCAAAGGGACGGGAAAACGAAAAAATAGAGATCGATTATCTGGAACGGAAAAATGTCAAAAAACCAAACGGCGCCGTTCCCGGATATGTCATTTATTATACGAACTACTCTATGACCGTCCGCCCCGATATCAATGGAATTCAGCTTTTGCAGGATTCATAAATTTTTATCCATTTTTTTCGGTTTCTTGATGATTTTTCCAGACTATTTCTTTTGTTTTCGAAGATACTAAGCTTGTAACAACATGTTACAGTTTTATCAACAAAGGAGGAAATCATCATGACAAATCGTTCGAATAAGGCAGTCGTACCTGAAGCAAAAAGTGCATTAAACCGTTTTAAATTTGAGGTTGCAAACGAACTTGGCGTTCCGCTTTCTGATGGCTACAACGGAGATTTAACTTCCCGTCAGAATGGTTCCGTCGGTGGTTATATGGTAAAAAAGATGATCGAGGCACAGGAGAAGCAGATGGCCGGTAAATAAGGCTGTTTTCCTGTGAGTATACAAAAGAAAAATCTGCGCGGACAGATACGGGTATCTTACTCGCAGAAATCAAAAGAGGCAGTGACGGCAATCGCATTCACTGTCTCTTTTTTCTTGTGCCGCCGGACTAAATAGACACGTTTTCGCTCTGCATCTTTTGATACATTTTCAGCGCTTCCCGCAGCCTTACATGCTCCCCGGACTGCAAGAACCCATCGTTTACGCAAATCCGTCTGCATTCTTCGGACGCCGCGGAAAGGATCCTTGCGTCCCCGAACACATCCCCAACGGCGAACTCAAGCATACCGCTCTGCCGTATTCCGAAAAAATCGCCCGGTCCGCGCAGCTTTAAATCTTCCTCCGCGATTTTAAAACCGTCGTTGGAGCTGTTCATGATTTCCAAACGTTCTTTCGCATGTCTGGAATCAGACAGATTCATAAAAATACAATACGACTGGAAATTTCCTCTTCCAACGCGCCCTCTTAACTGATGCAGCTGCGCCAGTCCGAACCGCTCCGCATTCTCGATCATCATCACTGTGGCGTTTGGAACGTTTACCCCCACCTCTACCACCGTAGTAGAGACGAGAACCTGTATCTCTCCGCGAAGAAACGCCTCCATAATTTCATTTTTTTCTTTTGGCTTCATTTTTCCATGCAGACAGGCGACAAAGACGTCGCTGCGAAACGCCCGCCGCAGACGCAAGACATAGTCCGTCACATTTTCGGCGTCCATATTCTCGCTCTCTTCCACAAGCGGACAGATAATATATGCCTGACGGCCCGCGCTCACTTCTCTCTCGATAAATGAATACGCCGTATCCCGATAAGATTCGTTTACAACGCAGCTTTTGATCGGAAGGCGTCTGGCCGGAAGTTCGTCGATAACGGAAATATCAAAATTTCCGTACAAAATAATTGCGAGCGTTCTCGGTATCGGCGTCGCGCTCATTGCCAGAATATGTGGCGCCACGCCTTTTTGGGATAGGATTTCCCTTTGCCTGACGCCAAAGCGGTGCTGCTCGTCTGTGATAACAAGCCCCAGACGCCTGTAATCCGCCTTTTCCTGAATCAGAGCGTGCGTGCCGATAATCAATGCCGAATCTTCGTTTCTCATTCTTTCGTAAATCTCTCTTTTCTCCCTCGCGGTGAAAGAACCGGTCAGCAGCAGGATCGGAAAACTCAGCCCGAAGTCGTCGCGCCATTGACAGAATGTCTCATAGTGCTGTCTGGCAAGAACCTCGGTGGGCGCCATAATCGCCGACTGATATCCGTTTGCCGCCGTCACTGCCATTGCGAGAAAAGCGATAATCGTTTTGCCGGAACCGACGTCCCCCTGCAAAAGACGCTGCATACTGTACGCTCCGCTCAAATCGCCGAGAATTTCATCCAGCGCCCTTTTTTGCGCGTCGGTGAGCGCATAGGGAAGTTTTTTCAATATCTTATCTATAACCCCGGTATCGCAGATTTGGCATTCATTTTTCTGACGCGCCCGATTCTCCTTCATCCCCTGCATACTCAGTAAAAACAGAAAAAACTCATGAAACGCAAGCGTATCGTGAGCGGCCTGAAGCCTGTCTAAGCTTGTCGGAAAATGCATCTCATAAACCGCCTGGCGGTAAGGCACAAACTGATATCGCTTTATGATTTCTCCCGGAAGAAACTCCATTTCATCGGTCAACGCCCCGCAGGCCTGCCGCACCGCTTTTTTATAGAGATTGTTTGTAATCCCTTTGATCAGCCGGTAAACGGGCTGATACGTTTCCGCGACATCCCGATACTGCTCGGGAGAATAAATCGCAGGCTGTTCCATAACGAAACGATTCATTTTCTGACTGATTTTTCCGAAAAATATGTAAGAGATTCCCCTTTTTAAACTGTTTTTTAAATACGGCATATGATACCAGACCGCCTCTGCAGTGCCGGATCCGTCGGAAATTTTTGCGACTGTCGCGGGCAGCCTGCGGCCTTTCGCCGCCACGGAAATCTCTGAAACCTTTGCCATAACGGCGCATTCCTTTCCCGGAATCAGCCCGGAAATGTTGATGGGCTCGGGAAATTTCTTATAATCACGCGGAAAAGCCAGGAGCATATCCCTTACGGTATATATTCCCAGCTTTTCAAACAGGCCCTGTGTCTTTTCACCAATTCCCTTTATCTCGCCGATCGAAGAATTGAGATTCATGCTCTGCCTCCGTGCAAGTTCTTCTTCATTTTCTACATAAATCGCAAGTTTTCTGTCATTTATTCTTATTCCACCGAAATCACATAATAATAAATCGGCTGGCCTCCGTAATGGATCTCTACTTCCAGATCCGGATACTCTTCCTCAATCTCCGCGCCCAGCGTGTGCGCGTCATCCTCTTCCACTTCTTCGCCGTAATACACGCTGATAATCGCAGAATCGCCGTCAACCATCTTTGAAATCATATCCTTCGTTGTCTCAACCATATCCTGGCCGACAGAAAGTATGGATTTATCGCCGATCCCCATATAATCGCCCTGCTTTATCTCTTTATCGTCTATCTTCGTGTCGCGGACGGCATACGTCACCTGACCGGTCTTTACGTTTTCCAGCTCTTCAACCATTCGATCCCTGTTATCTGTTGCCGACATATCCGGGACAAAGTTGACAAGCGCCGTAATTCCCTGCGGAATTGTCTTTGTCGGGATCACAAAAATATCCTTGTCTTCAACCAGCTCCGCCGCCTGATTCGCCGCGAGCACAATATTTTTATTGTTCGGAAGAATAAAGATCGTCTTTGCATTGACCTTCTCGATAGCGTTTAACATATCTTCGGTACTTGGATTCATCGTCTGTCCGCCCTCTATGATATAATCAACGCCGAGGCCTTTGAATATTTCATTGATTCCCTCTCCGATCGAAACGGAGATAAATCCCATCTCCTTGGCCGGCCCGGCCTGCTCCTCCTCGCTCTTTTGCTGCTCTGCAAGCTTCGCCGCATCTTTGATCAGTTTTTCCTGATGCTCCTCGCGCATATTGTCAATCTTAATCTTACTTAAAGAACCATGCTTTAACGCCGTCTGGATCGCAAGTCCCGGATCGTTCGTATGTACATGGGTCTTTACAATTTCTTCATCGGCAACAACCACGATGGAATCGCCGATGGATTCTAAATACGCCTTGTACTCTCTCTCCTGCTTCTCTGTCAACGGCCGATTGAGAACAATGATAAATTCGGTACAGTAGCCGAACTTAATCTCTTCCTCCGTCTGGGCAGATATTTTTACAATACCCGTGCCCGCGGCCGTATCCTGAATGGTATAGTCAATCTCTTTTCCCGTCAGCGCGTCATATGCGCCCTTTAACACCTGCACAAGCCCCTGGCCGCCGGAATCCACCACCCCGGCCTGCTTTAACACCGGAAGCATATCGGGCGTTCTGCCGAGCACGCGCTCCGCCTCACGGATCACTTCCTCCATGAAAAATACAATATCGTCCGTCTCATCGCATAATTTTAACGCCTTGTTTGCCGCCCCTTTGGCGACGGTGAGAATTGTTCCCTCCTTCGGCTTCATAACCGCCTTATAGGCAGTCTCCACCGCACGCTGCATTGCGTCGCATAAAACGACTACGTCGAGCGTATCATACTCCGCAATTACTTTGGTAAATCCACGAAACAGCTGAGACAGTATAACCCCCGAATTTCCTCTGGCACCGCGCAGGGAACCTGAGGAAACCGCTTTCGCGAGTTCTGCCATCGTCGGATTTGAAAGAGCGCCAACCTCTTTTGCGGCAGACATAATCGTCATGGACATGTTCGTTCCCGTATCGCCGTCCGGCACCGGAAATACATTTAACTCATTGATCCACTCCTTTTTTGCCTCCAGATTCTTCGCTCCGGCAAGAAACATTTTCGCAAACACCGCAGCGTCTATTGTATTAATCTCCACTTTGTCCGTCCTCCTTAATCAATGACTCTGACACCCTCAACAAAAATATTGATTTTTTCTATTTCCAGCCCGGTAAACTCTTCCACCTTATACTTCACCGTATCGATCAGGTTATCCGACACTGTCCCTATACTTACGCCATACGATACGATCACATGAAAATCGATAATAATTTTATTTTTCTCATCTACCGCAACATTTATTCCATGCGTCAGATAGTCTCTTTTTAAAAGTTTTACCAAACCGTCTTTCATATTCACGGCTGCCATACCCACGATCCCGAAGCATTCCACCGCGACAGAGCCTGCGTAAGTGGCGATTACCTCGTTGTCAATAACCACATGACCAAATGCGGTATCTACTCGTCCCTTCATCCTATACCTCCAAGCATATATTCTTTCCTGTATAACAAGTGATAAGCTATATTATAACCGCTTTTTCCAAAAAATGAAACCATATTTTCACTATTTTGGAAAAAATCAATTTTTCCCTTGCATTTCCTGTCCTTTTCTGTTAAGATATCATTGTTTGAGCCTGTATCTATCAGGTTTAGTAAACTTAAGGAGGTGCTATCATGGCAAAGTGTGCAGTTTGTGGAAAAGGCGCTCATTTCGGAAATAACGTGAGCCATTCTCATAGAAGATCCAACAGAATGTGGAAATCCAATATTAAATCAGTAAAATGCAAAGTGAACGGAACCCCTAGAAAAATGTACGTATGTACTTCCTGTTTGAGATCCGGAAAAGTAGAAAGAGCTTAGTGCAAAAGAACTGTCGCAGATCGGCAGTTCTTTTTTCTTATAGGAAAGACCCTTAACAGGAGCAAAATAAATTATAACCAACGAGCATCAGCAAAATACTTATAATCACATCTGCACATCTCCCCGGGATTAAAAATGAGAGCAGAATCCCAAAGCCCAGACAGAAAAACGCAAACCCAATTACCCTTTTCATATAATATCACCAAAAAAGCATATATTATTATAATATATGCTTTTTTTCTTACAAAATACTATTCGCACTCGTCTGCGCCGCCCATGACCGCGTCCGATAAGATATCTTCCATCTGACTGGCAGCTTTTTTCGTATTCTCTCCGTCTTTTTCATCTTTGTTTGTAAATTTATTTACAAAATCCGGAACCATGTCGAGAAGCTTCGTAATTCCATCCTGATTTTTGATATTCACAAGCTTTGTGGTTCCGTTTTGAATGACAAGCACCGCGCTCGGTGTAATTTTACCGCCCATTCCTCCCGCGCCGTTATTCTTTTTGTCCTGGGCGAACGCTCCCGCGCCCACGCCGAACGACACGTCCACAAGCGGAAGAATAATCGTATCTCCGATATGAATCGCGTCTCCCACAACGGTTTTTGTCGTTATAAAGCTGTCCATCCCTTTAAACAAAGATTCTACTGTTGAATGAAAGGTATTCTCTGTCATATTTTCCCTCCTACTGTCTTATTTTTCTTATTAATTGTTTTATATTTTTATCCCGCCATATATACAGACCGGAACGCACCAGATGAAAAGAACGAACATGTCCTTTTGCTTTTAGCATTCCCCTGACATAGGGCTGCTCTGATTCAAAATCCGGCACAATCTGAACCTTTTTCTGATAAAGAAAAGGGATCATACAAAGAACTGCAAGTATCTTTCCGGTATACGCCGGATTCCCGGCGCAGTAACAGATATCGGCAAACAGCTTACGCGGCCTGAAATGAACCAGAAGATACCAAAGCTCCCCTGTCACAAGCTTCGTCGTCTGTCTATTTGCCTCGTCCGTCAAAATCCGCCATCCGGCAGACAGTCTCATCTGCATATTTTTTATTTTTCCCGGTATTGCTTTAAAAAACCTTCCAAAAGATCTGATTTTTGAAAATATAGGCCTGCAATTTTTGTTCTCAGCGTTTTTTTCCCCGCACTGCGCGTCCTCTGAGGACGCCGCGCTCTCGTCCTGAAAATCCGGCCTCACCTCCTGCGCCACAAAAACAGGCTCTTCCAATCGCTTTTCGGCCGATTTGTCTTTGGAAACCGCCCTTTTTCTTCTATGCTTTTTCCTGTCCGGATTCGCCGGATAAATCTGCTTTTTTATCCCAAGAAACCTTATCGCCGCCTCTTTCTCTCCGTTTACCGTTTTCAGTCGAAAACAGATAAGATAAAGCAGCCAATGTAGTCTAAGATCCACCTCAATATCGTCTTTCGCCTGCGCGGTAATGCGATATTGAAACGGTACAAATATGACTGCAACTACCGCCAGCAGAAGAAAAATCAGTAACGACAGCAGTATGCAGCCAACGATTTTTAATATCAGCAGAA
Organism: uncultured Roseburia sp.; assembly: GCA_947383215.1. GTDB lineage: Bacteria > Bacillota > Clostridia > Lachnospirales > Lachnospiraceae > Roseburia_C. The sequence goes on from CANDCP010000003.1 coordinate 27,652, forward strand.
CTACGCTCATTCCCTACCTCTGCTTTCCGCCTCTTGCGCCATAATATAGTCCCGTACAAAAAACGCGCCTGTCTTCTCATAAATTTCCGTCACAATGGAACATGCCAGCCTGCACGCCTCTTCTCTTCCTTTCGCAAGCCCGATAATATAAATTTGCCTCTTCGCATAATACTTTTGCAGTAATTCCCTTGCCGGAATAATATCCAGCAAATTGGATGGATTCGAGGCCAGTGAAATCACATATATCTGTATCTGGCCCGCACGATGAAGAATCTTCCGCTTAATTTTTTCCGACTGATCTTTTATGCTGTCTCCCACGTACAAATCGTGATACCATTCCATTCGATACCCCACCTGCTTGAAAAGCAGCCTTCCCGCCGCCCTCAATAATATTTGTGTGTGCCCCAAAGATTACTCTTTTTTAAATCCAGATATTCACTATAAGCTTTCTCCAAAATTTGCTTTTCATTCGAAAATTTCAGCAAATGGTACGCTTCATGATATTTGTAATATCCGGAATCAACAAAATACTCTTCTTTTTGTGGTTTGCTGTAATAACTGTCTGCCATCATCAAATACCAGTGCACCTGCTTTTCCACCGTATCCTCCGGCACCGTAAACGTATACTGGCTTTTGCCGATATATTTGATGATAGAGGCGCTTGCGCCGGTCTCCTCCAGTACCTCGCGTGCCGCAGTATCCTTATACTCTTCGCCGGGCTCCACAGTTCCCTTCGGAAGCACCCAGCCTTCATATTTATTTCTGTAATTCTTGTAAAGAACTAAAATTTTACCGCGAAATATTACGACACCACCACAACTCGTTGCCTCGATCATTGCATACCTCCTGTTGTGGCCAATCCCGCCGAGCGCCAATCGGGCGCGAGGGGGGCTTTCCTTATTCCCCGCCGAGCGCAATCTACGCTCGAGGGATCCAAAACTAAATATCAGTATAAACCTTTTTTTCCCATCTTGCAAGGCAAGGTGTAAAATTATTGATTTTGGCGCGGTCTTAAAAGAAGACTTATATTTTAAGAAGGTCTTGTCGGGAAATTCGCGCTACCGATAATAGGAGTCGAAAATCGCTTTTGCCGCCGGGACTGCAACCTGGCTCCCGGTTCCGGCCTTTTCGGCAATTACGGCCACCGCAATGTCCGTCTTATCCTCCCTGTGCGCAAAACCGACAAACCAGGAATGACTTTCACTTTTATTGTCCGAAAACTCGGCCGAACCCGTCTTTCCCGCCGCCGTGTATGACTGTCCGTTTAGCTTGGCTCCGGTACCGTTTGTCACGACATATTTCATGTAATCGGCAAGCAGCGCCGCCTCCTCCTTTGCAAAGAGCTCCCTGTATACCGACGGCTCATAGGATTTTACAACCGTGCCCTCCTGATTTTCCGTATGGTCCACAAGATACGGCCGCATCAGCACGCCGTCATTTGCAATCGCGCTTACAAGTAATGCCATATGATACGGCGTCACGAGCGTCTCCCCCTGCCCGATCGCAGTCTGCATAGCCAGGCCGTCGCCTGAATTCTTATTCAGTGTAAAACTGCTTTTGTTTGCCCCGATATTTCCCGGCAGCGCCTGATTAAAAAGCAGCGAATCACATAATTCCGAAAATTTTGTCTTATCCAGTCCAAGCCCGATGTCCGCATAGGCAGAATTGCAGGAATTTGCAAAAGCCGCTTTCAAATCCTGCTCACCGTGGACCAGATTTCCGTAACAGTGAATGGTCGTATTTGAAACGGCCGTACTTCCGCTGCATGTATAATGATAGTCCTCATAACGGTTATTCTCATGGATATATTCCAACGTCGTCAGTATTTTGAATGTCGAGCCTGGAGGATACAAGCCCTGAGCGGCGCGGTTTACAAGCACCGATCCCTTGGAATCCGCCGCGGTGATGCGCTCCCAGTCCGCCGCGATCGTGTTGGGATTAAAATCCGGCTTTGAGACCATCGCAAGGATTTTTCCGGTCGACGGCTCCATAACGATCACCGCGCCGTCGTTCCCCCCAAGCGCGTTATACGCCGCCTCCTGAAGCGCAGAGTTTAGCGTGGTAATCACATTATCGCCGACGTTTTTCTCCCCCTTAATCTCATTTACCGTCCGTTCCAAAATAAAATCATGCGAGCGGAGCAGATTAAAATTCATAGTGGATTCCAGGCCGGCCTTGCCGTTTGTCGAAAACCCTACCACATGGGCATAGAGATTGGCAAACGGGTAATACCTGCTCTCATTTCCCTTCCCGTCTATATTCGTCTGCGCCAATATCTTCCCGTCCGCGGAGCGTATCTGTCCGCGTATCACCCGCTCTACAAAACTGTCCTGTCTCTTGTTATACGGACTGTTAATAAAATCCTCGCTCTTAAACAGCTGAAAATATACCATATATCCCATCAGAGCCAGAAAAATTGCGAGAAACAGATACGTGACGACTACAAACTCGCGGTTACTGGCCGTGTTTCGTAAGCGCGTCGGATCCGATCTCCGCTTTTGATTTTTTGCTCTTTTGCTTCCCTGTCTGTTTTGCTTTTCTGTCATTTCCCGCTCCTTCGTCTTCCCGCAAATTATAAAGCCCCTGAATAATTCCAAAAAGAATCAGCGTGCTAAGCACGGAGCTTCCGCCGTAGCTGACAAGCGGAAGCGTCACTCCCGTAGACGGAATAAACTTGGTAACGCCGCCGATCGTCAAAAAAACTTGAAATCCGTAAACCGTTCCAAGCCCAAGCGCCACCAGCTTGTAAAACATATTTTTCATCTGCATGGCAATATTTAAAAACATCAAAAAACAGCTCGCGCATACAAGAATCAGACAGAGCGCAAATAAAATCCCCATCTCTTCAGCTATGGCGGCAAACACAAAATCCTGCTCCACAATCGGAATTCTGTTCGGCATTCCCTGATACAAGCCGAGCCCGAAAAATCCGCCTGTTCCAATCGCAAACAGCGACTGGCAGATCTGATACCCCTCCTTGTCGATCACGCTAAGCGGGGCCTGCCATGCCAGCACCCGGACACGGACGTGTGAAAACAACCGGTAAGCGACGACAGACGCGAGACTGCCGGCCAAAAGGCCCCCCGCCAGGTAGCGCGCTTTTTTTGTCGCCACATACAGCATCACAAGATATACGACAAAAAAGATCAGCGCGCCCCCCAAATCCTTGGATAGAACAAGAATCAACACATGCAGCGCCGCGACGGCGCTCGTTACGGCCACATTCGGCAGCGCCGTCGATTCACTTAAGCGGGACGCCGCAAAAAATACAAAAAGTATTTTTATAAACTCTGACGGCTGGATCGTAATTCCGGCAATTGTAAATGAAATCTTAGCTCCGTAGCTTGTCTTGCCAAGAATCGCCACCATGCCAAGCATTGCGATACCGACGGCGGCGTAAAGCCATGTCAACTTATGAAAAAACTTCCATTTTCGTATAAACAGCGGCAAAACGAACGTGACGACAATCGAGGCGGCGGCAATCACAAACTGCTTCATCGCGCGCTCCGTATTGATCCTGGCCAAAATAATAAATCCGATCAACAGCAGCATACACATATTGTTGATTACAAGACGGGATGCGTTCGGATAAAAAATATGGTAGCAATTCAAAATTACAATGACAAGCAGAAGCTGTAAAAGATAAAAGATCAGCATAAAAATTTCATTTGTCACCGCAAACAGCACGAGATACGCGTTCAAATGCAAAAGAAACATAAGCGCAGTCTGACGCGCAAAAATATACGCCTGCTTTTTTTTCGATTTCTTTTTGCCGAGCACGGAAAAACACTCATATGTATATCCGGCAAATAATATAATCATCAGATATTTCGACACTTCTACAATTAAATTTACCATAATCCCTACTCTACTCCACGCTTGTAATGTCCGTTCGTATAGTCCGAAAGATGATCCTTTGGATGAATATCCTTCTTTTCAAGAAAAGCCTGTCTGTATGCAGACAATATATTCTGCGCCTTATCCCTTTGCTCCATCGTAAAATGAATCCTGAACGAGCCAAATCCCAGACGGCTAAGCTCGCTCTCCTGGTGGATCAAAAACAACGGCTTGGAATTATAGACAATATTGTAACATTCCGCACAATGATTTCGAACCGGAAACCGCACGCCGTAACGATCCTTTAAATACAAAAATCCGCTGTGCTTATCGCACCCCTTCGTATTTTTATTTATGCATCCCGCCGATACCATAAGCGGAAGATAACCGTAAATCAGGAACTCGCTTTCGCCGTTCTTTCTGCCGCGCAGTTCTTTTCTGTTTAACTCCGGCGGAACCGTATCGCGCCGTATTCCCGCCGCGTCAAAAAAAGCTGCTTTCGCCGCGTCCGAATACGTATACAGGCTGTGGTCAATGCGAATCTCTTTCTCCTCTCCCCGATGAAAAACGGCATACGACAAAGAATCGTAATTTTTCGCGACAACCCCGTCTAAAGGCAGCGAAAAAAGCTCCTCCGCTATCCTCTCATAAAACTTTGCCGTATCCATCCGAAAGACGGCGGGAAGAATAAAAAAGACGGCTTTTCCCGCATCCGCACACTTTTTTACATCCGCCCCCAAGTCGGACAACAGCCTGTCCCTCTCGTACATTACGGAATCCAGATAAATCCCGTCGACAGCCTCGTCCGCCAGAGCGGCAAGAAGCCCTTCCCGACATTCCGTGGACACAATCAGCGACGGTTTTGCTTTCGTATCCGGCATTCGTCTGAACCTGACCGCCTCCGGCAGGGCGGCCCTTTTGTAAGGCTCCAAGCGCTTTTCCTGTAATAGCTCCAACGCTTCTTTTCGCAGATGATTCAACGATGCCACCGGAAGAAACAGATCGTCTTCCATTTGAATTTCCACATGTTCAAACACAAACGGCGTGTTTCCCGTTTTTCGTATTCTTTTCAGAACCTCCTCTTCGGACATGGGATGCGTTTTCGCCTTTTGCGGCGTATCTGCGGATACGGTAACACAGTTTACCAGGTCGCTTACCTCCATAATAGCAGCAGAATCTTTCCGCAATATTAATTTTCCATAAATTTTTTCTTTTATTTCATCCAGGCCGCCCTGTTCCCCTGAAAGATCCGTCCGGTTGTGGCTGGATGTGCGATCTGTCAGCATATCGGAGGCGTTTCTGTCATAATAATAGCCCTCTGTAAATCCGCTGCGGTTTCCAAGATCATAAAGCTTCTTTTTATCCGGCGGCAGCACACGATATTTTTCTTGTCCTTCCTGAAGATAACGATCCATATAATGCCGATAAACGGACACAACGCCCGCGGCGTAGGCCGCGCTTTTCATTCTCCCCTCAATCTTAAAAGAATAAACGCCGCTCTTTGCAATCTCAGGCAAAAACTCTATCGTATTTAAATCCTTTAAGCTTAATACATACGGATTATTTTTGTTTAAAATCATACCGTTGCAATCCATAACCTCATACGGCAGCCGGCAGGGCTGCGCGCATCTCCCCCTGTTTCCGCTCCGTCCTCCGATCATGCTGCTCATAAGGCACTGGCCGGAATAACAGTAACAGAGCGCTCCGTGAACAAAGCTTTCTATCTCTATATCCGCCTCGTCCGCAATACTTTTAATCTCCGTCAGCGACAACTCGCGCGACGCCACAATTCGCTGCACGCCCTGTTTTTTTAAAAACGCCGCCCCCGCCGCACTCGCTATCGTCATCTGCGTGCTCGCGTGAACCGGCAAATCCGAAAAATTATCCCGGATAAACCAAAGCACTCCAAAATCCTGCACGATCACGCCGTCGAGTCCGGCTCTGTAATACGGCAGAAGATACGAGTACAGCTGTTCCTCGATCTCCTCATTTTTTAACAGCGTATTGACTGTAAGAAAAATTTTCCTGTTATGGATATGTCCGTAATCAATGGCGGCCAGCAATTCATCTTCCTGAAAATTTTTAGCGTAAGCCCGCGCGCCAAAACTTCCTCCGCCAAGATAAACGGCGTCTGCCCCGGCGGCGATCACCGCCTTTAACGTTTCAAACGACCCGGCGGGGGCAAGTAATTCCAATTCGCCCCTCTTTTTTCTATTATTTGCCATATATTCCCCCAAACAGCGGCGGGACAGAAAATCTCTGTCCCTCCATCGCCCGGCTGTATAAATTTCACGCCGCTATTTTTTCTGTTTATTTCCCTGTCTCTTCGTCTCCTGCCTGTCGGTCTCCTGCACCTTGACCGCTTCCTCTTCCTTTTCGGAAAGCTTCCCGAAGAGCGTGTCCTCTAATGTCGTCTCAAGACGCGCCTTGTTTAACAAAAGCTCCTTATTGGCGTCCTCAAGCTCCTTTATCGCTTTGGCGTCGCTCTCCAGCTTTATCTGGTTCGATATCAAATCGTGACGCAGCTCATAGATTTCTCTGTCTTTTTCCTCTAAATCGCGCTCCAGCTTCTCTGCCTGTGCCTTTGCCTTAAAGTAATCGTCCGCAATGTTCAGCTCTAACAACGTCGACTTCATATCTACCGGAAATCTGCGAAACTCTTCCATTGCGTCGAACTCTCCACGTTTACTGTTAATATATGCGGCCACCTTTTGCAAATATTCTTCGCTTTCATAGCCGCTTAATGTATATACTTTTCCACTGATTATTACCTCTGCGCTTGATTTCGCCGACATTTTTACAAATTCCTCCCTATGTATCCAACAAAAACTGATTTTATTATATTCATTTTTGACTGGAAAAACAACCCTATTTCACAATTCCGAAATGCCGAAACGCAAAATCGGTCGCAACCCGTCCTTTCGGAGTCCGGTTGAGAAACCCGTTTTTCACAAGATAAGGTTCATATACGTCCTCTATCGTCCCGCCGTCCTCGCCGATAGCGGCCGCCAAAGTGTCAAGTCCCACCGGTCCGCCCTGAAATTTCTCGATAATCGTAAATAAAATGTTTCTGTCATTCTGATCCAGTCCCATTTTATCTACTTCCAGCAAATCAAGCGCAAAGGAAGCTACTTCCTTTGTAATTTCTCCGTTATAGCGCACCTGCGCAAAATCTCTCACCCGCTTTAACAGGCGGTTGGCGAGCCTTGGCGTCCCCCGCGAGCGTCTGGCCAGCTCAACCGCGCCTTCCTCGTCAATCTTAACGCCAAGCTTTGCCGCGGACCGGCAGATAATCGCCTTTAGCTCCTCTACATTATAAAATTCCAGATGATGAACGACGCCAAAACGGTCTCTTAGCGGCGCCGATAACAACCCGGCCCGCGTCGTCGCCCCCACCAGGGTAAACTGCGGAAGCTCCAGGCGGATGGAACGGGCCGTCGCCCCCTTTCCGACCATAATATCGATCACATAATCTTCCATAGCCGGATAGAGAACCTCCTCTACCTGACGGTTTAAACGATGGATCTCATCCACAAAGAGCAGATCGCCTTCTTGCAGATTACTTAAAATCGCAGCCATCTCTCCCGGCTTTGAGATTGCAGGGCCGGAAGTGATCTTCATATGTACGCCCATCTCGTTTGCGATAATCCCTGCAAGCGTTGTCTTTCCGAGCCCCGGAGGTCCGTAGAACAAAACATGGTCTAACGCTTCCCTGCGCTGCTTTGCAGCTTCGATATAGACGCGCAAATTTTCCTTTGCCTTTTCCTGCCCGATATATTCTTCCAGCGTCAGAGGCCGTAAATTGCTCTCAATTTTAATATCTTCTTCCTGTATCTGAGTTGAAATAACCCGCTTTTCCATTTCTTCTTACTCCATATAACCGGCTTTTATAAAAATGCCATCGCCTTTAACGCCTCTTTTAAAAGATCCTCAACCTGGCTTTCCTCCGTAACCTCAACGCCGTTTAAAACCTTTACGGCCTCCTGCGAAGTATAGCCGAGGGAAACCAGGGCTTCTACGGCCTCCCCTTTGACTGTATTTGCAATACTCTTTGCCGGCGCCGCGGAAGAAAGTTTCTGTTCAAACGCATCCTCAAGATTTAGTTTATCTTTTAATTCCATAATTACACGCTGAGCCGTCTTTGCGCCCACGCCGGGCGCTTTGGCAATCGCCTTTGCATCGTCTCCCAGCACCGCAAACCGAAAATCATCCGCCGACATTACGGACAAAATCGCAAGCGCGCCCTTTGGTCCGATTCCGCTGACCGTAATCAGCATCCTGAAAATCTCCAAATCGTCTCTTGTCAAAAAACCGTAGAGCGTATGAGCGTCTTCCTTGACATGCAGGTACGTATAAATTTTTACGTCTGCCCCTATTTTTGGAAGCGCGTCGAACGCCTGTGACGGAATCCGTATATGATACCCAATCTGATTTGCCTCTACCACAATCTGATCCGCTGTAAGAATCTCCGCCAGTTCCCCTTTGATATATGAATACATTTTATTTCCCTCTTTTACTTACGCACGGTTTCACGAAAAAACCGTTCCACACGTTTCTCAATTTCCGCCGCCAAAACGCCGATCAAAAATCCGGTGAGAACTCCCGACAAAAGCAGCGCCGGAGCATAAAAAAATACGCCGTAATTTTCCACAATAAGAGACGCGAGAGCCAGCTGCGCCATATTATGCGTTATCCCGCCGCATACACTCACCGTCACGATATGAAACAGACCGCATTTTTTCAGCAGACACATCATGCAAAAGCTGCATAAGCCGCCCGCCAGACTGTAAAGAATACTAAACATATTTCCGAACAAAAAACCCGCCAGTATGATTCGCAGAATCGAGATACACAATGCCTCTTTTACGCCGAGCTCATACAGAAGAATTACAATTATCAGGTTTGTAAGCCCAAGTTTTATCCCCGGTACTCCAAAATAAAACGGAATCAGAGATTCCACATAACTAAGTATCAGGGCAAACGCAAGAAATACGCCCATATACGCCGTTTTTCTCTTCATATCTCTCCTCTATTTCTCTCTGTAAACGCATCCCCGGCCAATCCGTATCAGCGCGCAATCGAGTCAAACCCATTCTCCGCCGCCCCCTCGACGGTTATCACAACCCTGTGCGGCAGACAGACGATGGTTTCGTTTTCTTTCGAGACAGGCTTCTGGCGAACGCACAATTTATCCGGGCAGTCAGCCCATATCATATCCGCCGCGCCGCCGCCGATTTTAAGCCGATTGACGGTCTCCCCCGCAATTTTAATCGGTATCTCCCGCTCTTCACAAAGCGGATATTCCCCGAAAATCTCCCCGTCGACAGTTACCAGCACATAAGCCCCCTCCGTCCCTCCCGCCAGCTTTCGGATTAAAAAAGCCGCAAAACAGAAAAACAGCAGAACCATCATTAACATCACATCCCGCTTCCCCAATTTCCTCATTCCGCCAAAACCTCTCCGAGATAATAGAACCCTCTGCATTCTTTTAAGCGCACCTTTACCAGTTTTCCGATCATGCTTCGATCTCCCGGTAAATGCACCACGGAATTATTACTCAGACGCCCGGTTACCAGTTTATCGTCCTGGCGATTCACTTCCTCCACCAAGACTTCTTCTGTCTTCCCGCTATAACGCATCGCTTTTTTTGCTCCAATTTTTTGAACCTCTTCTAACAGGCGGTCAAACCGATCTCTGACAATCTCCTTGGGAACCTGATTTTCTTTTGCCGCCGCCGGCGTTCCCGTCCGCCTGGAATAAATAAACGTAAACGCGCTGTCAAACTGTACCTGTCTCACCACATCCATTGTCTCTAAAAAATCCTCTTCCGTCTCCCCCGGAAAACCGACGATAATATCCGTTGTCAGGGCAATATCCGGAACGGCTCCCCGAATTTTATCTACCAGCTCCAGATACTGCTCTTTCGTATAATGCCGGTTCATCTCCTTTAAGATCTCTGTGCTCCCGGACTGAAGCGGAAGATGCAGATGACGGCATATCTTTTTGGAACGCTTCATAACGTCAATCAGATCATCCGACAGATCCTTCGGGTGGGACGTCATAAAGCGTATCCTCTTTACTCCGTCAATCTGTTCAATTTTTTGCAGAAGCTCGGCAAAAGTCACCGGTGCTTCTAAATTCTTTCCGTACGAATTGACATTCTGTCCCAGAAGCATGATCTCCACGACGCCGTCCTCCGTCAGCTTTTGAATTTCGCGGACAATATCTTCCGGCTTTCTGCTGCGCTCTCTGCCCCGCACATACGGTACAATACAATAACTGCAAAAATTATTGCAGCCAAACATAATATTGACGCCCGATTTAAAAAAATACTTCCGCTCAATCGGAAGCTCCTCTACAATCTGATCCGTGTCTTCCCAGATATCCGTGATCATCCGCTCCGATTCATAAGCGTAAAACAGTAATTCCGCAAATTTATAAATATTGTGCGTTCCAAAAACAAGATCGACAAACCGATAACTTGTCCGAATTTTTTCGACCACGCCCGGCTCCTGCATCATACAGCCGCAGAGCGCAATCTTCATTTCCGGATTCTTCTTTTTAAAGGTACTCAGAGCCCCAAGCTTACCGTATACCTTGTTATTTGCATTTTCACGAACCGTACATGTGTTATAAATCACAAAATCCGCGTCTTCGCTCTCTGTCTGCCCATAACCGATAAGCTCCAGGACGCCTCTGAGTTTTTCCGAATCCCTCGCATTCATCTGACAGCCCATGTTGACGACGCAGGCCTTAGGCATACGCCCGTTCTTCTGTTCAAACGCTTTCACCCATTCCCGGCATTTTGCCATATAATAATACTGACGGGCCGGTTCCTCTGTGGGCGGCCCCTCATTTATATCTATTTTATCTAAATCAATTTCATTGTACATTTCTCTTGACTTTTTTCCCTTTCTCTCTATCTTTTCAGCATCCTGCTTACTCACACGTTCGGGCAGCTCATGTTGATTTACAATCACTCTATGGACGAATCTGTCCGTTTCCGCGGATAATATATTTCGTGCTTGTCAGAGCAAGAAGCCCCATCGGTCCTCTCACATGGAGCTTTTGCGTGCTGATTCCGATTTCCGCGCCAAATCCAAATTCAAATCCGTCGGTAAACCGCGTGGAAGCGTTCACATAGACTGCCGCCGCGTCTACCTCATTTAAGAATTTCTCTGCATTCTGATAACTGTCGGTAATGATCGCCTCAGAATGCCCCGTATTATATTTGTTAATATGAGCAATCGCCTCCGTCACGTCAGATACGGTTTTCACGGAAATAATGTAATCTAAATACTCCGTTCCCCAGTCTTCCTCTGTCGCAGGCACAATTTCATCGGCCAACGCCGCCGCTCTCTCATCTCCTCTGATTTCTACATTCTTTTCTCCAAGCCGTCTTGTCAAAAGCGGCAGAAACTCCCGCGCGATTTTTTCATGTATCACAAGTGATTCGCAGGCGTTGCACACGCCGATGCGCTGCGTTTTGGCATTAAAAATGATATCCAAAGCCATATCAAAATCCGCGCTCTCGTCCACATAGATATGACAATTTCCGGTTCCCGTCTCAATCACCGGAACCGTCGCATTTTCCACTACCGCACGAATCAGTCCGGCTCCGCCCCGCGGAATCAACACATCTATATCGTCGTTCATCCTCATAAACGCCGTCGTAGTCTCACGGCTTGTGTCCTCAATCAACGAAATTGCCCCCCGCACAATCCCCTCGCTCTCCAGCGTTGAGCGAAGGCTCTGCACAATTGCGATATTGGAATACAGCGCGTCGCTGCCGCCCTTTAAAATTACGGCGTTTCCTGTCTTAAAACAGAGAGCGAACGCATCCGCCGTCACATTCGGCCTTGCCTCATAAATCATTCCGACAACACCGAGCGGAACTCTTTTTTGTCCGATCACCAGTCCATTCGGACATTTTTTTTCCAAAATCACTTCCCCGATTGGATCATCCAAAGCAGCCACTTTACGAATCCCGGCTGCCATCTGCTCGATTCTCTCCTCAGTCAAAAGCAGACGGTCGCAAAGCCCGTCCGGCATATGATTCGCCCTTGCGTTTTCCATATCCTTTTTATTTGCTTCCAGCAATTTTTTGGAATCTTTGACAAGATTATCGGCGGCCGAAAGCAGCGTCTCATTTTTTCTGATCGTATGTAACGAGCCCAGCTCTGTTTTGGCCTCTTTCGCTATTTTCCCAATTTGCGCTAAATCCATTTTACAATCCTCCTGACACAATGTAATTATTCTTCGATTTTGCGGATACCGAGCTCGGTCACAAGGTAATCCATCCTCACGTCGCCCGTCCACGCCTCAAACGATTCCTCCACCTGCGCTTCATATGCGACACCCACGGCGGTCAATTCCGCATATCTGCTCAGATATCTGTCATAAAATCCTTTTCCGTATCCGATTCTGTTTCCATCCATATCAAAGACGATACCCGGGGTTAACACAAGGGTTCTACCCGTTGGCGTAACCCGGCGGTCTGTCGTCGGCTCCATCACATGAAAATGCCCCTCCTCAAATTCGTCGAGGCTTTCCACCAGATAAAATTCCATCTCGTCGTCACATACTTTTGGAAATGCAATTCTTTTTTCATGCGTAAATGCGTCGTTTACAAGAGGGAGCAGAGAAACCTCCCGCTCAAGCGGATAATATGCATAAATCAGCTCTGCCCGCTGATAGAGGCTGCTTCCGAGAATATGACTGCAGATCTCCGCCGATAATTCCCCCCTCTTTTCCTCACTGATTTCGCTCCTCAATTTTTTATGCCTCAAACGCAGGCTATTTTTTGTTTCCATATTTTTCACCAAGATTCTCAATACTTCCATCCGGATTTTGAATGTCAATATTATTTAACTGTCCCCGCAGATTCTTTTTCACGTTCTCAATATATTCTCTTCTAAGCTGCGCCTGCTCCTTCGCTTCGGCCTCGCTAAGTCCCTCTCTCGTCTTTGATTTTTTGTATAATTCGTTAATTCTCGCAATTCTTTCTTCCATTGTCATACCATTCTCCCATCCCGCCAATCAAAAGTCCATACTCTCTTCAATAAAATCCGCAATATAGAAATCGTCGTTTTTGTGCGCCAAAAACAGCGTCCCCAAAACCTTTCCCTCAAAAATCCGATGAATGACCCCGACATCCTTCCCGTTTGCAATTATCATATCCGCGCCGGATTCCGTCGCAATCTTGGCGGCCGTCAGCTTTGCGGTCATGCCGCCGGTGCCGACATCGCTCCCCGTCGTCTCCTTTGCCATATGTAAAATACGTTCATCCAGCGTCTCCACAACCGGAATCAGCTCCGCGTCTTTATTTTTATGCGGATCATCCGTAAATAACCCGTCGATATCCGAGAGAAGAATTAAAAGGTCGGCCCCGATCAGCGAAGCCACGATTGCCGACAATGAATCATTATCGCCAAAATGGATCTCATAAGTGGATACGGTGTCATTCTCATTGACAATCGGTATCACGCCGAGACGAAACAATTCTTCGAACGTATTCTGCGCATTCTTCCTCGACACATTGTCGCGCATCGTATTTTTCGTCATAAGGACCTGCCCGGCGGTCTGATGATACTCCGAGAACATTTTCTGGTATGTCATCATCAGCCTTGCCTGCCCAACGGCTGCGCACGCCTGTTTTGTCGACGTATCCTTGGGCCGCTCCTTAAGCCCGATCGACTGTCTTCCGACGGCGATCGCTCCGGAGCTGACCAGACAGACGTCCATGCCCTGATTCCTAAGATCCGTCAGTTCCCGAACAAGACGTTCAACCTTTAAAAAATCGAGATTCCCCGTCTCCCGGTGCTGTAAGGAAGAAGAACCGATTTTTACAACAATCCTTTTTTTATCTTTTAACATTGCTCTAATGTCCGCATCCATATGTTTGCCATCTCTTTCTTTTTACCTGTGTATCTCTTGTCATTAATTTTCGGAGAAAATTAATGACCTGCTTGCGCATCAGCGCAATTCATTGTATCTCTTGTCACTAATTTTCCACGAAAATTAATGACCTGCTTGCGCATCAGCGCAATTCATTGTATCATATGTTTACAAAAAAATCATTACTTATTTTACAAATACGCCGCAATCAGCGCGACGGCGCGATTGCGTCACAAAAGATCGGAGGTTACAAAATGTCACTTGAACAGGTAAAAGAATATTTTAAGACATACGGAATGGAGCATCGAATACAGGAGTTTGAAATTTCAAGCGCAACGGTCCCTCTCGCCGCAAAGGCGCTGCACTGCGAAGAAAGCCGCATTGCCAAAACCCTCTCCTTCCATGTCGGTGAGAAAGTCGTACTGATTGTCACGGCAGGCGACGCAAAAATTGATAACGCAAAATATAAGGCCAAATTTCAGACAAAGGCAAAAATGCTCTCTTTCGATGAAGCGGAACCCTTAATCGGACACGCCGTAGGCGGCGTCTGCCCGTTTGCGGTAAATCCGGGAGTCGAAACATACCTGGACGTATCGCTTAAGCGTTTTCAGACAGTATTCCCCGCCTGCGGAAGCTCAAACAGCGCAATCGAGCTCTCTCTGGAAGAATTAGAGCGCTGCTCCAATTTCACAGACTGGATCGACGTCTGCAAACTACCGGAAGCTCAGCGTTAAATATTGCAGGAGGACTCTTTCCCATGCACAAAATTTTAAACTTCCAATTTACCGGTCAAAAAAAGGCCGCCGTATCCCTGATTCTGTTTTTCTCACTTCTGCTGACCGGCTGCGGACAGCAGAAAAACGAAAAAATCTCAAAATCCGACTTCTACTTTGACACCGTCATTACTGTCACGCTCTATGACCCTACACAGGAGGACCTTCTAAACGGCTGCTTTGATCTGGCAAAAAAATACGAAAATCTCTTCAGCGCTACAATCGATACCAGCGATATCTCAAGAATCAACGCGGCAAAAGGCAAACCGGTCACGGTCGCCCCGGAAACAATTGAACTGCTGAAAAAAGGGCTGTACTACGGAGATTTAAGCGGCGGACGTTTTGATGTGACGCTTCGACAACTCTCAGCCCTTTGGAACTTTTCCGAAAATAAAGGCGAGATACCAAAAGAAGAAGACATTCAAAGAGCCGTCGACACCATAGATTATCACAATATTGAGATAAGCGAAAATCAGGTTACCCTGAAAAACAAAAAAGCCGCCGTCGATTTAGGCGGAATCGCAAAGGGATACATTGCCGACAAAATGAAACAATATCTGAATGAGAACGGCGTGAACGCCGGTATAATCAATCTGGGCGGAAATGTCCTCACAATCGGCAAAAAAGAGCAAAAGCCCTATAAAATCGGAATTCAAAAACCGTTTTCCGAAGCCGGAACTCTCCTCTTTTCCGTAGATATTTCCGATCAGACCGTAGTAAGCTCCGGCACATATGAACGCTATTTTACCGCAAACGACAAAATTTATCACCACATTTTAGATGTCTCAACCGGATACCCTTACGACAACGGTTTAATCGGCGTTACCGTGATCTGCGAAAACTCCGTAGACGGCGACGGACTGAGCACGACATGTTTTACCCTTGGCCTGACAGACGGAATGAAACTCATTGAGTCGCTGGAAGATACAGAAGCCGTATTTATCACCAATGACTACAAGCTTCATATGTCCTCGGGCATGGGAAAGGAGATTCCCTATTCCATAATAGAATAAGGAATCCCGGATTTCAACGCCCGCTAATAAGGATCCGGCACATTTGCGGATTCCTTCTTTCATAAAGTCCGACACTTTAAGAATCCACGACATTATTCACCCACACTCGCTTTTTCACAAGAATAAACCCGATCGTACACTTTACGAGCTCCGTCAGCTGGCAGATCAGATAGATATAAAAAATTGAAAGGTTTGTCATATGCACCAGCGCCCACGCAAGGGGAATGCAAACCAGCCAAACGAATACGCTGTCAAATAAAAATGTCACCAGCGTTTTACCGCCGGAACGCAGCGTAAAATACGCCGCATGCGTAAACGCATACAACGGCATACAGGCAGAGGCAATGCGTATAAAATCGGCCGCAAGCTCCCGCACAACCTCCGTCGTATTATAAATTCTTGGAAACAACGGCGCAATCACAAACATACAGCTCCCGATCGCAAAACAGCTGAACACAGAAAACGCAATCATTTTCCGGTCGGTATCCACCGCCTCATCCATCCTCCTGGCTCCAAGCAGCTGCCCCACAATAATCGCAATCGCGCTTCCCATCGCGATAAACACCACGTTAAACAGATTGGACACCGTACCTGATATATTCAATCCCGCAACCACGGCAAGTCCTCTGTTGGAATAAGTCTGCGTTAAAAACGCCATACCCGCCGCCCACATTATCTCATTTATCAAAAGCGGCGTGCCCTTTACGGCGATCTGACGAATCAGGCTGCCCGGAACATACAGACTTTGATATGCATGGCGGATAAACACATTCTTTTCCTTTTTCGCGTGCGTCCACCATACCACAATTACGCACTCCACGATTCTTGAGAGCACAGTCGCCGCAGCCGCGCCCGTAACGCCAAGAACCGGAAATCCAAGCTTACCAAAAATCATTATGTAGTCAAAGACAAGGTTGACAAACACAGCCGCAATTCCCGCCTTCATCGGAAGAACCGTCTCCCCCGTCTCCCTCAGCGTCTGCGCATATGCCTGCGATATGGCATAAGGAATCATCCCCGGCATAACAACATAGAGATATTCTTTGGCGTATTTCAACGTCATATCAATATCGCCGGCTCCGCTTCCGTCATGCAGAAAAAGCCGTATCAAATTTCCTCCAAACAAAGACAGCGCGCCAATGGCAATCAAAACCAGAATCAGACAGATCATTATTTTAAAGCGGAACGCAAATCTCACGCCCTCATGATCGCCTTTTCCATAAAATTGCGCGCCAAAAATACCCGCGCCGGATACCGCGCCAAAAATGCCGATATTATAGACAAGCATCAACTGATTGACAATCGCGACTCCGGACATCTGCTCTGTCCCGACAAGACCCACCATAATATTATCAAGCAGGCTGACAAGATTCGTAATACCGTTTTGAATCATAATCGGAACCGCCACAATCAGCACCATTCTATAAAACCGTTTATTTCCCACAAACTGCTTTAAAAACTGTTTCAAATCAGATCCCCCTTTTCCATATTTTTCTTTATTCTTTTGCGTAACAGAAAAACAGCCTCCATAGAAAGATGATTTTTCTATCAGAGACTGTTTTAGAAACCTACGTCAGGTCAAACTACTTTTCCTGTGCGCTTGAAAAGCTACAAGATAATCTTCTTCGGACATTTTTCCGCACAGACGCCGCAGCCGGTACATTTATTCTGGTCAATGTACGCGATATTGTCTGTCACATGCACCGCGTCAAACTTACAGTTCTTTTCGCATAAATGACAACCGATGCAGCCGACGGAGCACGCTTTCATAACGTCCTTGCCTTTATCCTTTGAACTGCACTGTACCAGATGTTTCGACTCATACGGCACAAGCTCGATCAAATTCTTCGGACACGCGGCAACGCATTTTCCGCAAGCCTTACACGCTTCCTTATCCACAAGCGCAATTCCGTCCACGATGTGAATGGCGTCAAACGGACACGCTTTCACACAGCTTCCGTATCCGAGACAACCGTAATTACACGACTTCGCCCCGCCTCCCGGAACAAACGCCTGCGCCGAGCAGTCCTCAACGCCGGTATAATGATAATCCTGATTCGCTTTTTCACAATTCCCGGCGCATTTTACAAACGCCGTCATACGGGTACTTTCTCCCGCGGCAACTCCCATAATCTCGCCGACCTTTTCGCTCACCAAAGTTCCGCCGACCGGACATCCGCCGACCGGAGCCTCCCCCTTGACAATCGCAGCCGCAAGACCCGAACAGCCTGCATACCCGCAGCCGCCGCAGTTATTACCCGGAAGCACGCCCAAAATAGCCTCTTCTCTCTCATCTACTTCTACTTTAAATTTTTCTCCCGAGATTCCGAGGAAAAATCCAATAAAAAGTCCTACGCCGCCGACGATGGCGGCTGCAATGATAATTGCAACTACATCCATTTTCCTTTTCCTCCTAAATCATTCCCGAGAATCCCATAAACGCGATTGACATCAGACACGCCGTAATCAATACGATCGCCGTGCCCTGAAACGGTTTCGGGATATCGTTATATTCAATTTTTTCACGGACGCCCGCCATAATCGTAATGGCGATAAAGAATCCGACCGCCGTTGCAAATCCGTTTACAACGCCCTCTAAAATATCATATTCCTTCGTTACATTTGTAAGCGCCACGCCAAGAACCGCACAGTTCGTTGTAATTAACGGCAGATACACTCCCAGGCTCTGATAAAGAGACGGTATGGATTTTTTTAAGAACATCTCCACAAACTGCACCAAAGCCGCAATTACCAAAATAAATACGATCGTCTGCAGATACTGCGTATCCGTCGGCGTCAATATAAATTTATAAATTAATGACGTTACAAAGGAAGCAATCGTAATAACAAAAATTACGGCTCCCCCCATTCCCGCTGCCGTCTCTGTCTTCTTGGAAACTCCTAAGAACGGACAGATACCCAGGAACTGGCTCAATACAACGTTATTTACAATCGCGGAACCGATTGCGAGTAATAATAATGTTTTCATCCGTATCTATCCTCCTATTCCGTTTTCGCCGTATCTTTTCTGCCGGTGCAGAGCGAAGACTGTCCGCAGCTTGCGCAGTCGCCTGTCAGACACCCCGACGGCGAGGCGAGCGGTTTTCCCTTCGCTTCCATTCTCTCCCTCACAATATTCATTACCGCGACAAGTACGGCAAGCACAAGAAACGCTCCCGGCGCCATTACAAATATTGTGATCGGCGTAAACCAGTCCAGAGAGAGCACCTGATGGCCAAACAACTGACCGGCGCCTAAAATTTCGCGGATAATACCGATACAGGTAAGCCCAAACGTAAACCCAAGCCCCATGCCCAGGCCGTCAAAAACAGACGGCAGCACCGGATTTTTAGACGCATAGCTCTCCGCACGGCCTAAGATAATACAGTTTACGACAATAAGAGGAATATATACCCCGAGCTGGGCAGCCAGGGACGGCGTATACCCCTTCATAACAAATTCTACCACAGTGACAAGAGATGCCACGATAACGATATATGCCGGCATTCTGACTCCGTTCGGAATCACCTTTCGAAACGCCGATATCAAAAGATTGGAAAGAATCAGTACAACCGTAGTGGAGAGACCCATTCCCAGTCCGTTCATCGCCCCCGTCGTAACGGCGAGCGTCGGACACATGCCAAGCATCAGCACAAAGGTCGGATTTTCTTTGATGATGCCGTTATATAAACGCTCTAAATACTTATTCATGACTCTGCGCCTCCTTCCAATACATTCCGGAAGTATACAATACATGCATTTACACCGTTTGTCATTGCCTTTGACGTAATCGTCGCGCCGGAGATCGATTCAATTTCATTGTCGGCAGCCGGCGCAGATTTTACGACCGTAAAATTATCCACCTGCTTTTCGACAAACTGACCGGAAAAATCTTCGTTTTTCGCTTTGTCTCCCAGGCCCGGCGTCTCGGCGATACTCGTAATGGAATATCCGTTCACCGTACCGTCGCCTGCAATTCCGACCGAAAACGTGATGTTCGCCTGGCTTGCATCCTTCGCCGTAACGGTAATGACAAATCCCAGCTCATTGCCGCTTTTGTCTTTTGCAACCTGAACGTCCGTAATCTCATCGTTATATCCGTTTTCTTCCATCAGCCCGGCCGCCGCCTCTTTATCAAAGGCTTCATAGGCCTCAAAACTGTCGGCGTCCGCAAACACCTGGCGATAGGCCGCCTGAGCCGTCGCCGCATCCGCCTTGGCAATCGGATCCTTGGTAATTCCGTACACAAATCCGAGAGCCAGACCAAGTACCAGGGTAAACGCCGTCAAAATCAACGCGTCGTGCACAATTTTTTTATTCATGCTTCTTTCCCTCCTTTACCTGACCAAAAGACTTTGGAATCGTAATCTTTTCAATCATAGGAACAAGCAGGTTGCTCAAAATAATCGCAAAAGAAACGCCCTCGGCGTTTGCCCCAAACGTACGGAACAAGCCGGTAAGGATTCCAAGACAGACGCCGAACAAAATCTGACCATTCGGCGTAATCGGCGAGGTCACATAATCGGTCGCCATAAAAAACGCGCCAAGCATCAGGCCGCCGCCGCACAGCTGCGCGACAATATAATTGGAATCCAGCCCGTGTCCGCCAAACAGCGCCATGAAAATCACAAAAGTTACAATATAGGAGCCGGGAATCCGAAGGTCAATTACACCCATCAGGATCAAAAAGATCGCGCCAAATAAAATAGCGATCGTGCAGGTCTCTCCGATTGTGCCGGCAGTCCTGCCGATTAACATATCCATTGTGTCGACCGATTCCCCGTTTCGAAGCGCCGCAAGCGGCGTCGCTCCCGAGTATGCGTCGATTGTAAAATTCGTCATATTTGCGGCAAACGCAATTAACAGAAAGCATCTCGCCCCAAGCGCCGGATTCATAAAATTCTGCCCCAGGCCGCCAAACAGACATTTCACAACGACAATCGCAAACATACCTCCGATTACGGCCTGCCACCACGGCAATGTTGCCGGAAGGTTCAGCGCCAGCAGAAGTCCCGTCACAACGGCGCTCAAATCGCCCAACGTATTTTTTTTATGTACAATCTTGTTATACGCCCATTCGGAGACAACACAGCTTGCAATCGTGACAAGAATCAACACAAGCGCCTTGTATCCAAAATTATAAACGCCAAATATACTGGTAGGCAGCAGCGCGATAAGCACATAGAACATAATTCTGCCTGTCGTATCTTTGGAACGTACGTGCGGTGATGATGACACATTGTATAACTCACTCACAGTAATCCACCTCTTTCTTAAAGTTTCGTTTTTATTCTGAAGTATTTCTATTTTTTTCTTCGGTCTGCCAGAATCTGCTTCTTCATCGTCTTGATATACTGAGCCAGCTGACGTTTCGCCGGACAGATAAAACTGCAGCTGCCGCATTCTACGCACTCCATGCCGTGCCATTTTTCAAACGACTCCTTATCGCCGTGCTGCGCAAACTTAGACAGCCTTGACGGCACGATCTGTTCCGGACAGGCTTCCACGCATCTGCCGCAGTTAATGCAGGCCGTCGCAACAGAATCCGCCGCCGCAACCTCGTCTCTCGTCATACACAACAGCGCGGAGGTCGTCTTTGTAGTGGGCACATCCAGATCAAAAAGCGCAAATCCCATCATCGGGCCGCCTGAAATAATTTTCTCCGGCTGCTCCTTAAAACCGCCCGCCGCGTCAAGCAGCTCTTTAAAACTTGTTCCCATATAAAATTCAAAATTACAAGGGTCAGCCACCGCGTCGCCGGTCACCGTAAAGACACGGTTCATAACCGGCTTTCCAAGCTTCACCGCATTGTAGACAGACACGACCGTCTCCACATTGTCTACAATACAACCCGCATCCGCCGGAAGCATTCCCGAATTAATCGAGCGCTTTGTCACCGCATAAATAAGCTGCCGCTCACCGCCCTGCGGATACTTTGTCAGAAGCTCCGCGACATCTATACGGGATTCGTCCGCCGTCAGCTCCCTTAGCTTTGCGATACACTCAGGCTTGTTATTTTCAATTGCAATAATCCCCTTTGCATTGTCAAACAGCTTTAACATAATCCGAAGACCCTCCACAATCTTCTCCGGCTCGTCAAGCATAATGCGGTAATCCGAAGTTAAATACGGCTCGCACTCCGCGCCGTTGACAATGACATACTCTATATTCCCCGGCTCTTTCGGGGACAACTTCACATGCGTCGGAAATCCGGCGCCTCCCATGCCGACCACCCCGGCATTTTGAACTCTTGCGATAATTTCATCATTTGAGAGCGCATCCGCATCGGCCTCCTGATACTCTATCTCACGGAAAGCGCCGTCGCTCTCAATTACAATAGAGTTCACCATATCGCCGGTCGGAACACGCCGCGGCTCAATTGCCTTTATCGTTCCGGAAACAGAGGAAGCGATCGGTGAAGATACAAAACCGCCTGCCTCCGCAATTATCTGACCTCTTAATACGGTATCGCCTACCGCTACAATCGGTTTCGCCGGGGCTCCGATATGCTGTGATAGCGGAAATACCAATTCACCCTTGGGTTGTAATACACGCGTCGGCTTATCCTTTGATAATTCCTTTCCCTCTGCGGGATGGACGCCACCTTTAAATGTCAGTAAACCCATTTTTTGTGCCTCACTTTCTTCTATAATATAAAAAACACTTGTTTTGATTATAGCACAATTCTCTATAAAAGAAACATTTTTCGATAAAATTCTTGTACTTTTTTTACATACAATTTATACTTTTTATTATGTATATGACAACCTGCCGGAAATTACCAATAAAAGGAGTTTTTTATGCAAGTAACCTACAAAGAACTTTCGTTTTCCGCGCCGCATCCGCTGGCAGATAAGCTTTTTACCGATAAAACGGCCTGTTTTGATATTGAAACAACCGGATTTTCCCCTCAAAATACCAGTCTCTATCTCATCGGATGCGCCGTTCGAAAACAGAACCGAATATGTATTCACCAATTCTTTGCAGACACCGCCGCAGAAGAAAAAAATATTCTGGAAGCTTTTCTTGAGCTGCTGAGCGCCTGCGATACGGTCGTCACCTACAACGGCGCGCGGTTTGATATTCCCTATCTGAAATCAAAATGCGCGCAGCTTTTGCTAAACGACCCGTTCGATTTCCTTCGCTCGGTTGATATATACAGAGAAATCTATCCCTTTCAGCATCTTTTGAAGCTTACCGACTGCAGGCAAAAAACGGTCGAAGCCTTTTTAGGCATCTCACGGGAGGATCCTTATAACGGCGGGGAACTGATTGAAATCTATCAAAATTATGTGGCGCAGCCTAAAAAGGAGTGGCTCGCCCTGCTCTTAAAACACAATTACGAAGATGTCTCGGCAATGCCAAGGCTTGCCTCCATGCTTGCCTATCCGTCCCTCTTTCACGGTCAGATACGCGTTACGGAAGCAAAAATAAACGAATCGCGCTCCTTTGAGGGCGACGCGATAAAAGAGCTCTTCTTAAAGCTTGCTCTTAAAGCTCCGCTCCCCACAACGTTCTCCTGCCGGGCAAATGAAATTTACCTGTCCGCGGGCGATACCTCGGCTTCTCTGGCCGTCCGCCTTACAGACGGCGAAATGAAATATTTTTATAAAGATTACCGGGATTATTATTATCTGCCCGAGGAAGATATCGCCATCCACAAAAGCGTGGCCGTTTATACGCCAAAAGCGCATAGACAACCGGCTAAGGCATCCAACTGCTACGCCAAAAAAAGCGGTTCATTTCTCCCGCAATATAACAGTTCGCTGATTACGCCGGAGTTTTTCTCTGCGTACAGAGACAAAAACTCCTATTTTCTCTGTGAGGAAGCGCTCTGCGAGAATCTTCCTCTGCTCACCCGCTATGCAAAGCTGCTCCTAAAACAATGTAGCGCGTCCGCGGCTTCAAAGCGTCACAATTAAACCGCGGCAAAAACTGCCGCAATCATTTTAAAAACGACGCATAAAATTTCTGTTTCTGAAAACACTATTGAAAACAGGAATCATAGATTTAGGAGACAAAATATGGGTAAAGAGAATCCAAATGAGGTAACGATTACAACCTATGATAAAATCATGTGCGCATGGCACAGCTGCATGCATCTGACAAAGGTATTTGAAAACCAGTTTCACGAGACAAGCGACGACAATCCGGCAAAAAAACTCTTCGAGGAGGCCGCCAACAGTCAGGGGATGCAGGCCGCTAAATTTCGCGAATGGCTGTTAGAACAGCAAAATAACCGCAGATAAAATGACAGACGGGGCGGCTTCGACAGAATCCGCCCCGTCATATATTGGACCGTTGAGCTAATTTCTCTGGAAGAAAAACGACTGTTTCCGCTTGAAATCAAGCTCCTTATAATTCATAATCTGTTCTGTGCTGCCGATAAAAAGCATCCCGTCCCTCTTCAACGAGTCATGGAATTTCTTATATATCTCATCCTTTGCTTCCTCGGTAAAATAAATCACCACATTTCTGCAGACAATCAGATTACAATCCCTCGGATAGGAATCTTTTAAAAGATTATGCTCCTTAAAGTCGACGCATCTTTTAATTTCATCCGAGATCTTGTAGGAAGAACCAACCTTGGTAAAATATTTTTTCTTAAATTCCGGCGGAACGGCGGCAATACTTTTCTCATTGTACAATCCCATTCTCGCCTTATCAAGCACCTGTTTATCAATGTCGGTCGCTATTATTCGAATCTGATTTAACGGAACATGCTTTGACAACGCCATCACAAGCGAATACGGCTCATCCCCCGTTGAACACGCCGCGCTCCATATTTTTAAATTTTTCCCGAAGAGCCTTACCAGCTCCGGAAAAACCTCCTGGTCCAAATACCTCCACTGTTCCGGATTCCGGTAAAACTCTGAAACGTTAATCGTAAGAAAGTTCACAAATTGCTCAAACTTCTCTTTATCCTGTTTGATTAATTTTATGTAGTCATCGTAATCATCCAGCCTGTTTTTTGCAATCAAAGTATTAATTCTTCTGCGCATCTGTTTCTCTTTGTACGCATTCAAATCAATCGTCGTAAGAGTCAATACATCCCTTTTAAATTTCTCATAATTTTCTAACATGTATTGCGCCTTCCCTTCCTGCGAAAATCACCCACTGCCCGTAATCAACAGTGGGTGTCAAACCTCTCTATTCTTCTGTCGTCTCCTCTGCCTCTTCTATATCCGTATTATCTTCCTGCGCGTCCTCCTCCGGCTCAATGAGCGCTTTAATACTCAGGCTAATCTTCTTATCTTCCTCGTTAAAGTCGACGATCTTAGCTTCAATCGCCTCCCCAACCCGGAGAACATCGGCCGGCTTTTCAACATGCTCCTTTGATATCTGAGAGACGTGCAAAAGTGCGTCCACACCAGGCGCAAGCTCGATAAACGCGCCGAAATCCGTCATACGCGCCACAACGCCGGTCACAACATTCCCAACCGCGTATTTTTCTGCCGCGTTGTTCCAAGGATTATCCTCCTCAAACTTCATACTGAGCGCAATCTTCGTATCGTTGATATCCTTGATGAAAACTCTCACCAGATCTCCTACTTTAAACACCTTTTTCGGATTCTCCACTCTGCCCCAGGACATCTCCGAAATATGAAGCAGTCCGTCTGCGCCGCCGAGATCGATAAACGCACCGAAATCGGTGACATTTTTTACCGTGCCCTCTACAACGTCGCCGACATGAATCCTCTCAAATAACGCTTTCTGTTTTTCCTCTTTCTCCGCCACAAGAAGCTGCTTTCTGTCGCCAATTACTCTTCTGCGGCGCGGATTAAACTCTGTAATTACAAATGAAATTTCCTGACCCTCGTATTTCGTCAGATCCTTCTCATACGTATCGGACACAAGACTCGCCGGAATAAATACTCTTGCCTCGTCGATTACGACGCTTAAACCTCCCGACAACACCTGCGAAACCTTAGCCGTCAGAACTTCCTTGTTATTGAAAGCCTCCTCCAAACGCTTGCTTCCCTTCTCGGCAGCCAAACGCTTATAGGTGAGCACAACCTGACCTTCTCCGTCATTCACCTTGAGCACCTTTGCTTCCATGGTGTCGCCTACGGAAACTACGGTAGTTAAATCAACATTTGCTTCATTCGTATATTCACTACGTGTAATGATACCATCTGACTTATAACCGATGTTAAGAATAATCTCATCAGGTTTCACACCGATAACGACGCCCTCGACTACCTCTCCATTTCTTATTGTTTTAAATGATTCTTCTAACATTTGTTCAAAACTCATTTCTGACATTCGTTTGAACCTCCTCAATAATTTTATTTGGGGTAGAAGCCCCTGCGGTAATACCTACGTTATCAATGGATTGTAATTTTTGCAAATTCAAATCATCTAAAGTTTGTATATAGTAAGTATTTTCACATTCTTTTTTACATATTTCAAATAGCTTTTGCGTGTTCGAGCTGCTCTTTCCTCCGATGACAATCATCGCCTGAACATCCTTCGCCAATTCGGCGGCCTCCCGCTGTCTCTCCTCCGTGGCATTGCAAATAGTATTTAAAACAATTATATCATAACCTTTTTCTTGCATAATTTCAACTAATTCTTGAAATTTATTGTAGTTAAATGTCGTTTGGCTTACAATACATATCTTTTCGCCCGCTTTTGCGGCGAAATTCTTTGCCTCTTCCTCCCCGTTTATCACCGTAGTCCCGGCGGGATTGCACCATCCTCTGATTCCCTCAACCTCCGGATGGCTCGCATTTCCGATAATCACAATGTGATATCCCTTCTTTGAATATTCTTCCACATAGCGATGTATTTTTAAGACAAACGGACACGTCGCGTCCACAATGTGAAACCCGGCCGCCTCTAATTTGTCATAACACTCCTTTGCCACTCCATGCGAACGGATCACGACCGTTCCCTTCTCAAAGGCGGACAAATCCTCCCCCTCGTTGATTACGTCGATCCCTTTTTCTTTGAGATCCTTGACAACTTCCTCGTTGTGAATAATCGGACCGTACGTATAAATCCTCTCCGGATTTTTCTCAAGCTGTTCATAGACGGTATCCACAGCGCGCTTTACGCCAAAGCAAAAACCCGCCGTCTTTGCGGTTGTTACATTTCTCATATCAGATTCTTTTCCTTACAAATTTTTTTGATTGCCGACACGACCTCGTCGATATCGAGCGCGGAGGAATCCAAAAGATGCGCGTCCTCCGCCTGCCTAAGCGGTGAAATTTCCCTGTGCGTATCCTGGTAATCCCTCTTTTCTATATCTTTTTTTATCTCGTCAAGGTCGCAGTTTATGCCTTTTGCCAAAAGCTCGTCATACCGCCTTTTCGCCCTCGTCTCAACGCTTGCGGTGAGATAAATTTTCACCTGCGCGTCTGGCAGTACGCAGGTTCCGATATCCCGCCCGTCCATAATCACATTCGTTTTTTTCGCAAGCGCCTGCTGAAGCTCCACAAGCTTTGCGCGGACCTTTACGTATACGCTTGTCAGAGACGCCATATTTCCGACCTCCTCGGTCCGGATTCTGCCGCTGACATCAGAGCCGTTTAAATACACCTTCTGCTCCCCGTCCTCATAGGCAATGGTAATTTCTATCTTATCGCATCCGGCGTTAATTTTTTCTTCCTCCGAAGCGTCGATCCCCTGCTCCATAAAATACAGCGCCATCGCGCGGTACATTGCTCCGGTATCGACATAGACATAAGATAAGTCCGCCGCAAGCCGCTTTGCTATTGTGCTTTTTCCGGCTCCCGCCGGCCCGTCGATCGCAATATTGATACTCATTTTTCCTGTTCCTCCTGTTTATCTTTAACGCTGATACCGGCTAAGTACCCCGTCGACCATGCAATCTGCAGATTAAACCCGCCGGTTAAAGCGTCCACATCCAGCACCTCGCCGGCAAAATAAAGATTTTTCACGAGCTTTGATTCCATAGTGGAAGGGTTGACCTCCTTTGTATCGATCCCGCCCCTCGTGATTATCGCCTCCTCAAAGCCCCTAAGCCCCGTTAACGTAAACGTAAAATGCTTTGTGCAGTGAACCAGGCTTCTCCGCTCCTTCAGCGTAATTTCGTTCACCTTTTTTTCAGGCGCTATTTCGCTCAGACGCACAATAACCGGAACAAGCTTTGCCGGATACAGCTTTGAGACGGCGTTTAAAAACTTCCTGTTTTTATTTTCTTCAAAATCCCGCAAGATCCGCGCGTCAAGCTTATCCTCCGTAAGCGCCGGTTTGAGATCGATTTCCGCCGTAAGATTTTCGCGCATAATCGCATCGTTAACCTTACTGCTGGCGCTGATAAAAAGCGGTCCGCTGACTCCGAAATGTGTAAACAGCATCTCGCCGAACTCCGAGAAAAGCTTCTTTTTTCCCCTCCATATCGTCACCGCGACATTCTTTAAGGACAATCCCATCAATTCTTTGACATAATCCTCCCTGACGGTAAACGGCACAAGCGACGGCCGCGGCGGTTCAATATGATGCCCCAGTTTTTCGGCAAAGCGGTATCCGTCTCCGTCTGACCCTGTCGAAGGATAGGAGCATCCGCCCGTCGCAAGAATTACCGCGTCCGCGCGCTCGCGCATTCCGTCCGCAAATACGACATGGCTAACCTTGCCGTCCTCACTTTCGATCGCCTCGACCTTTGTATGCAGTCTGATCTCTACTCCGGCTTTTTTCAGATCCCTGCTTAACGCGCCGATGACGTCTGAGGAGTGATCGGAACAGGGAAACACCCTGCCTCCCCGCTCCGTCTTCAGCGGCAGTCCGCTGCTCTCAAAGTAATCCATCACCCGAAAATTATCAAAGCCATACACCGCGCTGTACATAAACTTTCGGTTCCTGACTACATTCTCAAAAACCTCGTCCGTCTCGCAGGCATTCGTCAGATTACATCTTCCCTTTCCCGTGATAAAAAGCTTTTTTCCCAGCTTTTCGTTTTTCTCACAAATGACGGCCCTACATCCCGCTCTTGCCGCGGCCAGCGCCGCAAACATGCCCGCCGGTCCCCCGCCGATTACAATTACTTTACTCATTCTTCTCTCCAAGCTTCGCATAACGCATCTTCAGCGAATCGTCAATAAAGTTGATCTCATCGCTCTCGTAGACCTGATATTCGTTCCAGATGTCCTCCAATGTCTCTAAGGTCAAAGCAACTTCCTCCTGCTTTTTCATACACAGAGCTACAATCAGCGCGTTAATCACGCTCAACGGAGCCACAAGCGAATCTACAATAGAAGCCATATCGCTTTTCGCAATCAGATTGCAGGAGGAATAAAGATTCATCGGGGAATGCACGCTGTCGGTCAGCGTAATCACCTTCGCACTGCGGTTGTTTGCAAATTCCATCGCCTTCAATGTGCGCATGGAATAGCGCGGAAAGCTTATTCCGATTATGACGTCCTCCCGGCCGATGCGCACCATCTGCTCAAAAATCTCGCTCGAGCTGTTTGTCTGAAGAAGCGCTACATCGTCAAACATCAGATTAAAATAAAACGCAAGAAAGCTTGCAAGCGGCGCGCAGCTTCTGATCCCCACAATATAAATTCTTCTCGCGGAAAGAATCGTATCTACCGCCATCTCAAACGCATTCTGATCTAAATTCTCCAGCGTATTTTTGATTTTCTCCATATCGCTTTGCAGCACAGTCTCCAAAATCTTTGACTGGCTGATTCTCCCATAAGTAACCTCCATACGCTGAATCGAATTTAACTTGTTGCGCACCAGCTCTTCGAGCGCCTTTTGAAATTCGGGATACCCCTTATAACCAAGATGTGTGGCAAAACGCACAACCGTCGATTCGCTCACGCCCACGACCTCTCCCAGCTTCGCCGCAGTCAAAAAAACCGCTTTGTCATAATTATCCGTAATGTAGGCCGCCAGGCCCCTTTGTCCCTTGCTCAGGCCGCCGTACGCCCGGTTTATCCGATTCGTCAAATCATTTGTGTTACTCATGACACGTTCCGTCCTATCCATCTTTTTTCGTCAGGCTTCCTCTCATCCAGCGCTTGGCCATCTCCTTTTTCTGTTTCACCGCAATATATTCGCTCAGATTAACATTACACTTTTGGATACGGCCTGCAATCACACGTTTTCCGCCCTTTGCGTCCACCTCGCGCTCCGCGGCGGCGTCGATGTGAAGCGATATTCCAAAATCCTTGTCCCTGAAGTTCAAATGAAAGTTTCCGATATCCTCCCTGTGCAGCGACAGATCATTTAACACGAAGGCGATTCCCGTCAGACTGATATCCTTTACAATTACGAGACGCGTATCCGCCGTGCTCTTAATCTGCAAAAGTCCGCTCACCCCAAGATGCTGACGGTAAGTATTTCGCCTGTTCATTTTTTTTCCGTCATACGCCGAATAAATCGCGTGATATTTTTTATTTCCGTATTTCACATATTTGATAAGACATTTTTTCCAGACATAAGGTTTTTGATCCGCCCCGACATAAACGACCTCTACCCGAACCTCCCTGGCATCAAAATCTACAACCCGATTTTTATGTATGATCGGCTCGACAAACAGGATATCTTTTTTATTCATCACAATCGTTGCCGTAAATTCCAATGAGGACGCGCCCTTTCTGGCAACAATGCGGATCTGCTCCCGCTCCCCAATCTCATATATTTTCATCTCTTCTCCTATATGCAATATAGAAAATAGGACAAATTCTAAGAACCTGCCCTATTCATTCCTGTTTTCGTATATCTTTACAGCCTTATACCGGATAAGCGCCGTTGCGGGTGTCCGCGACCGTCGTATCTACTTTTGTCTGCTGCGCCTGGCGGTATTGAAAGAAATCGGTAGCCACCTGCGGGAACAATGCGTATGTCAGCACATCCTCGTCCTGCTGTTTCCACTGCTTCATCTCCGCCTCTATCTTATCCAGCTCCGGCTCAAGAAGATCCGCATATCTGCAGGTTATCGCATTTTTCTTGTCTTCTCCGAGCACTTTATCGACAATTTCAGGATTAAACGGCTTCACGGTCTGCCCGTATTTTCCGAGAAGCACATCCTTCGTCTCTTTTGTCGCGACCTTATAGCGCTCCCCCATCAAAACATTGAATACGGCCTGCGTCCCTACAATCTGCGACGACGGGGTCACAAGCGGCGGCTCTCCGAGATCCTTGCGCACGCGCGGTATCTCCTCAAGAACCTCCATATATTTATCTTCCGCATGCTGCTCCTTTAACTGGGAAACCATATTGCTGAGCATTCCGCCCGGAACCTGATAGAGAAGCGTCTGAATGTCCACGCCCAAAACTTTCGGATTCAAAAGACCGCTTGCAAGCGCCTCCTCGCGCATTGGACGGAAATAATCGGCGATTTCTTTTAATTTCATCTGGTCAAATCCCGGATCATACGCCGTTCCCCGGAAAGCCTCCGCCATGACTTCCGTCGCCGGCTGGCTTGTGCCAAGCGCAAACGGAGACATTGCCGTATCAATAATATCGCATCCCGCCTCGACTGCCTTCATGTACGTCATAGAAGCGACGCCCGAGGTATAATGCGTATGAAGCTCAACCGGAAGGCTTGTCGATGATTTTAGCGCCTTTACAAGCTCCTCGGCCTTGTATGGCGTCAGCAGACCTGCCATATCCTTAATACAGAGGGAATTTGCGCCCATATCTTCAATTTTCTTTGCCATCTGCGTCCAGTAATCCAGAGTGTACGCGTCGCCGAGCGTATACGATAACGCCACCTGGGCATGTCCCTTTTCCTTGTTACAGGCCGTAACCGCCGTCTGTAAATTGCGAATATCGTTCAGACAGTCAAAGATACGTATGATATCAATTCCGTTGGCAATCGATTTCTGTACAAAATACTCTACTACATCATCCGCGTACGGACGGTAGCCGAGAATATTCTGTCCGCGGAACAGCATCTGCAGCTTTGTATTTTTAAATCCGTCTCTCAATTTGCGCAGACGATCCCACGGATCTTCTTTTAAGAAACGCAAAGAAGCGTCAAAGGTTGCGCCGCCCCAGCACTCTACTGCATGATATCCAACCTGATCCATCTTATCGATAATCGGAAGCATCTGCTCCGTTGTCATTCTGGTTGCAATCAGGGACTGGTGCGCATCGCGCAGCACGGTCTCTGTTATTTTTAATGGTTTTTTTCTCTCTTCTGCCATGATTCCATCCTCCTTAAATGCCAAAGATTGCCATGAATATACCGGCGGCAACCGCCGTACCGATCACTCCGGCAACATTAGGCCCCATTGCATGCATAAGTAAAAAGTTTGTAGGATCTTCCTCCGCCCCCACTTTCTGTGAAACGCGGGCCGCCATCGGAACCGCCGACACGCCGGCCGAACCAATCAACGGATTAATCTTGCCTTTTGTCACCGCACACAACAGTTTACCGAACAGAACGCCCGCCGCCGTACCGAACGCAAACGCGACGATTCCAAGCGCAACAATCTGAAGCGTACTGAAATTCAAAAATGCTTCCGCGCTCGTAGACGCTCCGACGGAAGTGCCAAGCAAAATTACCACAATATACATCATGGCATTCGAGGCCGTTTCTGTCAGCTGCCTTACAACCCCCGACTCGCGGAAAAGATTTCCGAGCATCAGCATACCTACAAGAGGAGCCGTGGTAGGAAGGAGCAGACATACAACCAGCGTAACGACGATCGGGAATAAAATCTTTTCCAGCTTCGACACCGGACGAAGATTCTCCATCTTAATAGCGCGCTCTTTCTTCGTGGTTAAAAGCTTCATAATCGGCGGCTGAATAATCGGGACAAGAGACATATATGTATATGCCGCCACCGCAATCGGTCCCATCAATCCCGTCTGCCCCAATTTACCTGCAAGGAATATCGAGGTCGGACCGTCCGCCCCGCCGATAATTGACACGGCCGCCGCCGCTTTGTCGCTAAATCCAAATGCGATTGCCAACAGATATGCGGCGAAAATACCAAACTGCGCCGCCGCTCCCAAAAGGAAACTGACCGGATTCGCAATTAACGGCCCAAAATCGGTCATCGCTCCGACGCCTAAAAAGATCAGCGACGGAAGAATCGACCATTCATCCAACGTATAGAAATAATACAGCAATCCACCCGTTCCGTTGCTTGCCTCCTCCGGACTGATCATAATATCCGGATAGATATTTACTAGCAGCATACCAAACGCAATCGGGAGGAGCAAAAGCGGTTCATAACCTTTTCTGATTGCCAGATACAGAAATACACAGGCAACGAGAATCATGACATAATTGCCCCAGGTCAGGTTAAAGAACGCTGTCTGATGCAGGAGGTTGCCCATTGTTTCTCCAACATAACTTAACATAATTGTCCTCCTAGTCTTAATTCATAGTCGCTAATAACGCTCCCGCTTCCACGCTGTCGCCTACTGCAACCTCAATACTCGCAACCGTACCGTCCTCCGGCGCAACGACCGGCGTTTCCATCTTCATAATTTCGAGAACCAGGACAGGATCGCCCTTCTTCACCGACGCGCCCACGGCAGCCTCTATCTTAAATACCTTGCCGGCCGCTCCTGCTTCTATTTTGATATTTCCCGCGCCCGATGCGGCTGCTTTCGCCTTAGGCGCCGCCGCTTTTCTCGGAGCGGCGGCCTTTGCTGCCGGTGCGCTTGCCGCCCCGTTTTCCTCTACCGTAACATCATAGACATTCCCATTTACCGTAATCGTATAGCTTTTCATTTTATATCCTCCTAATATTTTCGTTTTCTTTATCTTCTTCTGATGGAACGAACCACAAAATCATCCGTCGAAGTATTGGTTGCAGCGGCAATTGCTGCCGCAATCACGGCTGCCAGTTCCAAATCATCCTGACGATTCTCTCTGACCGCAATCTGTTCCGTAACCGGAACCTGTTTGATCTGCGGCTCCGGGCTTTTTTTGCGCTCCGCCAGATACGGGATAATCCGGAACGCATAGATAATGAGGCTGATCAGAATAAGGATTATAAATACCGTTCCGATTCCCATCAGCGTATTCATACCCGCATTGGACATTTTCTCTCCCAGAGACTGCACCGCGTTGATATTCACATCATCCAGTTCCATCGTATGGTACGTATATACAAAAGTCACTAACACCGGCCGCTCTTCAAACTCAACCTCCTGTTCCGCCGTCAGAACCTTTCCGGATCTCGTAACCGTAAAGTCTTTAAAGCCAAGATAAGCGCCGACGCCGTCGCATGCCTCGTCCCAGCGTGT
Source organism: uncultured Roseburia sp. (assembly GCA_947383215.1). GTDB lineage: Bacteria > Bacillota > Clostridia > Lachnospirales > Lachnospiraceae > Roseburia_C. Next base: position 61,358 of record CANDCP010000003.1, read on the forward strand.
GATAAGATTGACCGTCGTCTCCTGTCCGCTCGCAAGATAATTCATCTTGTCCTCGTCCGTAAGCGACATAAGCGTTGTGATTGTATTCTGCGCAACATTTTTCAGATCATCGTAAGTATAACCGTTATAATCTTCCGTCGTCGGATCGGTTTTTGAACACGCCGTCATCCCCAATAAGCAGAGACACATGCATAGAATCAGAAATATTTTTTTCTTCATAAACTTCACCTTTCTATTTGCTGCCATGCTTCTTATATGGAGTATCCATACGTTTTGTATATAGCATTTCAAACGCCGCGATTATGTATTTTCTGGAATCTTCCGGCTCCACAAGCAAATCTACATAACCGCGCCCCGCCGCCGTTTTAATATCGGACTGAAGCTCGTCGTACTCTTTTGCCTTTTCGGTAAGCTCTGCGGCGGAAGCGTTTGGATAGAGAATCTGCGCCGCAAGCTTCGCCTCCATCATACCGGTTTTGGCCGTCGGCCATGCGTAGACAAGATCTGCTCCGATAGACTTTGCGTTCATAATAACGGAAGCGCTTCCGTACGCTTTTCCCGTGATCAGATTTACCTTCGGAACGGTGGCGTTCGCAAAGGAAAGCGTCAGGCGGCTTAACGCCTTCGCAAGGTTCTTCTCCGAACACATAGACGCCTTAAAGCCTGTCACATTTGTAAGCGACAGCACCGGAATATCAAAAGCGTCACAGAAAGTGACAAACTCGGCCGCCTTATTGCAGCCCTTTGCACTGAGAACGCTCTCAAAGCTCTCCGTCTTTTTCCCCTCTTCGTCGTATATCTCGCTGCAGTTGGCCACTGCCCCGACTGTCATACCGTTTAACCGTATAAACCCAGTCACCATATCCTTCGCATAATTCGCTTTTGTCTCAAAAAAAGCATGTCCATCGCCCAATTCCGACAACACATAGCGCGGATCGCCTTTCATCGCGTCCATGCTTTCACACACACGGTTCAAATCGTCCTCACAGTCCTCATAGCGCCCGTTCTCCGTATTGTCTGACGGAAGCAGACATACCAACTCCCGGATGGACGAAAACATCTCATCCTCCGTACCGATTCCATCAATGATTCCTGTATTTTCGCTTTGGAATAAGGCTTTTGAAGAATCGCATTTCTCAATGCGGTTACCGTCGATTGCGTTTGGAGAGTTTATGAACATTCTGCCGGATTCGGCTTCCATAAATGTAAAATCGCTTAATCCCGACACAACGGACAGACCGCCCGCACATGTGCCGAAAACCGCACAAATCTGCGGAATAACGCCGGATGCCATCGCCTGCTTTTCAAAAATGATTCCGAGCGCGTCAAGCGCGTCTACCGATTCCTGAAGACGAACGCCCGCGCAGTCCAAAAATCCGATTACCGGCGCTCCCATTTTCATCGCCCGGTCATATACCGCCGCAATCTTTTTGGCGTGCATCTCACCGATCGTCCCATTTAATACGGAAGCATCCTGACTGTATATAAATACCAGATTACTGTCGATCAGACCATGTCCCGTTATCACGCCGTCCGACGGGGTATCGATATTTCCCAGATTAAAATCCGTACTTCTCGCCGTAACCAGAGAACCGATTTCCATAAAGCTGCTCTCATCCAGCAGCCTTGCGATTCTCTGTCTTGCTAAGTTGTTCTCTTTGTTGCTCATTTCTCTTAGCCCTCCATCTATTTTAGAAAAATTAAAAAATTTCGCTATCGTAATTGTATTACAATTATCTTTCTTTTTCAATAGCAAATTGTTAATTTTTTCACCAGCATATCAAACTCCGCCGTCACAGAAAAAATCTCTGAAAAATGCGTTCCATCCCCCACGGGAAATCATACTTTTTCACGTTGTTTTTACATACGATTTTTTCTCTTTTTATAACCTCTTCCCCAATTTTATATTCCACCGTTCCGACAACCGTTCCCTTTTTTACCGGCGCGTTTATTTCTTCCTCACAAGTGTATTCCACGGTAAAGTCCTCGTCCCGCCGCAGAAGAAATTTATCGCAATTTTCCTCCCCCGCTTCCTCAACGGTCTCTACCTCCACCTCGCAGCGCCTCGAAAAATCGTCTGTCCATGCGTCCCGGACGATGATCTTCTCCGGAAGTCCCGCGGACGCTTTCCTTTCGGAGACAAGCCCCGGTTCAAAGTAATCGATTCCGTACTGCATCAATTTTTTTGTATCTGACCATTTGTAGGTCTTGTTATTCGGCCATCCGCAGCCAAGCAGCGCAACGACATACGTCCTTTCATCTCTTCTGAGCGCGCCCACATAACAATATCCCGCATTCCCGGTAAAGCCGGTCTTTCCGCTCAGCGCTCCTTCCATCATATTTAAAAAGGCGTTATGGTTGTTGCAGGAAAAGCTTCTGTTCCCGCCGCCTACGCTCTGATGATCCTCCGTTTTCTGGTTGTGAAAGCTGTATGATGGCGTCCTTGTAATTTCCAAAAATTCTTCCCGCTTCGGCGATTTCAGGATACAATAGCTTAAAATTCGGGCCAAATCTTCCGCCGTAGTCCCGTGTTCGCCTCCGTCGTCCGATGCATCCAGGCCGTTTGGCGTCACAAAATGCGTATCCTTACACCCGATTTCTACGGCCTTTTTATTCATCATTGCCGCAAAATTTTCCACGCTCCCCCCCACATGCTCCGCAATCGCAACCGCCGAGTCATTGTGCGATTCCAACATCAGGGAATAACACAAATCCCGAAGAAAATACTGCTCTCCCGTATTGATGTTCAGCTGTACGTCCGGCTGTCTCGCCGCGTACTCTGATACGGTTACAAGATCGTCAAGGTTTGCGTTTTCCAATGTCACAATCAGCGTCATCGTCTTTGTCGTACTTGCATTCGCACGTTTCTCCTGCGCATTTTTTGAAAACAAAACACGCCCTGACTCGGCATCCATTAGACACGCCGACAGAGCGTACAAATTGTCAGGCTCCTCTATCGCCGTCTCCGTCGTCTCCGCGTACACAATAACCGGAACCAAGAACTGTAATAAAACCAGGGCTGACAGCAACAGAACAAATCGGGATAAAGAATGTTTCATACTTCCACCTGAAAAATTAAGTTGTTTTATCCTATTCATGAAAAAACAAAAAAATGACGCCGGAAACGGATTCTTCTCCTCAAACGTCATTTTATCTCTCTACACTTCAACGTGTAATTCGGCATTCGCCTCTTCTTCCGCCTGGTGCTTAAACTCCTCGATCTGATCCGCCGCCAGCGTCGGAAGCTCGTCGATAGAGTGTACGCCGAAGCTGCGCAAAAATTCCTCGGTCGTTCCAAATAACATCGGCCGTCCGGGAGCATCCAGACGCCCGATCTCACAGACAAGACGATATTCTACCAGCTTGCTGACCGCATGGTCGCAGGATACCCCGCGTATTTTTTCAATCTCCGCTTTCGTAATCGGCTGCTTATACGCGATAATTGAGAGCGTTTCCAGCAACACATCCGTAAGAACCCGCTTTTTCGGCTGTTTCGCGATACGAATCAAATACTCGTACATTTCGCTTTTGGTACACATCTGATAGGCGCCGTCAAGCTCCATAATCTGCACGCCGTAGTCCTCCGATTGGTAGCGCTCCATCAGGTTTTCTATATATTTTTTTGCAATTTTCTTATCTAAATCTAACGCGGCCGCAAGCCTCTCAAGTTCTACGGATTCGCCCATCGTAAAAAGAATCGCCTCAATCGCGGCTTCATAATTGATATTTTCCATGATTCAACCCTTTAATCAGATTTTTCTACGCTGCAATTTTGGACTCAATCTGGATATCGTCAAAAATACGATCCTGAGTAATCGTTATCTTACTTCCTTTCATCAGCTCCAAAATCGCCAGAAACGTCACAATAATTTCCATCTTACTGCTCTGCGCCTCTAACAGGCTTCGAAAGCTAAAACGCGGATGACATTTTGCGTACTCAAGCAAATATGACATCTTATCGGAAAGAGAAACCTCTTCCCGCTCAATTTTTCCAAACTTTGAGCGCACAGGATCGATCTTTTCCTCCTGCCGCCGCATAACACTCTGAAAAATCCGGTTCAGCCTGCCAAGCGTTACGTCCGCCATCAGTTCCTGTAAATTCACGGGCTCCTCGTAAGCCGCGACCTCCTTTGGAATCGTAGGCGCTTTAAAGAGAATTTTCTGCGCGTCGATCTGGCGATCCTTCAGTTCATAGGCCATACATTTATACATCTTATATTCGAGGAGCTGCGCGACGAGCTGCGCACGCGGATCTTCCGTCTCCCCGTCTTCCCCGGCCTCCTGTCTGGGAAGAAGCATTTTAGATTTAATATCGAGCAGCGTAGCGGCCATAACGAGGAACTCGCTCATCACATTTAAATCCTGGCGTTTCATCTCTCTGATATATTCCATATACTGATTCGTAATCTCCACAATCGGAATATCATAAATATTCACTTTGTTTTTATCCAGCAGATGAAGGAGCAGATCAAGCGGCCCTTCAAATATCTGAAGCTTTACGGTCAGTTCCATTTTATTTTCCTCACCTTTTTAAAAATGAATGATGCGCAACAAAATTCATTTTACCTTGTGCGGACAAAAATAGCAAGATAAAATTTGACGGAATCTTTTCGCAGACGCCGGACACAGTCCGGCAGAACCCCTAGCTCAATGAAACCATTGAGCTAGACGGGCGGCCGCAAATGTATCGCCGCAAGCTCCGCACGGTCGAAGATTCGAATATGAAACGTATGCGTCCCAAGCCCTTTGCTTACGATCGCCGTACTGTTATCTATCTGAAACTGTCCGGCGTCGTATTTTGGAAAAAACTGAAACTGCGGCGATATAATACTTCCGACATGCGGAATACGGATCAAGCCGCCATGCGTATGCCCGGAAACAATCAAATCCGCACCCCAAGCCGCATAATCTTCACAAAACATCGGATTATGCGCAAGCAGTATGCTAAACCGGCCTTTTTCGGGCTCCCCGTCAAAAACCTGCTCCAGATAACGCTTCGGAAGCGGGACGACCTTTCCCTTTGCGTAACAGTCGAGTGGAATTTCCAGCCCGTATATCTGCAAGGTATTGTCGTTTACTTCCACCGATTCGTTTTGATTATTCAAAATCCGCACCCCTAGCTTTTCCACTTCGCCCCGGTAGGCAAGATACGTCTCATAATATTGGGACTCGGGAAGTTCTACCCTGCTCTCATGGTTTCCGTTTGAAAAATACACAGGGGCAATTTTGCTAAGCTCGCGAAAAAAGTCAAGCGCAACCTGATATCGGTCCGTATAGGCGCTTACAATCATATCTCCCGGCACTAAAATCAAATCCGGCTCTTCCCTCTTTGCGGCCTCAACCAGCCTTTCATTCTTCTCCCCGTAAGGATGACAGTGGTAATCCGACACCAGAAGCAATTTCACCGGAGCCTTTACCTTCGAAGAAGTCACAACATAATTTGTTACCTTAAATTTTTTCAGCTCCTGCCTCTGCCAGAGGATATAGCACAATGTCAAAATTATTATAAGAATGACGATTTTCATTATTTAAAATCCTTTCTTCTCTCAGTTCGCGCATAATATACAAGTTCTCCCTCTAAAATAGAAGTAGAATCCTTCTCGGAGGTAAATTATGCAGCTTTTACTATCCTTTTTTCTCAGCTTTTCCCTGATCGTTTCGACACCGGCCGTTTTCTTCACAGGTGAAACCGCAGGAACGGAAAGCACGGAAAACACAAATACGCCAAAGACCGCGGAAAATTCCGATACGGCCTCCAATCAGCCAAATCAAGCCGACCTTACACAGACGCTTGGTATTTCGGCGCCGCACGTTGTCCTTATGGAGGCCTCCACCGGAACAATTATCTACGAAAAAGATTCCCACACCAGCCTTCACCCTGCAAGTATCACAAAAATTATGACTCTGATTTTAATATTTGATACGCTGGAAAAGGGAGCGATACATCTCGAGGATACCGTAACCGTTTCCGAATACGCCGCAAGCATGGGCGGCTCCCAGGTCTTTTTAGAGCCAAATGAAACGCAGACCGTAGAGACGATGATTAAATGCATCTCCATAGCCAGTGCAAACGACGCCTGTGTCGCATATACATATCGTAGACGCTAACTCTCATTTGGATTTTGAAATCTGTAATAGATCGTAAGCGAACCGTCACTGCTTACTTCTATTTTCTCAATCAGCTCCAAAGCCACATCTCTTGTCAGTTTTTTAATATTCATATAATTTTTAAAATCCTTTGTCCATCCGTCAGATCGAACAGCCCGTTCTTGACCGAAATTGATTTTATCGTTCATCACATGCTGCTGCCGCCGCAATTCCCTGATTTCATTATCATAATCCGAACGATACTTTATGTACTCCTCTTTTGAAATCAAATCTTCCATATAACTGTCATACGTTTTTCTCTTCAATTTTTCTACTTTTTCCATACGCCTTTGAATACTCTCAAGCTGTATTTCATCGTAATTTTTGTTTTCACCGCAAACCCGCATCTTTTTTAACTCGTCGATCTCTTCCTCTCTCAGAATTTTTTTCGCCTCGCTCTTTATAGAGCATAATACAGCCTCCTCCAAATCTTCTATATCGACGCTGTGGCTTTCGCAGAACCGCTTCCCCTGCGTTTTATACGTTTTGCAGATATACCCCGTAAATCCTTTTTCTCCGCGTCTCGCATATTTCCTCGACATGGCGTGTTTACAGTCGGCACAATAAACAATCCCGGAAAAAACGCCGTTTGCCTCCATGGAACCGACGCTTCTTGTGCGGCTTTTTTGCAGTCTTTGCACCGTATCAAAGACTTCCTGTTCAATGATTGGATCATGGGTGTTTTTTACAATAATCCACCGTTCTCTCGGAAGTATTTTTTTCTTTTTATCCTTATAAGATACGGTATTTACTTTGTTCTGAATCAAGTGGCCCAAATAAGTTTCATTATTCAAAATTGTATGAATTGTCTGGTAGGACCATGTTTTTGTTGTCTCTATCTCCCTGGAATTATGATATTTTTCACCTAATACTTCTCTTTTATACAGAGTTGGAATCTGTACTCCCTCCGAAGACAGTATCGCTCCTATTTTCGTCTTCCCGTATCCGGACAAATACAATTGATAGATTCTTTTTACAACCTGCGCAGCATATTCATCAATGACCAAATGATTATGATTCCCGGGGTCTTTTTTATATCCGTACGGACAGGAAGAGCCTAAAAACTGCCCGTTCTTCATTTTTGCCCTGAAAGAACTGCGGATATTCTTAGACAAATCCTCACAATACCACTCGTTTACAAGCCCGTTAATCTGCCTGCTCTTCTTATTGTCTTCATTATCTGTATCCACCCCGTCTACAACGCCAATAAAACGGATACCAAGGTTCGGCAGGTCATGATGTAAATATTTTTCAATATGCTCCATATTTCTTGAAAATCTTGATTGTGTCTTTGCAATTATAATATCAAATTGTCCCAATTTCGCATCCATCATCATCTTTTCAAAGTCCGGCCTGTTGTCATACAGCCCGCTCTCATCGTCATCCGAATATACTTTTATAATTTTAAACTTATGCGCCAGGGCATAGTCCGTCAATAAAAGCCTTTGATTTTTTATGCTTGCGCTATCGTCTCCCCTGTTTACTTTGTCAATGTCTTCTTTACTCAACCTCAGATATAATACGGCACGATTTCCTTCCACTTTGCTTTGCTCCAATCGTATTTATTATATCCCTGTATCATGTACACTGTGGTTATTATACATGATACAAGCCTCATTTTCTATTGTTTTATGCGTTTTATAATTAGATTTTTCATACAATCAACAAGCTTCTTATCTCCGTAAACTACGGTTACCTTTATATTTTTTGTATCTTTTTCCATATTTCCCCTCCCGTAATATTTTTTTCAATTTTATTCTGTATCCTGCCTGTCTTATTCATGATAAATCAATATTTTATCAAAACTTCACATGTTCCCCGCACACAAAAAAGAACAGTTCTAAACCGTTAAGCCTATAACTGCTCTCACACTGTCTTTTGGAACAAAGATCATCCACGAACGCCGGACTCTGCCGCTCCTGCGAAAAATTTATAAAAGTCTCATGAGTTCGTCCGGCTGGACCACTTTTACTCTTGATTCTATGAAATCGCCCGGATTTCTCGTCACAATGTAATCCGCAATTTCTTCCAGCGCGCATTCTTCCTGCAAACCGTCCTCAAAATCTGAAAATTTCTCATTATCCAGCGCCGACACGATTTTTTTCGCATTCAGCTCGGAAATACGAAATATGGAGCACAAATCTTTTAGCAAAGCGCGCCTTTCCTTCTGGCTGAAATCTTTTCTAAGGATGTAGAACAAATTCGGAATGCTGTGGGCGGCAATAATACCCGTAATTTCTCTTTTTGCGCATTTTTCTAATATCCTTCTCCCATATTCGGCATAGGGCTCGCGATTGGCAATCACATCTATGAGAATATTTGTATCAACCAATATTACCATATTTTTCCTCCCTTGCCTCCGCCAATTCCTGATCCTCTTCAAAGTCTTTCGGCAATCTTCCTCTATATTTTAGTATATCCTGATATGCTGTCATTGCCCGCTCTCTATCCGTATTTTTCTTTGCGGTCATCTCTTCCAAATTCTGAAGGATATTGATTACATAAAACATATCGTCATCCGGCATACGCTGAATCATTTCGACTGCCCGTTCCTTGATTCGTGTCACTCAATCACTCCTTCCTTTTTATTTATCATACTGTATATCCTTACGCATTTCAATAAATTATTTCTTAAATACGCCCGCGTCTCTGCTGTCTACTATGTCTATATGTTTCCTGTGTCGCGATGGCGGAACACATTGCCGGAAGCGAAGCGGCCTTTGTGGAACAGATGAACGCACGCGCGAAAGAACTTGGAATGACGGATACGCATTTCGTAAACTGCTGCGGTCTTGATACCGACGGCCATATGACAAGCGCCTACGACGTCGCTCTTATGTCGAGAGAGCTGACGACCAAATACCCGCAGATACATAATTATTGTACCGTCTGGATGGAAAATATTATTCACAATACGAAACGCGGAGCAAGCGAATTCGGACTCACCAACACAAATAAGCTGATCAAACAGTACCCGTATGCCACCGGGCTAAAAACAGGCTCCACAGGGCTTGCAAAATACTGCGTCTCCGCAACTGCCGAAAAAGACGGAATCGAGCTGATCGCCGTTATCATGGCCGCTCCCGATTACAAGATCCGTTTTTCCGACGCTTCCTCGCTCCTCAATTACGGCTTCTCGTGCTGCCAGGTTTACCAGGACAAAAACGAAGACGCCCTGCCGCCGCTGCAGGTAAGCGGCGGAATTCAGGATACGGCAAACATCCGTTACGAAGGCGCGTTCTCTTACCTGAACACGGCGGGGGACGATATTTCTTCTATCAAAAAGGAACTTATTTTGCCGGAAGAAGTAAAAGCGCCGGTCAAAAAGAACGATATTGCCGGAAAAGCCGTCTATACCTTAAACGGAAAGGAAATCGGCTCCGTGAATATCCTGTACTGCGAAACCGTCGAAAAAGCTACCTTCAAAGATTATCTCAGCCGCATGTTCCACTATTTCTTTGGATAACCCGCTATAAGAGCGGCGCAATTAACCGCAGGAAGCTTTGCACAAGCCTTACATACCACGATCTGCCCTTACAAAATTCCAGCGTAATTTCCTGTGAATTTGCGATGGTTTCCAGCACGTCTTCCTTGACCTCTAAAACCGCCGAAGAGCGGTATAAGAAAACGCCGCATTCGAAATGCAGATAGAGGCTGCGGTAATCCATATTGACGCTGCCCACCGTCGCAAGCACGTCGTCACAGACAAAACATTTCGCATGCAGAAAACCCGGCGTATACTGATAGATACGCACCCCGTTTTCGATCAGACGCCGGTAATCTGCCTGTGTCAGCAAATAAACAAGCTTTTTATCCGGAATTCCGGGCGTGACAATCCTTACGTCGACGCCGCATTTTGCCGCGTTGCATAACATAGTCAGCATTTCATTGTCCACAATCAGGTACGGCGTAAAAATGTAAATGTAATCCTTTGCCCGGTTAATCATGTTTAAATATACATTTTCGCCCGTATTTTCATGATCCAGCGGCGTATCTCCGTAAGGTTGTACAAAACCGTCCGATACAAAATCCTCTTTTTGATGCACATGCGGCATAAATTTCTCATATTCTTCCGTGGAGCGCACGATATAATTCCACATTTCAAGGAACATACAGGTAAAACTCCAGACTGCCTCTCCCTCCAGACGAATACCCGTATCTTTCCAGTATCCAAACCGCGCCACCTCGTTAATATACTCGTCCGCAATATTAATGCCGCCGGTAAACGCCACCTTTCCGTCCACGACAAAAATCTTTCTGTGGTCTCTGTTATTCATAATAATTGAGAGAATCGGGCGAAACGGATTAAACGCGGCGCATTTAATCCCCTTCGCCTGGAGCGCGCGGTAGAAATGGGCCGGCATTGTCGTAATACACCCCATATCGTCATAAATTAACCGGACCTCTACGCCTTCCTTCACCTTTCTCTCCAGCACTTCTATTACCTGGTTGAACATTTTACCGGCGTCCAATATAAAATATTCCAGAAAAATATAGTGCTCCGCCGACTCTAACGCTTCTAACATTGCCGGAAACATCTCTTCCCCGCTGCGGTAATACTTTGTCTTCGTATGTTCATAGACCGGAAAGCGCACCCATTTGCTGATATAATTCGACTGCACGAACGCCTGCGCGTCCATACGGCGCAGTCTGTTTTCCGTTTCTTCGTTTCCGCTTAACAGCGGACAGATCTCCCGATGCACCCGGTCCATCCGCTCTCTGGTCTTTTTGGTAAGCTCCGAGCGGCCAAATACCAGATAAATAAAAAGTCCCAGTATCGGAAATATGAGTATGATAAATGTCCACGCAAGCTTGTAGGACGGATTCATCCATCTGCTGACAATCCGGAGGACGACAATTGCAGCCAGAATATCGAGAATGATGTACATATACTGCGACTGCATCGTAAACCGCCATAGAAAATTAAACAGCCAGAAAAACTGAATGGCAATCGCCAAAAAGACAATAAACACACGGCTGAATATGATTTTACTGATTTTTTTCATAAGTCTGACTTCTTTCTTTTGTAGTTCTACTTTTATTTTCTCACTTATATTACACGATTTTTCCAGTATACGCAATTGATTCTGACATTCTATTTTTTCAGCCATGCTAATCCCCCGCAAATTTTATCTAAAGCAGGCGTGCAATGTCGATTTTCCCCCATCCCTGTACGTTCCGTTCTCTTCCCGTATCGACGGCCGTCTCATAAATGCGCAGTTTCACCTGTGCCGGCGTCAGGTACGGGTAACGGTTTAGCAAAAGAGCCACCGCCCCGCTTACCACCGGAGTCGCCATAGAGGTTCCGCTTTTCACCTCATATGACATCCCCGGAGAACAGCTTGTAACCCCTGTCCCGGGCGCTACGATTTCCGGTTTTACGATACAGCCTTCCGTGGGGCCCCGCCCGCTGTACCCGCGGGTTAATCCCTGCCGTTTTATCGGAAGATTCTCGTCGTCGCTGCTCCCGACCGTGATGACTGATTTGCACATTCCCGGTATCGTAATGCTGCCGCCCGCCGGACCGTTGTTTCCGGCTGCCGCCACTACCACAACGTTGCTGTCCCACACCTCCTCGACCGCTGCAAGAAGCCTGCCTCTTTCTTCTTTCTTCGCTGAATTTAGCATTCCCACTGAAATATTTAGTATTCGTATTCCGTATTTTTCCCGGTTATTAATCACCCATTTCAGAGCCGACAGGACTTGAAGCGTATTTCCGTTTCCCATCCGGTCAAGGACCTTTAACATAATAAGGCTGCATCCAGGCGCCACGCCCATATACTTCCCCCGGCTCACAAAGCCGCTTCCTCCTATAATTCCCGAGACATGCGTTCCATGTCCGTTATCGTCATACGCCGTCTTCTTTCTCGACGTAAAATCCAAAAACGTAATCACTCTATTGTCAAAGTCCGGATGGTTCACAATGCCGGTATCCATTACCGCCACTGTGACCCCCGAACCGGTGTATCCCCGTTTATGCGCGTAATCCGCATGTATCATCTCCCTGACACGATTCATAAAAATTCTCTTTTATTTTATGATATAAAAAAAGGACTGCAGATGTTACTGCAGCCCTTCGGCAGAAAAGCTCCTTTTATTTATTTTGCGGAACATCCTTGATGGAAAAACTAATTCTTCCCATCTTATCTTTTCCCATGCAGATACACGTCACAATGTCGCCAAGCGTCAGCACATCCTCCACACGGTTAATTCTCTCCTTCGCGATCCTCGAGATATGGACCATGCCCTCTTTGCCCGGCGCAAACTCGATAAACGCTCCAAATTCTTTGATGCTTACAACCTTGCCCGTAAAAATCTGGCCTTCTTCAAAATCTGTCGTAATAATGCGCACCATCTCGGAGGCCTTGTCCATCATTTCTTTATCCGTACCGCAGATGCTTACCGCGCCATCGTCGGAAATGTCAATCTTTACGCCGGTACGCTCTATAATCTCATTGATCGTCTTTCCTCTCTGGCCGACCACGTCGCCGATCTTGGCAGGGTCAATCATAAGCTGAGAAATCTTCGGCGCATACTGTCCTACCTCCGCTCTCGGCTTATCAATCGCCTTCGACATTACCTCGTCCATAATATAGAGTCTTGCCTCTCTCGTTCTCCTGATCGCCTCTTCTACAATCGGCCTGGTAAGTCCGTGAATCTTGATATCCATCTGAATCGCCGTTATTCCTTCGTGAGTACCCGTTACCTTAAAATCCATATCGCCGAAGAAATCTTCCAGCCCCTGAATATCCGTAAGAACCAGATAATCCTCATCGGTTTCTCCGGTCACAAGCCCGCAGGAAATACCGGCAACCATCTTTTTAATCGGCACGCCCGCCGCCATAAGCGCCATACAGGACGCACAGGTAGAAGCCATGGAAGTGGAACCGTTTGACTCAAACGTCTCGGACACCGCCCGGATTGCATACGGAAACTCCTCCTCCGTAGGAAGCACCGGAACAAGCGCTTTTTCCGCAAGCGCCCCGTGGCCGATCTCACGGCGCCCCGGGCCTCTTGACGGCTTTGTCTCCCCAACGGAATACGACGGGAAGTTATAATGATGCATATAGCGTTTGGAAGTAATATTTTCATCCAGTCCGTCTACTCTCTGCATGTCAGACAGCGGCGCCAGCGTCACGACATCGCAGATCTGCGTCTGGCCTCTGGTAAACATCGCCGAACCGTGCACTCTCGGGATCAGGTCGATCTCCGCCGCCAGCGGACGGATCTGGTCGATTGCGCGGCCGTCCGGACGCCTGTGATCCTTCAAAATCATCTTGCGGACCGTCTTTTTCTGATACTGATAAACGGCCTCGCCCAAAATTGCAAGCCACTCTTCTTTCTCCGCAAACGCCTCCTCAAACTTCTCGGTGATCTTTCGGATATTCTCCTCGCGCACCTGCTTTTCATCGGTAAAAACGGCTTCCTCCATCTGCTCCGGCGTCACGATCTGTTTCATCTCGTCAAACATTTCCTGCGGAATCGCACAGCTCTCGTATTCGTGCTTCGGTTTTCCGACTTCGTCCACAATCTTATTGATAAATGCGTTGATTGTCTGGTTGATATCGTGGGCCATATAAATAGCCTCTAACATTTTCTCCTCCGGGATTTCATTTGCCCCGGCCTCAATCATAATCACCTTTTCCATTGTAGACGCAACGGTGAGCTGTAAATCCCCGTTATTCCAGACGTCCTGAGACGGATTTACAACAAAATTGCCGTTCTCCATACCGATCTGCGTCATCGCGCACGGCCCGTCAAACGGTATATCGGAGATACAGGTAGAAATCGCGGCTCCAAGCATCGCTACCACCTCCGGACGGCACTCCGGGTCAACGCTCATAACCATATTATTTAAAGTAACGTCGTTCCGGTAATCCTTCGGAAACAGCGGCCGCATCGGACGGTCGATCACACGCGAGGTGAGAATGGCATTTTCGGACGCCTTTCCCTCTCTCTTATTAAACCCTCCCGGAATCTTTCCTACCGCATATAATTTTTCTTCATACTCCACGCTTAACGGGAAAAAATCAATTCCCTCTCTCGGCTTCTCGGACGCCGTTGCCGTCGACAGTACCGTCGTGTCGCCATAGTGCATAAACGCACAGCCATTTGCCTGCTTTCCCACCCTTCCGATGTCTACGGTGAGCATTCTGCCTGCAAGCTCCATTGAATAACTCTGATACATATTCATTCTCCTTTATTTTATCCCATTACACAAAATAGAGCGGATATCTCCGCTCTATTCCTATACGGTTTTCTATCAAAAATTACTTTCTCAAACCTAAGCGCTCGATCAAAGTACGATATCTTTCAATATCAGACTTCTTTAAGTAAGCCAGCAATCCGCGCCTCTGTCCTACCATCTTCAAAAGTCCTCTTCTGGAATGATGATCCTTCTGATTTACTTTTAAATGCTCGGTCAGCTCATTGATTCTTGCCGTCAAAAGAGCAATCTGAACTTCCGGCGAACCTGTGTCGCCCGGTGTTCTTCCGTATTCGCTGATAATCGCCTGCTTCTTTTCCTTTGCTAACATGATGTTTCCTCCTTCTTCTATTAAACGCCCAAAATGTAATGTCTTACAATATCCAGTAAAGGTCGGAGTGTCCGTCTACCGAACATGGGCTTATTTCACACTTGCAAAGTATAACATAGATATTACGCTTTGTAAACTGTTTTTTAAAATTGATCAGTTGCTCAAAACGCGCACCACTTTCACCGGGCTGCGATAATACGCATTGGATATCTTAATTCCGGTGGACGGCGAACTCGCATGAACAATCTGTCCGTTGCCGATATAAATCGCCACATGATTGATCCCTCTTCCGCTTCCATAGAAGAACAAATCTCCCGGCTGCGCCTGCGAAGCGTCTACGGAAGTGCCGCATCCCGCCTGCGCTCTTGAAGAGTGCGGCAGATACACGCCGTAATTGGCGAATACCGATAAAACAAATCCTGAACAATCCGCGCCTCTTGTTAAACTCGTTCCTCCCCACACATAAGGATTGCCGACATACTGCGTCGCAAATGACACCAGCGAAACCCGCACGTCAGACACACCCTGTCCGTATTTCAGTTCCGTCATGGTCTGCGCCTTCGGAAGCTGCGTCGATATCTCGACATAGTCCTTGCTCACGTAACCTTCGCCGCCGTCAAGATCGATTTTCACCCAACCGTCATATTCCTCCAGTACGTGAAGCTCCTCTCCCTGCGGCATCCGCGCAATTATGGAGCACTCTGTATTCATCTCCTCGCGAACATTCAACGTCACGGTCGTCACGGTCGCCACGGTCATCATAATCTCCGCGGCTTTCTCTTTTGCCGTATCTCCGGTAAACAGATACTCGCCCTTTACATATCCGGTCACCTTTCCCGACTGTATTTTATACCAGTCTCCGCTTTGCTCTAAAATCTCACAGCCCGCATCCTTTTGCAGTTTTCCGACAAGCTCCGCGGTCTCGTCCGCTTCCTTCCTCACATTTAAATTACTTTCCACGTTCGCAATCCCGAGATTGCTGTACCCGCATATTGTGGTATCCTCCGTCTGTCCCGTCTGTGTCTGCGCAACGTCCACCTCGCTGATCTGTACCGCCTGAGACATATCCATATAGGAATGTATAACCGAAAAAACTCCGGAACTTACCTCCTGCGCATCCACCGGTATCTTATAGTTATTTAGTAATACGCCGCAGGCAAACAAAAATCCTGCCGCTTTTGCTAATTTCATTTTCATGGGAAAACCTCCTGCATCTTCACCCTGACTACGAACTTTTTCCTTCTTGTTTACATATTAGCAATTATAATCATAATTTTTTACGTTGTCAACACATTTGTGTAATAATTATGTAACATTTCATCTCGTTTTATTCATCACTGCCTTCCGGATCGTTTTGAAGGATTGAAAATGCAATATTTGTGGCATGATCCGCAACACGCTCCAGACCCGTAATTATATCGGTAAATATCACCCCGGCCTCCGGCGAGCATTTTCCCTTGGCCATACGTCGGATATGCGATTTCTGAAGCTCGCGCTCCATATCGTCGATTTCGTTTTCCAACTCTAAAATTGTTTTCTGATAGTTTTCATCCATCGTCTCAAACATTTTTAACGCTTCCCCGATAATTTCCGACACCTTATCGTACATCTCCTGCAGCTCCCTGTTTCCCTTCTTTGTAAAGCTGAGGGAATCCTCCTGCTTTTGAACCGCGGCGTCCGCGATATTCTCGGCATGATCGCCGATTCTTTCAATGTCGTTCACCACATGAAACAGGCCGCCGATTCTCGACGCGTCCGACACCGGAAGCTCCAGCTGATTAATTTTTACGAGATAATCGGTAATCTCTTTACACAGAAAATCGATCTCTTTTTCACGCTCATACACCTTGGCAATCTCCGTCTCATCCCCGGTAAAAAACGCGTCCATCGCCCTGCACAGATTTTCTCTCGCGATCCTTCCCATGCGCTCAATCTCCTGAATCGTCTCAAGAACAACGGTTGCGGGCGTAAACACCTTCTTCATTCCGATATACTTTAAAGAGAATCCCTCTACCGCTTCATCCTCACCCGGAACAAGCCGGTATGTGAGCGCAATAAACTGTCGGGTAAACGGAAGGAACATAACTGTCTGGAATATTTTAAAGAATGTATCCGCATTTGCGACGCATCTTCCGATATTCCCTCCCGACACCGTCGTTATCGCCTCTAAAAATCCGTCCATTCCAAAGATAAGCAGCACGCCTATGATAATCATACCGAAGACATTGAACATTACATGGATCAAAGCCGCGCGCTTCGCCTCTTTTTTGCCGCTCAGACTGGCAAGCACTGCCGGCGTACAAGATCCGATATTACAGCCCAGGACAAAATAGAAACAGACGTCGAGCCCTACGAGTCCCTGGTTCGCCATCAAAAGCAGGATGCTGACCGTTACCGACGAGCTTTGTACAATCACCGTGATCAAAAGCCCGATCAAGATTGCGACAAACGGATTCGTAAGACCCGCCAGTGCACGAATTACCGCGTCGTATTGCCTTAAATCCGCCATCGCCTCGGACATCATGCTGATCCCCATAAACAGCGCGCCAAATCCCAGCACCGCCTCTCCGATTTTTTTCATCATCGGTTTTTTGCCAAACATGACAAACAACGCTCCGATAAAAAGAATCAGCGGCGCAATCGCCGTAAGATCGAACGCGACGAGCTGCGACGTAATCGTCGTACCGATATTCGCGCCGAAAATAATGCCGACGGCCTGCGACAGGGACATAAGCCCCGAGTTTACAAAACTTACCACCATTACGGTCGTCGCGCCGGAGGACTGAATCACCGCTGTAAACAGCGCGCCGAAAACGACCGCGATCAGCTTGTTTTTCGTCATGGCGTCTAAGATACCGCGCAGCTTTGCCCCCGCGGCCTTTTGAAGTCCCTGACTCATAAAATTCATTCCAAAAAGAAACAGTCCCAATCCACCCATCAACGTAAATAATAATTTCATGTTTTCTCCTTTAGTGAAGTTCAAAGAATTTTTCCGCAAACGCGATATCTTCCTGCATCTGCGCAGTCAGTTCTTCCAACGAGGCAAATTTATATTCCGGACGAACCCGTTTTAAAAATTCTACTTTGACCTGGCTGCCGTAAATATTCCTGTTAAAATCAAAAATATGCGTCTCTACTCCGATCGGATTTCCACCCGCTATCGTAGGTTTGCATCCGACGTTGGAAATCCCCTGATAGGTACTCTCTCCCACCGTGGTCTCCGTAATATACACCCCGTTCGGCGGCAAAAGCTTGTCCGGGGGCGGAAGCAGATTTATCGTCGGAAATCCAAGAACCGGACCTCCCATATGGTTTCCGTGTTCCACGGTTCCCTGCACAAAAAACGCATATCCGAGCAGGCGGTTCGCCATTTCAATATCTCCCGCCGATATTCTTTCCCGAATAAAGGTGCTGCTGATATCTCTTTTTCCATCCCGTATTTTTTCCATAACAGCCGCTTCATAGCCAAGCTCCCCCGCATATTGAATAAGCGTGCGATATGTACCCGCCCGGTTATGTCCAAACTGAAAATCCCTGCCCGCAACCATACATTTGACGTTCAGCTCTTCCACAATTTTTCGGATAAATTCCTGCGGCTCCATACACATAATATCGGGCGTAAACGGACACTCGATCAGATAATCCACTCCGATATGCTCAAATATGTTTCTTCTCTCTTCATTTGTCGTAATCAGCTTATGCGGGGCCCGGCTGATTAAACTTTTCGGCGGAATATCAAATGTGAACACCACCGTGGACAGTCCCGTTTTTTTCTTCTCAAACATGTAGTCCATCAAAAGCTCATGCCCCCGGTGCAGACCGTCAAATTTTCCGAATGAAATTACCGTCGGCTCTTCAATATGAAATTCTGTCTTTCCTTTTATATACTTCATGATACGTGATCTGTTTTCCTCGTTTTACACAAATATTTTCACCGGCTTTAACGCCGCCTCTGCCTCCAGGTATTCATAAATCCCGATAAACTGTTCCGCCTCGTCATATACGCGGATTTTCGTATCGCTCCATTCCCGCGAAAAATGACGGCAAAAGCCCACGGAAAGTCTGTTGCCGTTGTAAAGCGGCTTCTCAAACTGTTTTTTTACAACCGCCCTGGGATACTGCGTAAAAACGGAATCCACCGGCATCAGGTACTCCCCGATGCGCCCCTCTTTTACAGCCAGCTCAATCTCTGCAAGCTTGTGCGCTTTTGACAGGGAAAAATCCGCAACCGCCGTCCGCAACAACGACTCCATACATCCCCCGCAGGAAAGTTTTTCTCCTATATCCTCGCACAACGTGCGGATATACGTTCCTTTGGAACACCTGACACGAATTTTTATGCGCGGCAGATCCATCTGCAAAATCTCGATCCCATAAATATGCACTTCCCTTGGCTTGCGTTCTATCTCGGTCCCGGCTCTCGCAAGATCGCAAAGCTTTTGTCCGTTTACCTTCAGCGCGGAGTACATCGGCGGAATCTGTCTGTACGGCCCGACAAAGCTTTCAATCGCCGCTCTTGCCTCGCCCTCTGAGACAGACACAGGCGTCTCTTTTAACACGCGCCCCGTCATGTCCTGCGTATCCGTCACCGTACCGAGCAGCAATACCGCCTCGTATTCTTTGTCCTTATCGGTGAGCAGAGCGCATACCTTTGTCGCTTTCCCGACGCAGACGGGGAGCACCCCCCGCGCCTTTGGGTCAAGCGTCCCGGTGTGCCCGATTTTTTTCTGTTTTAAGATTCCCCTCAGTTTTGCAACCACGTCAAAAGAGGTGTAATCTTCTTCTTTGTAAATATTTAAAATTCCGTTCATCATCTTCTATAATTGCTCCGACACCTTTTGAAGTATCTTTTCTATAATCTCTTCCGGTGCGCCCGATACTGTGGCTCCCGCGGCCCGCACATGCCCGCCGCCGCCGAATCCCTCAAGGATTCCCGCCACGTCTACAATTCCGTTCGAGCGCATACTCACTTTATAATCGCCCTCCGGCGTCTCATAAAGAAACATTGCGGCCTCCACGTCCTTTGTCACACGCAGCTGCTGCACAATTCCCTCCAAATGCTTCGGCTCTACCTCAAACTCCTGCATCTGCGCGCGCGTAACCACCGTTGCAATACATTTTCCGTCCAGATACAGCCTGGAATCTACCAGCGCCTGGCCTAAAATACGATTCTGCTGAAACGTCTTTTTGTAGAATGTGTCGTCGACAATCTTCGTAAAATCAATCCCAAGCTCCATCAATTTTCCCGCTATATTCATTGTCTTTGCGGAGGTGCAGGAATACTGAAAGACCCCCGTATCATGGACGATTCCCACATAAATGCATTCCGCAATCTCTCTTGTCAGCTTTTCTTCCTCTAAAACGCCAAAGACCAGCTCGCTTGTAGAACTTGCTTCCGGAAAAATATAATTTATGTCGGCGAAGCTGTGATTGCTGATATGATGGTCGATACATATTGTCTTTCGCGCCGTCTCAAAATAC
The DNA here is from genome assembly GCA_947383215.1 of uncultured Roseburia sp. Lineage (GTDB taxonomy): Bacteria > Bacillota > Clostridia > Lachnospirales > Lachnospiraceae > Roseburia_C. Next base: position 81,523 of record CANDCP010000003.1, read on the forward strand.
TTTGCCGCCAAACCAAGCCGCCCGATATCCCCGCAGTCCAGCGTCAAGAACAGATCATACCGTCTGTCTTGCTCGCAGGCGCTTACAATCTGATCCGAACCCTTCAAAAATTTGAAAATATTCGGAATCGGCTCCAGATACATCGTTACCTCTATCTGCGGAAAATACGTTTTTATATAGTTATACACCGCCAGTGTGGAACCCACACAGTCTCCGTCCGGTTTGACGTGGCCCCCGATCGCTACGGACTCCACATCCTGAAGATATGTCTCTAATTTCATACGCTGTCTCCGTCCTTATTTGTCACTGCATCTATCATTTTTGACATATTCACGCCGTATTCAATGGACTGGTCCAAAATAAAGCAAATTTGCGGCGTATTGCGCAGATTGATATTTCTGGCAAGCTCTCTTCGGATATATCCCTCCGCGCTCCTTAATCCCTCCAGCGTATCTTTTCTGGACTGTTCGTCTCCCAAAACGCTGATAAACGCTTTGCATGTTTTCAGATCCGGCGCCACTTCCACCGCAACCACGCTTGTCATCGGATGAATACGCGGGTCCTTGATATCGCCGCGGATAATATTGGAAAGTTCCCGCAGGACCTCGCCGTTAACCCGCATATTTTTTGTACTGTTCTTTCGCATAGTTTTGTCTCCTTCACTCCGTCAGACACTTCCGCCCATGGCGGCCGGCTATCTTGCGACTTCCACCATCTTATAGGCTTCTACCTGGTCTAACTCTGCAATATCATTAAATCCTTCGAAAACAAGACCGCATTCATAACCGGCTTTTACTTCCTTTACATCGTCCTTAAACCTCTTCAGGGATGCAAGATCGCCCTCAAATATCTGTTTTCCTTCTCTGGAAATACGGACTTTGCATCCGCGCTCAAACGTACCGTCAAGGATATAGGAACCCGCTATATTGCCGACGCCGGACGCCTTAAAGATCTGGCGCACCTCCGCATGGCCGAGCACCTTCTCTTCAAACACCGGATCAAGCATTCCTTTCATCGCCGCTTCCACGTCCTCAATCGCATTGTAAATCACTTTGTACAGACGGATATCGACGCCCTCATTGTCGGCCGTCATCTTAGCCGTAGGATCCGGACGCACATTAAAACCGATAATAATCGCATTGGAAGCGGACGCTAAAATAACATCCGATTCGTTTATCGCGCCGACGCCGCCGTGAATAATCTTGACGACAACCTCTTCGTTGGAAAGTTTGACAAGACTCTGCTTTACGGCCTCCACCGATCCCTGTACGTCCGCCTTTACGATAATATCCAGCTCTTTTACATTGCCGGACTGAATCTGTGAAAACAAATCGTCCAGAGACATACGTGATCTCGTTTCCTCTAACAGTTTTTCCTTTCCTTCGGAAATATATGTCTCCGCAAAATTTCTTGCCTCTTTTTCTGTCTCGCAGGCGACAAATGTCTCGCCCGCATCCGGTACGCTCGAAAGCCCAAGAATCTCTACCGGGGTGGATGGTCCCGCTTCTTTCAGCCGGCGTCCCTTATCGTCGATCATCGCGCGCACCTTACCGAAAGCGCTGCCGCAGGCAATCGGCTCGCCCACCTTAAGCGTTCCCTTCTGCACAAGTACCGTCGCGACGGCTCCGCGCCCCTTATCAAGCTGTGCCTCAATAATTACGCCTCTTGCCTGACGGTTCGGATTCGCCTTTAGCTCGCTGACTTCCGCCGTCAGAAGGATCATCTCCAGCAGGTTATCAATTCCCTCCTGCGTATGCGCGGACACCGGAACGAAAATCGTGCTTCCGCCCCAGTCCTCCGGAATCAGTTCATACTCGGACAGCTCCTGTTTGACACGGTCAATATTCGCATTCGGCTTATCTATTTTGTTGATCGCGACGATAATTTCGATCCCCGCCGCTTTCGCATGGTTGATCGCCTCCACCGTCTGCGGCATCACACCGTCGTCCGCGGCTACCACAAGGATCGCAATATCCGTAGACTTCGCGCCGCGCATTCGCATTGCCGTAAACGCCTCATGTCCCGGCGTATCCAAAAACGTAATTTTCTGTCCGCCGATACTTACGACATATGCGCCGATGTGCTGCGTGATTCCGCCCGCCTCACGGTCTGTCACATTTGTATTTCGGATCGCGTCAAGGAGCGACGTCTTACCATGGTCGACATGGCCCATAACACAGACCACCGGCGGCCTTGAAACCAGAGTGCTCTCGTCCTCCTCGTCCTCCTTTAACAGCTCCGCAATCACATCGATCTTTTCCTCCGGCTCCGCGATACAGTTAAATTCCAGCGCGATTTCCTCCGCATTCTCATAATCGATCTCCTGATTTACGGTTACCATCTGCCCTTTCAAAAAGAGTTTTTTCACAATCACGGAAGCCTGAACCTTCATTTTATCCGCGAGCTCTTTTATCGTCATATACTCCGGCAGCGTAATCGTGCGAATCGTATCTTCCTCTTTTGGCTGCTGCGGCTGTTGCTGCGGTTTCTTTTTCTTTCCGCCGTTCTTTTCAAGATTCATGTAACGCTCCTGCTTTTTGCTTCCGAGCTTATCGTAATCCTGATTTTTATTTTTACGGTTTTCTCTGTCTCTGTTCTCTCTGCTCTCTTTTGTACGCAGTTCTTCCGGAGATGCCTTGATCGAATCCTTGCTAAAACGGTTGATTTCCTGATCTAGCTTTCTCCCCTGTTCCTTCGTGCGATTTGAACCGCCGTCGCGGCCGTTCTGACCGCCCTTGCCATAAGGCGCGCCCTGTTTTGTATTCTGATAATTTTTTTGATTATTTTTGTCATAACCGCCTGAACGCGCTCCTCTCTCTCCCTGTGTGCGTCCGCCGTAAGAACGCCCGCCATAGGAACGTCCGCCGTTTCCCGTTCCCTGCTCGGCGCGTCTCGCCTCCGCGGCTCTCGCCTGTGCCGCCACTCTCTCCGCCACAGTTTTGGCGCTGATCACCTGTCTTTCCGGAACGACCTGCTTGATATGCGTAATCGGCTGTCTTTGCGGTTCCGGTTTTGTCTCTTTTCCCTCTTTTTCCTGCAAAGACTGCGCCTGTATCTTCGGTTCCTCCGCTTCCTTACGAATGCGTCCCGTCTCCTGCTTTACCTGCTTTGGCTGCTGTTCCTGCGACGCTTTCGCCTGCTGCGCGCGCCTCTCGGACGGCGCCCCCGGACGTGAAGGCTGCTTTGCCTGCTGCGGGCGATGTCCCTGGTTTCTCGGACGTTCCCCTGCATTGGTATGGTACCCCTGTCTCCTTCCGCTCATCTGCTTACTGTTTTGCGGATTAAATACCGCCGAAATACTGGCCTTCTTTTTCGGTCTCTCCGGTTCCGTCTTTGCGGACGGCGCCGCTTCCTTCGGAGGCTCTTTTTGCTCCGGCTGTTTGGCCTTGGCTTTCTCTTTCGGCTTCTCTTTTTCTTCTTTTTTGACCGGCTTTTCCGCCGCCTTCGCCAGCTTCTGTCTCACCAGATTCTGCGCGTCTTCTTCAATTCCGTTTGAAGATGTCTTCACCTCAAATTCTGTTCCCTTTAATATACTTAACACTTCTTTTGAATCTATTCCCAATTCCTTTGCGAGCTCATGTACTCTCATTTTTGGCATATATTTATTCCCTCCGTTATTCAGTTGTTATCCCATCCAAATGCTTCATCAATGATTTTGCCAATCCTTCGTTTACCACCGCAAGCGACGCCCGAAATTCTCTGCCGATACTATGTCCAAGCAAATCCTTGTCGGCGTATACCGCATACGGCACCTTATAATATTTACACATATCAGAAAAATTCTTTTTTGTATTTTCGGAGGCGTCTTGCGCCACGATTACAAGATAAGCCTTCCCCTCTTTTACAGATTTTTCTGTCTGAAATTCCCCGCTCAAAACATTCCCCGCTTTTGCACAGACCCCCAAAAGCGACAATACTTTATCGCATCTCAATCTTTTCCATCTCCTTTTTTAATTCCTCGTAAATTTCCCCCGGAATTTCCATTTTAAAGGAGCGGGAGAGACCTTTCGACTTTTTTGCTTTCTCAAGACACCCGCTGCTTGCGCAGATATAAGCGCCCCGCCCGTTTTTTCTGCCGGTCGCATCCAGAAAAATCTCATTTTCGGCAGTCTTTATAACGCGAATCAACTCCTTCTTCGGCTTCATCTCCCCGCACCCCACGCACTGACGCATGGGAATCTTTCTACTCGTCGCCATCCGTATTCTCACCAGCCTCTGCGTCGTCTTCTATATATTCGTCCGAATCCTTCGGATCGTTCTCCGGATATTCCTCTTCCCCGTATGACGCTTCGTCATACTCGTCGTCAAAATATTCGCCGTCCTCGTCATACTCGTCATAATCCTCGTAGTCGTTTTCGTAATCCATAAACTCACCGGATTCTCTCGCCTGCGTCTCGCTCTTGATATCAATTTTAAACCCTGTGAGCCGCGCCGCAAGTCTCGCATTCTGCCCTTCTTTTCCGATCGCTAACGACAATTGGTAATCCGGCACGACAACCTTTGCCGTTTTTTCCTCACCGTCCGCAATCACCGAGATTACCTTCGCGGGACTCAACGCATTCTCAATCAGCATTGCAGGATTTTCATTCCAGTTAATGATATCGATCTTCTCCCCCCGAAGCTCATTGACAATCGCGTTTACCCTCGCGCCGTTCATACCGACGCATGAGCCTACCGGATCCACGTCCGGATCATTCGACCACACGGCGATTTTCGTTCTGCTCCCCGCTTCCCTCGCAATACTTTTGATTTCTACAATGCCCTCTTTTACCTCTGCGACCTCCGACTCAAACAATCGCTTCACAAGCTCCGGATGCGTCCGCGACACTAAAATTTTCGGCCCCTTCGGAGTGGATTTCACTTCCAGAATGTACAACTTAATCCGCTCGGTCGGCTGGAACACCTCCCCCTTCACCTGTTCGTTCTCCGTCAGCATCGCGTCTACCTTGCCGAGATTGATCGACACATTCTTCCCGACATAGCGCTGCACAATTCCTGTCACAATATCCTTTTCCATGCTGTAATACTGGCTGAAAAGCACTTTTCGCTCTTCCTCCCGGATTTTTTGAAGAATCACATTCTTTGCGTTCTGAGTCGCGATTCTGCCAAATTCTTTTGACTTTACTTCTATATTGACAACATCCCCCGGCTGATAAGCGGAATCTATCATCTGGGCGTTTGCAAGCGATATCTCCAGACAGTCGTCCTCCACCTGCTCTACAACCGTCTTCTCCGCAAACACATGAAACTCACACGTTTTCGGATCAATATTCACCTTTATGTTATCGGACTTGCCAAAGTGATTTTTGCACGCTGTAATCAATGAATTTTCAATCGCCTCAAGCAATGTATCCTTGCTGATATTTTTTTCCTGCTCCAATATTGTCAATGCTTCTAACAATTCGTTATTCATCTCTTCTTCCTCCTGAAATTTAAAAGTCGAATGCAAGACGGATCAGCGCAATTTCCTTCTTTTCAAATATCATCTCTTCTCCGTCTTCCTTTTCTATCGTCACAGTTGTATCGTCATATGCCTTTAAAATTCCATAGAATTCTTTTTCCCGGTCAATGGCGCGGTACGTACGAATTTCTAATTTCTTCCCCACGGAACGGACATAATCCTTCTCCTTTTTCAATGGCCTTCCCAGCCCCGGGGAACTGACCTCAAATATATAGGAGCCCTCAATATAATCTTCCCTGTCCAAAATCTCATTCATCTCTCTGGCCACAAGCTCACAGTCATTCACCGTTATCCCGCCCTCTTTGTCAATATAAGCCCGCAGATACCACTCCGTTCCCTCCTTCACATATTCTACATCCACAAGCTCAAACTGATTTCTCTCTAATATCGGCGCGAGCAATTCCTCAGTCCGCTGCTCATAGGACTCTCTTCTTGACATACAACCACCTTTCTTTTTCTGCCATCTCATGTTTTACGGCAATTTTCTTCTCCTGAACGCGAATTGAGAGTGGACCAAAGCCCACTCTCAGCCTATACATTATGTTATCGTAATCACTTTACCACTTTATCCCTCCAAATGCAAGTTGTTTTTCCGGTTTTTTTCCTTTTTTTTCATATTTTTTATTTTTTTCTCAAAAAGGACTTGCTTTTTTTTCAATCCTATGATAATCTTATACACGGTTCGTTGGTCAAGCGGTCAAGACGCCGCCCTCTCACGGCGGAAACACGGGTTCGATTCCCGTACGGACTGTTCTTCATCTATTTATATCGGATATGGTTCATTGGTCAAGCGGTTAAGACGCCGCCCTCTCACGGCGGAAACAGGGGTTCGATTCCCCTATGAACTGTTTGTTATAATTTTATAACAGCCCAACCCGAAGGTGCCGAAAATTAAGATTTTTGGCACTTTTATTTTTTATCACGGGAAATCCTTTCAGACAAGCGACGGCGCCGCACCTATGAATCAATCACAGATGCGGCGCCGTTTTTATTTAATAATAGTAATATTTTTTTGTTATGCGGAATGCATTTGAGTAGAAATTTGAATTTGGACGGGTTCCGCTAAAGGTCCCCTTCTTTTTCACTTTTTTATTTGGAACTACTCTGACATAATAATTCTTATAATCCTTAAGTTTTTTCTTGATCACAAGCGACGTTTTCTTCGTCGTTCCGACTTTCTTATATCCGCTGTTACTCTTGGTTGACAAGTATACCGTATATCCCGTTGCGCCCGAAACCTTTTTCCACGATACCTTCACTTTGCCCTTCACGAGCTTAGCCTTTACATCCTTATAATTGCAGCGGCTGAAATAAATTTCGTCGGACCAGCCTCCATACTTCAGCTCGCCGTTCGACTTCATTATGTATGCGCGCACACGGATTTTGTAAAACTGACGCGCCTTGATCTTAGCATTTTTCACCGTAAATTCGTTATACACGGAAGTTCCCGTCAAGATCGGCTTCTTTCCGTTATACTTATAGATCTCATACTGATAGCCGTCTGCGGAAGCGCTGTTCGTCACCGAAAAATCAGCCTCGCCGATTGTCGTTAACGGATTCGCATATGTACATTTTAATTTTGTTGTCTTTGTCGGAAGCGTAGGCAGGGAACCAAATCCTCTTCCCAGCGCAACTGCCTCAACATAGCTGCCGTCGACTCTCTGCGAACATACATAGACGGCGTAGTTGGTATTTGTGCTAAGTCCCGAAATCGTAGCGGACGTCGTTTTTACGGTCGTCACCTTTGCCAACTTCGGATCGGAACCGTACGGATAATACATAACCTGATACTGCGTTGCCCCTGCAACGGCATCCCAGGAAACCGAAATGGACGTCTCCGTCGCATCCGTAAACGCAACCTTGGAAACAGAATTTGGCACGGTTACCATCTTAACCGCCTGTGCCCACTCAATTTCTTCATTCTCATCCATCGCTCCAACCTGAACGTAATACGTTTTGCCCGGCTTTAATCCTGGAACGCTTCCCCCGGTTTTTTGAGTGCCGTACTCCATCACGCCGGTTGCAAAATTCGCATCCTCACTGATCGCAATCGGATAATACACGGCTCCGGAAACCTCGTTCCATTTCATACTGATATAGGATGTCCCGTAATATTGTCCCGCGTCCGTAATCGTCCCCGCGTCTGTCTGCGCCACCCCTGTCGGAGCCGCCACGTTTGCAGCGCTGACACTCATATTCCATGCAAACGCCAGACCCAAAGTCAAAAACAGCGCAGCAAACAAATGTGTTGCTTTTTCTCTCAAAAAGCTCTTCATTTTTGAATCTCCCTTCTCTGTTTGGTTTTGACGGATACCACAAACCTGTGATATACAAAAATAATTATACTTTTATTTGATTCAAAGTTCAATAAAAAAAATAGATAATTTTTTTACCATTTCCTGACATATTTTATCAGTTTTTTAACTTATTTACCTCTCTCAACGGCACGGCTCTCCAGAGATATGTTTTCCGCAAAAAATATTTTATTTTTTTTTTGAAATATGATACAATTTCTGGAAAAGGGACGAAATATGGAGTTTAAAAAAAAATAAAGAAAAAGGAGAGGAAATTGAAAATGAGCCAGACAAAAGAAACAAAGCCTGCGGCAAAAAATCCGCGGCGGAAGGGACTCGGAATCACGGTTAAACTGGTGGTCGCCGTGATTGCGAGCGTTATCATTGCGGTGTCCGTACTGCTCACCGTCGTCTATGACCGGATGTCCGATACGCTGCTTGCAAAGAGCAAGGAAACGCTGCGCACAACTGCCGACAAGACGCTTCAGGAGACCAGAGCCTGGATGAACCGGACCCTCACTATGCTTGAGACCCAGCGGGATACGATAGAATATGAAAATATGGATATCGCAGAAATGACAGCGTATATCAAGCATACGGCGGGAAAGAACGACGCGTACCCTGCCGGACTGTATGTGGCCCTGACGGACGGTTCGCTGTACCATGCGTCTTTCGTGCCCGGACCTGATTTTGACGCCCTGGTAAAAAGCTGGTACCTGGACGGACTTGAGTCTGAAGATTTTATATTAGGAGACGTATATTTTGACGAAGACAGCCAGTCCTATGTTGTGGGCGCATCCGGAGTATTAAAGGATCGCAAAGGCTCCGTGCGCGGCGTTGCGGCGGCGGACGTGTATCTGGATTCCATTTCCGATATTGTCAGCAACATCCGGATTGAGGATACCGGCGGTATTTTCCTGGTCGACACGCGCACGGATACGATTATCGGACACAGGGACGAAGCGTTTGTCGGCAAAAAGTTAAGCGAAGCCGACGGTATGTACGCCTATGCGGATGAACAGATACGGGCCAAAAAGACCGGACTTGGACTCTACGGGAACACTTACATTGAGATCGACGAGGTCGCAGGGAGCAGCTGGATTGCGGTTTCTTATGTGTCTAAGGCGGAAGTTTTATCTGAACTGTATGATTTGACAAATATTATGATTAAGGTGTCGGTAATTGCGATTCTGTTGCTGACGCTTCTTGTCGTGATCCAAATCCGGCGCATTATCGGCAGACCGGTAAAAGAGTTGAGCCGGGTGGCTACCCGGATTGCAATGGGCGAACTCGATCAGTCTATTCGTTACCGTTCCAGAGATGAACTGGGAGTTCTCGCGGACAATTTCAACCAGGTAACGATCAGGCTGCGCGATTACATAAAATATATTGATGAAGTGTCGGGCGCTCTTCGTGAGATTGCAAAGGGAAATCTCGCATTCGAGTTAAAGAATGATTACACCGGCGAGTTTACAAAGATAAAAGAATCTCTGGACGAGATTGCCGTCGAACTTAATATCGCCATAGGTCAGATCCATGTTTCTTCGCGGGATGTCGCCGCGGGAGCGGCGCAGATTTCCGACAACGCAGTGCGTCTGTCCCAGGGTTCCACCGAACAGGCGGCAGAAGTCGACGCACTGGCAGGTTCTATCGGCAAGGCGTCTGACAGCGTGCAAAATATCGCCCGGGGCACACAGAAAGCAAGCGGTATCTCACGGGAAGTACGGGACGGGCTTTTGGAGAGTAACGCAAAAATGCAGAATATGACCGAGATCATTCGCAAAATAAGCGAAAAGTCCAATGCAATTCATAAGATTGTAAAAACCATCGACGATATCGCGTTCCAAACAAATATTCTCGCGCTGAACGCGGCGGTGGAAGCGTCCCGGGCCGGTGAAGCCGGAAAAGGCTTTGCGGTAGTGGCGCAGGAAGTCCGGACGCTGGCGGGAAGATCCGCAAATGCGGCAAAAGAGACTACGGAACTTCTTGGCGAGACAATAAGCTCCATGGAGGAAGGAGTCAGCGCAGCTGACGATACGTCAAAATCTATGCTGGAAGCGGCAGGCCTGGCGGAGGAAATGAACAATCTGATCGGCGATATTGCAAATTATACAAAACAACAGGCGGAAGCGGCGGAGGAAATCAGCCATGGAATCGATCAAATCGCGATCGTTGTCCAAAGTAATGTGACCTCGGCAGAGTCCAGCGCCGCCGCCAGCGAGGAATTGTCCGGCCAGGCGGCTGTGCTCAGAGAATTGGTATCCAGATTCCGTCTGAAAAAATGAGACCGTTTCAAGTTTCCCATTTTTCCCACAGAAAAGGGGCTGTCGCACCAATATCTTAGTGCGACAGCCCCTTTATCAAATACCTTTTTCAGATAAAAACTTTGCGCAACTCTCCATAACGCGTATTTACGAGCGCAATTCGATTCCCTGCTCCTCCAACGCCTTTAAAATCCGGTTCATCGCCTGTGTGATATCCGCTTCCTCTAAATTCCGATCTTTCGCGCGGAAACTTAAGGAATAAGCCATAGACTTGTATCCGGCCTTAATCTGAATTCCCTCATAGATATCAAACAGCTCGTAGCTCTCCAAATTTTTACCGCCCTTTTTGTCAAAAATTTGTTCAATATCACCGGCCAAAATCTCTTTCGGAACCACCATACTGATATCACGGGCCGCCGCCGGAAATTTCGCCACGCCTTCATATTTCCGGTCAAAGGTTGCAAATTCCGTGATATACGCCATATCAATCACAGCAACATACGCACGGTCCTTGATATTATAATTTGCGGCGGCTGCCGGATGTACTTCGCCGAGATATCCGACAACGCGGTTTTTATAAATAATATTGGCTCTGCGTCCCGGGTGCAGAAAATGAAGCTCTGCGTCCGGGTCGTAGAGAACCTTTTCCTTCATGCCGGTCTTGTCGAAAAGCTCTTCCACAACGCCTTTCATTGTGTAAAAATCTCCTTCTCCGTACATGCCGAGCGTCAGCTGCATGCGCTCTGTCGGCAGTTCCGTAAGCGGAAGCTGTTTTGGAAGATAAATGTTCCCCAATTCATAAAGACGCACGTCTTTATTCCTTCTGTTATAGTTTGTCGCAAGGGACGTCAGCATTCCATTCAGCGGCGTCGTACGCATAATACTGAAATCTTCTCCAAGCGGATTTGAAATTACGACGGCATTTCGAAGCTCACTGTCTTTTGGAATCAATAACTTATCAAACACCTTCGGACTCTCAAAGGAATACGTCATGGCCTGTGAAAAACCGCAGAACTCCGCGATATCCCTTGCCACCTGCTCGACGCGCAGCTTAAAGCTCAACATACCGGTCGTCGCCTCGCCGCTCGGGAGCGTTGTCTGAATATTGTCATAACCAAAGAAGCGCGCCACTTCTTCTGCAAGATCCGCGTCACAGAGCAGATCCTGTCTCCAGGAAGGAACAATAATTTCATTCTTCTCCTGGTCATATCCCAGCTCAAGCCGCTCAAAATATTGAAGCATCTCTTCCGGCGCAATCTTCGTCCCAAGCAGCCGGTTATACTTATCCGGCTCAAACGCGATTCTTTTTCCCTCTCTTTTCTTCTCATAGACGTCGATTGCCCCTCCGATAACCTCTCCGGCTCCCAGCTCTTCTATAAGCTGGCAGGCGCGGTCCATCGCAAGCATGGCGAGATTCGGATCAAGCCCTTTTTCAAACTTTGATGAAGCGTCCGTGCGAAGCCCTACTTTTTTACTCGAAATGCGAATATTAGTTCCATCAAAACAAGCCGCCTCAAAAAGCATGGTCTTTACATCATCGGTAATCATAGAATTTTCACCGCCCATGATTCCGGCCATGCCTACCGCTTTGTCCCCATCGCAAATCATCAGAACCGAATCGTCTAACGTTCGCTCCTGTCCGTCCAGAGTTACAAACTTTTCCCCGCTTTTCGCCCGGCGGACCACGATCTCATGACCCGCGATTGTATCCCAGTCGTAAGCGTGCATCGGCTGTCCGTATTCCTCCATCACATAATTGGTAATGTCCACAATATTGTTGATCGGACGAATCCCCTGCGCGCGCAGTCTGCGCTGCATCCACTCCGGCGACGGAGCGATTTTGATGTTTTTTACAACCCTGGCCGTATAACGCGGGCAGAGTTCTTTGTCCTCAACCGTTACCTTAATGTAATCCCGGACGTCCTCATCGTTCCCCGTCTCTGTCACGACCGGCGGATGAAATTCGCGGCAAAATGTCGCGGCCGCTTCTCTGGCAATTCCGAGGATTGAAAAACAATCTACGCGATTATTTGTGATTTCATACTCTACAACGGTATCGTGCAGACCCAGCGCCTCGATTGCGCTTCCTCCTACTTTTGCATCCTCACCGAAAATATATATGCCGTCCTCCGGCGCCTCTGGAAACATATCTCTGGTGGAGCCAAGCTCCTCGATGGAGCACATCATACCGTTCGACTCCACGCCCCTCAATTTTCCTTTTTTGATTTTCATGCCTCCCGGCGTCAGCTTGCCGTCATGGCCGCCCGCTACCCGGCCGCCGTCGAGTACCACCGGAATCTTATCGCCCGCGTTTACATTCCTTGCCCCGGTCACAATCTGAGTCGTCTGCCCGCCGCCGATCTCTACCTGACAGACAATTAATTTGTCTGCATCCGGATGCTTTTCTATCTCTTTTATCTGGCCGATAACGATTCTCTCCAGATCCTCGTCCATATTTTTATATCCTTCTACCTTAGAGCCGGATAATATCATGGCGTCCGCATATTCCTGCGGTGAAACATCCAGTCCCGGCACAAGATCTTTGATCCAATTTAGTGATGTATTCATAGTATCTTCCTTTCTGTCACCCATTGAGTGCTGTATTGATATTTGAAAAATGCTTTCTCATCAGAACTGCTCTAAGAATCTGCTGTCGTTCTCATAGAGGAGACGCATATCGTCGATTTCATATTTCAGAAGAGTAATCCGCTCAAGCCCTACGCCAAACGCAAAACCGGAATACTCCTTCGGATCAATCCCGCTCATACGCAGTACGTTCGGATGAACCATCCCGCATCCTAAGATCTCTATCCAGCCCTCTCCCTTGCAGAAACGGCAGCCTTTCCCCTTACACTTAAAGCATGATACATCCACTTCCGCGCTCGGTTCTGTAAACGGAAAATGATGCGGCCGGAATTTAACTTTCGTATCCGGTCCGAATAACCGCGACGCAAATTCCTGTAAGGTTCCCTTCAAATCGGCAAACGTAATATTTTTATCAATAACCATTCCCTCTATCTGATGGAAGGACGGTGAATGCGTCGCATCCACCTCGTCAGAGCGAAAAACTCTTCCGGGGGCGATCATGCGAATCGGCAGCCTTCCCTCCTCCATCACGCGCACCTGCACCGGAGAGGTCTGCGTGCGCAGTAAAATTTTGTCGTTGATGTAAAACGTATCCTGCTCGTCCTTCGCCGGATGATTCGCAGGGATATTCAACGCTTCAAAATTATAATAATCATACTCTACTTCCGGCCCTTCAACCACCTCGTATCCCATTCCGGTAAATATGCGCTCCACCTCTTCCAATACAATCATATTCGGATGACGGTGGCCGACTTTATTTTTCTTTGCCGGAAGCGTTACGTCGATCACTTCATTCTTAAGTCTGGCCTCAAGCTCCGCCGCCTCAAGCCTTTGTTTTGTCTCCTCAATTTTTTTCTCAATCGCTTCTCTTGTATCATTTACAAGCTGCCCGAACGCCGGACGCTCCTCCGGCAGCACATCCTTCATACCCTTCAGAATCGCCGTCAACTCTCCTTTTTTTCCAAGAAAAGCGACTCTGACATCATTTAGTTTTGTCAGCTCCGTAGAATTCTCAATCTGACGGACTGCATCCTCCCTCAATTTCTGCAGTTTTTCTTTCATACTAAAATCTCCTTTCTAAATAAAAAACTTTCCTAATAATAGAAAAAAGCCCCGTCCCAAAAGGGACGAAGCAAAATCTCCGCGATACCACCCTGCTTCCCGAAGCGCTGCCTTCGGACTCTCTAATGCGTAACGTGCACAAAACGTCACAGACTACTCCATTCACCTATGCTGCTCCGGCGCGAAATTCAACTCCTACCTTACTTCAGAAAAGCTCTCAGCCACCTGCTCTTCCTCTCTGTCAAATGTATAAGAATCTACTGGACGCCCTCATGGCATTTCTCTACTGCCAACTATCATACCACAGCGTTTTTTAAACATCAACCTTTTTCTTTATTTTTTTATTCTCCCGTCTTTTATACCAATTTTCTATCGTCCTCTCGAATACGACATTGATTTCCGCGCACAGCATCATAATGTACATACAAAAATAGAGCCATAGCATAATCAGCACAATCGTCGTGAGGCTTCCATACATAGAAAACCCGTTAAAATAATTCACGTAAACGGACAGCCCGAACGAAAACGCATACCACGCTAACGTGCATAAAACCGCCCCCGGAAGCTGCGAACGCAGCGTAGCCTTCCTGTTCGGCAGCATTTTAAAGACAACCGCGAAAAACAGAATCAAAATCCCAATCATAATCAAGCTCCTAAGCCGGATTACAAGATCGGCCACATGGCCCACAAGCGGAATGTAATTTACGATCAGCTCCTGCAGCGACTTTCCAAAGACAAGGAGCACCAATGTGACGACAATCGCAAGAACGAATATTACCGTATAAATAATGGCCCAAAAACGCAGCACAAACCAGTTGCGCGTCTCCCTGATGTCATTTACCACATTTAACCCGTTCGCCATATACTGAACGCCCTTTGCCGCAGACCAGACCGCAAGTATTGCGGCGACAGAGATAATCCCGAAGGATTTATTATAGACTTCATTGACAATAGAGACGCAAAACGGCGCGATGTAATCCGGCATCGCATGTTTTATAAGAGACATAATGACACTCTCCGTCACCGGCGTATACTGCAGCAGCGAGCTAAACATCATCAAAAACGGAATTGCGGAGAGAATGATGAAAAACGCTGACTGCGCCGCAAACGCGTTAATATTATCATCCTTGCATTTTTTTATAAAAATCTTAATATTTCCGGCGATTTTCCAAATCATAAAATTCCTTCCTTTTGCCTTCTATTTCTGATTCGCGTACACGTCAAGAAGTTTGGTCTTCGCATAAAACTTCCCTAAAATCTCCTCGTAAGAATATCCCTTTTCCGCCATCCCCTTCGCTCCGTTCTGGCTCATGCCAATTCCGTGCCCGTATCCGCCTCCGTACAGCGCATATTTCCCTTCTTCTTCCGTTTCCATCGTAAAATAGGAACTTGGAAGCGTTGAAATCTCGCTTCCCTCGCTGCCGTCATGCCAGACAATCTGCTTAACTGCCGGTCCCAGAGCGATCCGCATACTATATTCATCTAAAATCTCAACCTTTCCTCCCTCAAACGTAAGCGTAAGCTGTTTCACCCCTCCGCAGCTGTTCCTCTGTCCGACCGCGACAGAAGTGAGTTCTCCAAGCGAAGCGGTACTTCCGGCGTCATCGTCCTTCTTTCTCTTTTTACCGGCAGAGACAGCAATCCTTATATTTCCCGGCTGCGCGCTTTTTCTTGCGTTTATCTTCTCTTTGATTACCTCAGACAGCCCGGTCACATCAAGTTTTGCGCTCCATCGAAAAAATTTTGCAAAGCTGTCATAACAATTCTCATCCGGATTTTTTATATACTCCGAGAACACGGATTCATCCGATAAGTCCATCTTTAATTCCTCGTCCTTAAGCCACGTTCCCGTCAGATAATCATACTCTCCGTTATTTTCCAGATTCCAGGATTCATAACTTCCCGAATGCCCGAACGACGTGGAATAATAATACGCCTCAAGCACCTCGCCGTCTTTTGACAGAACAAGACCGCGCGTATCATCCACCGCCTTTGTCGTATTTTCATCCCGCTCCTGTTTGTTATATACCTGGTAATTTACGCTGTCGTCCATATGCGCTCCGTATTTTGCGTAGGCTCCCTTCATCATCTGAATGCTCGCATAGCTTCTCGCACAGACCGCCTGCGCCTTTAAGGCTTCCTGGGGATAATTGGACGGCATTTCGCTTGGAACCACCGCGTACAGATACTGTTCCAGCGGCAGTACGCTCACCACCGCGTACCCCTCATCATACTTACGGATCTCCAGACTTCCGGTATAAGGCAGAGAAACGGCCGTCCCGTCCTCGCCGCATATGTATAAGGTCCCGCCCTCCTGCGACGGTTCCAGTTTAAGACTTTTTTTAGGCGCGTCTTTTAAATACTCCGACGCCTTCGTTACAGTCCCGGCTGAAACCGGCCGTTCTTTTTTTCCGCAGGCGACTTTGTAATCCCCCTGAGAAGTTACGCATATTTCTTCTCTCATAATCCCCTGATTTTCGTTTAAAAGGAGGATGCGCACGCTTTTTATTTCCGGCGGCTCTTTCAGCAGAACCGCGCTGACCCGTTTATCGGCCACAATATACGATATGTTCATATTTCCAATTACAAGGTCCGATAAATCTTTCTGCACGCATTCGTCATAAATCTGATACACCGGCAGCTTCACAGACCGGTCAATTTTTCCGTATCCTTCAATTTCTACCTGTTCCTCATCCAGCGTTAACAGCTTTCCCTCAATGACATCTTCCTTTTTTTCAATTCTTGTAATTTCTCCCCCCTCGAACCAGACATCGCAGACCGTGTCTTTTATCTCCCCCTCGGCGTCCAGCGGAATTTCATACGTCTCATGCTCAAACAGAAAATTCAGCGTATCCGACATCGACCTTACATAAACATTCTCTACCGGAAGTTCTTCCTCAAGCTTTTTCGCAATTCCAAGAAGCTTATCCTCCGTCACATACGCCTCATAGCACTCGTATATTTTCAGCCCCTCGCCCGCGTACGAAAATGTCCCCTCCTGCGTCGCAAGCTGCTCTCCCTGATTCTTTAAAACCAATAGCTTTTGTTTCTCAACCTTGCCGCTTAAATCTATGAGCTCTGTTATCTGCTCGTATACCTCGTTCCACACATCGCGCTTTACCTGTTTCTTCGGTTTTTGGTCTTCATATGTAACGTATTCCTCTATATTTAAAAGCTCCAACAGCGTTTCCAGCTTCTGATAAGTCAGCCTTCCCGTAAACTCGCCGCCAAGGCGCTCTTCCCATTCCGCCTTATCGTAATAAGCAAATTGTAAAAACTGCGGTATCTCTTCCGCGTTCACATACGACATCGAAAACTCGTCGGCGCTCCCCCTTTTGTCCGTAAGACAGAGCGTCGCCGCTGAGAGAACCGTAATTCCGACTAAAAGAATCACCCACTTTTTATAGTTATGCCGTTTTCTTCTTTTTTGATATATTCGTCTCTTTCTTTTATCCATCCGTCCGTCTCCCGCCGTCTTATTATTTGCTTATCAACCATCCCTGAAATCAGTATTTCCCGTCATATAAAAGAAGCCGCTTATAAAAGCAGCTTCTTTTATCTTTGGTATTGTGTCACTTCATCTTCGGCAAATTTGTTTCCTTCTTTTGTACTCTCTTAAAAGTTCTCATCTTTGGTATGCCTGACACTTTGCTTTGGTACACTCATCTTATGCTTGTCTTTTGTATCTTATGCCATTCTTTGGTATCCTGTACAAATCTTTGACGTCTTCGCGCCCTTCTTCTTTTGTGTAATATCTTTTGTTCACAACTTTTCTCTCTTTTGTACTGTCACCATACTTCTTTTGTAAATCCCAAAATGCCGTTTCCTGCAATTTTGACTCCTAGCAACGCTAGGTGGGTAACCGCAACCAGCATTCTGCCTTCCGCTGCAAACGGCGGCCTGACATCCTGATGGCAATATAGGAATCCCATAAAAGTAAATGTAGGTTCAAAATAGCAGGGTATCGAACATCCCAGGTTATTTACTAATTTGATTATACTCTATTATTCCACATATTTCAACGTAAAATTCACGTTACGATTTTATAATTTTTGCCGAGTTCGGAATTTTTTTCCTAAGCATACGCTTACATTTTTTTACATTTCGGGCGTTTCCGGCCTTAATCCTTAACTTTCCGTTTGTCTTTTTGAAGGCCTTCGGTCCAACCTTTTTTAACTTTACGCCCTTCAGGTTTAACCTGGACAGCTTTTTACATCCGTAAAAAGCTCTGGCGCCAATCTCGGTTACTCCGCCGCCGATCGTTATACTCTTTAAGTTCTTATTATTTTTAAAAGCATCTTTTGCAATGGCGCTTACGGTGAAAATTATTCCCCGATACTTTACGGTTTTCGGAATTGACAATTTTTTATATGTCTTTTTTATCGGCCTCACCAGCTGCAGCGTGCCCGCTTTTCCCTGTACGGTCAGAATTTTATATTCAAATTTTGACTTTTTAAATTTTTCTCCCGGCTTAACGGTCTGCGCTGTATTGCCTGTATTGCTGTTGTTCCCGTTATTGCCGTTATTATTCTGTCCGCCGCCAATCACTTCCGTACTTCCGCTGCCCCCGCTTCCCTCGTTTCCGACAGACGAATTCTTCTTAAACTTCGCATAAAGCGCCACGGTCCCCGTCTGCCCTGGAGAAATGGAGTCTTTTTTCTCGGCGTAATTTTCATCCGCAAACCATCCCTCAAACGTATAACCCTGTTTTTGCGGCTGTGCAAGCTCTGCAATTCCCACGCCATAGACGTACTCCGTCGGGAGCAGACTTGCATTGCCGATCCCTTCTATATTCATATAACGGATCTCATACGTCTGTCTGTCGTAAAATACCTTCAGAACAAGACCTCCGTCCGACAAAACCGTCCCGCTTTCCTGACTCTTCTCTTTATTTTTCACAAAACCCGTATACGCTTTCTCCGGCGAAGTCACGGTCTCGCCCACCCTTGCGCTTAGCGTTAACGTATCGGATATCTCTTTCACATAGCCGTCCCGTTTTGGATTCTGTTTATAATATTCTACCGAATACGTCGTCTCTTTCTCCGTATCATCCGGCTCTTTTGAAACTGTAAATTTCGCATATAAGGTCAAATCTCCCGTCATTTCTTCGGTTACTCTCTCGATCTTATTTCTGTATTCTTCTTCCAGATACCATCCGTCAAACGTATATCCCTGTTTTTGCGGCTGTGCAAGCTCTGCAATTCCCACGCCATAGACGTACTCCGTCGGGAGCAGACTTGCATTGCCGATCCCTTCTATATTCATATAACGGATCTCATACGTCTGTCTGTCGTAAAATACCTTCAGAACAAGACCTCCGTCCGACAAAACCGTCCCGCTTTCCTGACTCTTCTCTTTATTTTTCACAAAACCCGTATACGCTTTCTCCGGCGAAGTCACGGTCTCGCCCACCCTTGCGCTTAGCGTTAACGTATCGGATATCTCTTTCACATAGCCGTCCCGTTTTGGATTCTGTTTATAATATTCTACCGAATACGTCGTCTCTTTCTCCGTATCATCCGGCTCTTTTGAAACTGTAAATTTCGCATATAAGGTCAAATCTCCCGTCATTTCTTCGGTTACTCTTTCGATCTTATTTCTGTATTCCTCTTCCAGATACCATCCGTCAAACGTATACCCTTCTTTCTTAGGGCTCTCCAGAACAACCGTCTCCCCATACCGGTATGATTTTGTGAGATTATCATAATTGCTGACCCCGTCTGTCCCCATATAACGAATAACGTATTCATTCCGATCATAATACAAACTCAGCGTCAGTTTATTATGCTCCTGAATATCGCCGCTCATTCTGCTTTTTTCTGTGTTGAGATGAAAACCTGCGTAAACTTTTTCCTCCGCCTTAACATTCGCTCCGACGTTTCCGTTTAACCGATATCCGTCCTGCTCTGCTTCTGTATATTCCAAAAAATCCGGATTCTGCTTATAATATCTTACCTGATAAGCGCTGATTGCGCCGCCCGGAAGCACCCAGGCGCCATCCGGCGACTCCATGTTAAATGTCTCCCAAACTCCCCCGATCTGATCTCCGGTAACCGTAACCGTCCCATCTTGCGAATCTGGATTTACCTGCAGGTATTTCCCGTTTGCTTTTGCCCGAATCGCAAACTGCATACTTTCGCCGCCGAAGCTCTCTACATAAAACTTTTCCCGGTCTCCGATGGCATCGCTCCTTGCAGTCAAATACGGCGTAACCGCATGGTTCTGCTCATCCGTATCGTCGATTACCGCAGATACGTATTTTTTGTTAACGATAGATTGAAACGACACGGTCCGATCGTCATTATAGATCACTTTAAACTGTTCAAAACTGTCTCCCCCCTCGCCTGATGCCGAAATCTTACCGTTTCCACCGCTATTGCAGACAAAACGCTTTCCCGACGCTTCCGACTTAATTACAACCGCATCGTCCCCGTTTTGAGACGCCTCTTTAAATCTGAACCAATTTAAATTGCAGACCCAATCGTTATCGCCCTTTTGATATACCAGATAAACCGTGTGTATCCCGGGTATTCTTGCGATTTCACCGGAAGCGGTCGCGTAGCTTCCCCAGGAACCGGTATGCGGCAAATCCACGGAACCAAGCAGCATTCCGGTCGGACTGTCCAGACGTACCTCAACAAAACCTCCCGCTTTGTCCGTCGAAACACGCAACTCAATCTCAGAAGCTCCTCTGCTTCCAAAGTCGACATTCGCATAACCCGTATAGTATTCTCTTCTGACTCCCGCCACCTGTCCGTTGCCGTCAGAATCCTGCGTCCCTTCGGTCATAATTCCTTTTACGTAATCAAAATTCTCCGCCTCGATTCTCTCATAGGCATTTCTGTTCACAGCCGCCCCATACGTCGGAAGATTTACAAACAGTGAGACGGCGCCGGACATTCCCGCGCTTCCATAATCCGCATCATTTTCCGTCGCCCAATGCCACGGCGTGTGGATCAACCCCGCATGGTTCCTGTTTTGATACGCAACCTCTGCATTCCGCTGCATCCATTTGAGCGCGTCTGTCACATCGGTTTTTGTATTTAATTCCACAATAAACTTCCGTATGTAGCGCATTAAAATGGAACGGAATACCGGAAGATCCGGTCCTGTTTTCGCATCCTCCCAACACAGAATGCCATTGTCGCAAAAATCTTTCCCCATGACATAATTCATGGATTTTACCGCGTCATCCAGATATTCCTGGTCTTTATAACGCTCATACAGCATAACGCAGGAGCCAAGCCATGTGCCCGCATTGTAGGTAAGCGCCACCTGACTGCTCGGGGAATCGTACACCCGCCCTGTCCCGGCGTCATACATCGTCTTCCTCTGCGCGGCGTGAATTTTTCTTGCCGTCTCATAGTAGGAATCATCCCCTGTCGCCTTTGCAAGGTAACAGGCGGCGACTACCGTAGGTCCGTTGATACAGGAGGTCGTTCCCTCTCCTCTTCCCTCTTCATGGCTCCAACGAATCGTTCCGTCGCTCAAGGTTCCCCTGTCGATCACTGTCTTGAAATTTTTCCTGGCGTATTCCAAATAATCCGTATAACCGCCGTCGCCTTTTCCAAACAGCAGATACGCCCGAACCGACGCTATGGTCAGCCACATGATATCATCGTTAAACGGATTGTCCGCCCAATCTTCATGCGTCATCCCTGTCCAATAAGTATAACGCTCAGATATATTGTCAAGCAGATCCTGATAACTGCTTTCAAATGCCTCCCGGTACATAATATCTCCGGTCGTCTCATATCCGTCCAGCATCATCTCGCACAATTCCGCTCCGACCCAGAAGCCGCCTCCGAGAGACTTCCTGGTAGAACCGTCGCTCTGCCTTGTATCTACAAAGTATTTGTTTAAGTATGCCCTTGAAACCTCTAAAACCTGTTCTCTTTTGACGGAGGTATCTTCTACCTTGTCCGCCTTCTCAAAATACCAGACTTGCCCTGCCGGATTATCCGTATTCTTTGCGCGAAGATAAAGCTCCACTCCACGCCCGTTTTCATCGGCAGTCATATAATATTTATTCCCGTCAGCTTCTCTCACCGCCTCAAGCATATATCCCCCGGCATATGCGCCCTCTGTGAGCTTTATCAGGTTCCACTTATAAAAATCCGTGCCGTCATATCCGTTCTGGTCCACATGCGCGTCCCTCACGCCCTCGCTGTAATGCAGCCAAAGCCGCGTCCCCGCGTTCTGGGCGGAGTAATTACTTCCATTATAGGTAAATACCCATTTTTGCGAATTTGTCCCCGTTTTATCGAACAAATATACGTAATCCCAGCCCGGCTTTGAATTCTTTGGCATAAGCACAAGCTCCTCATTCAACGCCGATTTTAAAATGTAAGTCGAACCGGATTCAATCCCATCCGCTTCCGCCGCCTTTACCGTGACCGCATACCGGCTGTCCGCTATCGCCCCGAATACCATACACAGAATCAGCAAAACAGCCGAAAACCTCCTTATCCTCTTCCTCATGGTCCCTCTCCTTCCCATTCTCTAAAATGCCTTTCGCCATACATACATGTCTACACCGTAAACAGTAACACGTTTCACTCTGTAATGCAATAGATTCGTCCGACATGACATTCCCCGCGACAAAAAACAGCGCAAGATCCCTGCGGTTCATCTTACGCTGTTTTTGTTTCTTTCTATTTACTTGTCTTTTACTTCTTACAGGGACGCCGCCTCGTCTACAATCTTCTTAAGCGCGTCTAACGCCTCCTGCGGAAGCTTGTCATATCCGTCTTTCTTTACTGCGAAATCTTCTACGGCTTTCACGCGGTTCTCCATCGCGTTCTTCAGCGCGGACACATACTCCTTGTCATTTAAATCCGGTGCAAAGTCTCCGGTTTTTCCCGACCAGTCGTACATAATTTCAATATCCTCAAACGGTCCCCACGCCTCAAAGTTTGCCTTTCCTTCTACGATTGTCTCAAGAATACCAAGCGTATCGGCAGGTTTAACCTTCGCGCCCATGAAATCTCCGGTATTTACAATGTAGCAGTCGACGTTCTTTTCTTCTACCAGCTTCTTAAACTTCTCATAGTCGTTTACAAGCGGATACGTTCTGAACGGATTTGCATAAGGAACAATGCGAAGCGCGTTCAAATCTGTGCCGGCCGCAACGCGCTCTGCCGTCGACGTCTTTGTCGCGAGCGTCGCGCCCATAACGGATGCCAGCGCGGAGCCTTTTAATTTTACTACCGGCGGGATCGTCGGGTCTTTCATAATCCAGAAAATCGCATTGACAGGCGCGTCGATCTTATCCACACGGTTCGGAGACCAGAGCTTTGATTTAATCGCGCGTCCGTTTCCGTTTCTGATATCTTCGGTTACCAGCTGTACCTTGCCCTCGCTGTCTAACGTCGCGGAGCAGTTCTGTGCGGAGAGCAGGTATTTGTTATCCGCGCAGCCGGTCGGATAATCGGCCGTTTTATCAAAATATGTCGGCTCTAACGCCACAGACGAACACGTATCTGTATTGATGATAAACGCGTCGTCATGCAGCACGGTAATCGGATATTTTCCTTCGTGTTTTGCATGTGTCAACGTCGATTTTCCGGATCCTGACAGACCGAACACAGACGCGACATATTTCGAGCCGTCGGCCAGCGTATACTCCTTCTGTCCGCCATGGCAGGAAGCGTAACCGTTTCTATTTGCAATCGCCCAGGCCATAGTAAGCGTTCCCTTTTTATGCTCTCCAAAATATCTCATTCCAAGGATACATGCGCAGTTCTGATCCGTATCAAAATAGCACAGCGTCAGCGGGTCGCTTAAGCAGCTAAAGTCAACGTCCGGTCTCTCCTGCGGGAACCACTGCGGATCGGAAAAGATATAAATATCCGGCTCCTTGCCGTCCCCAATCATCTTGGAATCCTTGTACATTTTCACATATTCATCTGACATATACTGGAAGTTTAACATCCAGTTATACATAATATTCTCTTCCCCTTCCGGAATCAGAAGGTGCGCTTTTACCATAAATTCAGGATCCAGGCCTACAAAAACCTCCGCATGATACATCGTTTTCCAGCGCGACTCATATACGGCGTCCATCGCCACCTTATCAAGCTTCGCAGCGTCTACGCCAGGCTCGCCCTTAATACGGCGCGCAGCGGCATAACGTCCCGTAACCGCACCGTCGTTAAACAAAAGAACTTTTGCGTCTTTATCAAGACCAAATTCTTCCCCTCTGTATACCGGCATGTCCGTCACGATTGTTCCCGGTGAATTTTTCGCCAGCTCATAAGCCTCTCTCAATGTGCTTACTTTTACTACATTGTTACCATAGAAAGCGCCCTCGATGATGGAACGTGTCTTGGAAAAACCGACTTTTCCCGCACCGATTTCTTCAATTGGATAATACGCCTTTGTTGCCATTTTATATTCCTCCTTAAAAAATTTATGTGAAAGATTACTTCATCCCAGATTATATTGTTCCGGAAAAAATACACTACATAACAATATACACTATGTTATTTTTTTGTCAATCTCTTTTCTGTAAAAAGTTTCAAGCGACGATTTTGAAAAGGACGACGGAAACAGCTCCAAAAGAGTCGACTTTCGATAATCCTCATCCTTTCCGACCATAATCACCCAGAACTCCTCCGGCTGCACAAATTCAGCCAGCACCTGTCTGCAGACGCCGCAGGGAGATAAATAATCGTCCCCGTCCCCGACAATTGCAATCGCTTCAAATTCTTTTTCCCCCTCCGACACCGCCTTAAATACCGCCGTGCGCTCCGCACAGTTTGTCGGGCTGTACGCCGCGTTCTCAATATTGCAGCCCCGATACACCTTCCCGCTTTTTGTAAGCAGCGCCGCGCCGACAGCAAAGCCGGAGTACGGCGTATACGCCGCTTTCTTTGCCTCATACGCCTCTCTTATCAATTCTTCCTCTCTCATATGACCGCCTCGCTCTCCCGTTAATCAGCCAAGAATGGAAACTGCCGAGCTCGTCCCGAGCCTGTCGCACCCCGCCTCGATATAATTCTCCATGTCGTCTCTTGTCCGGATTCCTCCCGCGGCTTTTATTTTTACATTTTCTCCGACATGTTCTTTCATTAATAATATATCGTCCATAGTCGCGCCCGCCGTCCCGAAACCGGTCGACGTCTTTATATAATCCGCGCCGGCGTTTGTCACCGCACGGCACATTGCAATTTTTTCTTCCGTGTCCAGATAACAGGTCTCGATGATCACTTTTAAAATCTTATCTCCCACCACCCGTTTTATCTGTGTTATCTCATCCTCCACTTTCTTATAATCGCCGTTTTTCACATCGCAGATATTGATTACCATATCAATTTCGTCCGCACCGTCATTAATCGCCGCCTCTGTCTCCGCAATTTTAGACGCCGTATTCGCGTATCCGAGCGGAAATCCGATCACCGTACAGATCCGGACGCGGTCCCCGTATGTCTTTCTTACTCTGCCCACATAACAGCTCGGTATACATACAGAAGCCGTCTTATAGCGAACCGCCTCTCCGCAAAGCTTATCGATTTCCTCCCAGGAGGTAAACGCTTTTAGCGCCGTATGATCTACATAGCTATACAATTCTGAACGATCCATCGCTGCCTCTCCTTTTTATTTATGCCCAAAAGCCGAAAAGAAACGGCCGACAGGCACATTGTATTTTCCTTAATATACCATATTAAATATGAAAAAAACATAAATTTTTTTAAACTTTCTTTAAATTCAGCGAATTTTTCTTGTACTTTTTTTCGAACATATGGTAGTATAGTTTCATGAGTGCTTTAAATTATGCAAGTATTTCTGCCTGAAAGGCCTTTATATATTTTTATTTAAAGCAAATTATAACGACTTGAAGGAGGAATTCGATGACAACAAATAAGTTTTGTGAAATAACGCCTGAAATTCTGGAATTGTCCGAACTTAGCAAAAACGCTTCCTATATCCCGCCGGAGCTGTACTCGAAATACGATGTCAAACGCGGCCTGCGCGATATAAACGGAAAAGGAGTTTTGGTCGGACTGACTGAAATCTCAGATGTTTGTTCCACGGAAGTCATAAACGGTGAAACCGTTCCTGCACAGGGAAGATTATTTTATCGCGGCTATAATGTACAGGATCTGGTACGCGGAATTGAACCTGACAGCCATTTCGGTTTTGAGGAGTGCACTTATCTGCTGCTGTTTGGCAAGCTGCCTACCAGAAAGGAGCTTTCGGATTTCTGCAAAATCCTTTCCGAATACCGCACGCTGCCTACCAGCTTTGTCCGTGATATTATTATGAAAGCCCCAAGTAAGGATATGATGAATACGCTTGCGAGAAGCGTCCTCACTTTATATTCTTATGACGATAAAGCCGACGACATTTCTCTGCCGAACGTATTAAGACAATGTCTCCAGCTCATCAGCCTTTTTCCGCTTTTATCCGTATACGGATATCAGGCGTATCGCCACTACCACGACGGAGCGAGCCTTTTTATCCATTCACCGAAACCTGAACTATCCACTGCCGAAACAATTTTACATATCTTAAGACCTGACAGCAAATACACTCCGCTGGAAGCGAGATTACTTGATATTGCCCTGATTCTTCATATGGAACACGGCGGCGGTAACAACTCTACCTTTACCACGCATCTCGTTTCTTCTTCCGGAACGGATACATACTCGGTGATTGCCGCGTCGCTCGGCTCTCTGAAGGGTCCGAAACACGGCGGCGCCAATATCAAGGTGGTACAGATGTTCGAAGATATGAAACAGGCGGTGCGCGACTGGACAGACGAGGAAGAAGTCGGTAATTACCTGCGCCGGCTGCTGCATAAGGAGGCCTTTGACCATGCGGGGCTCATCTATGGTATGGGGCATGCCGTATATTCCCTCTCCGATCCCCGCGCCGTAATTTTCCGCTCTTTCGTGGAAAAGCTTTCCAAAGAAAAAGGATACGACAAGGAGTTTGCCCTTTACAGTATGGTTGAACGCCTTGCGCCGCAGATTATCGCCGACGAACGCAAAATATATAAGGGCGTCAGTCCAAATGTCGATTTCTTCAGCGGATTTGTCTATCACATGCTCGATCTCCCGCTGGAGTTATACACACCGATTTTTGCAATTGCACGTATTTCCGGCTGGAGCGCCCACCGTATGGAAGAGGTCGCGCACAACGGCAAAATTATGCGTCCTGCATATAAAAATATCAGCGATCACAAGGAATATCAACCGATTGACACAAGAGAACCATAGACCGCAAAACGGACGGCCCGCAACCGGGCCGTCCGTTTTTCCGCTACGGCCCCGTCAACTCAAATAGGCCTCTCTCGCCTTCCTCAAACAAATCACAAACAATCCGCAGATAAGCATAAACGCGCCCAGAGCCACGATCTTTAACATTACATTTTTCCACAGAATTTCATTTGCAATATTCAATATCCCGAAACATAACATTCCCATTCCAAAGCCCATCATTTTCAGACTCACCGCTTTCGCAAGCCCCGGTTCATCTTTACAGTGGAGCAGCTCCTCCCCGGACGCCACAAACGCGCTGACTTTACCGCTGATTTTCATCTTTGCGGCGGCGACAACCACGTAAAGACCGACCAGCGCCACGGCGGCGTTTATCATATATTGCCAATTTACGTTTTTCATTTCCTGTCATCTCCTTTTCTTTTGTTCCAATGATGCCAATTTAAACCGGTCAGCTCTATCATAATGCATTCTTTTTGTTCCTGCAATCTCGTTTTGCTATTTTTCAGATAATTTGTCATTGAAACTTACTCTCAACTATTGTAATATAATACTATATTGATAATGTGGGAGGATATTTTATGATACTGGATAATGCAAAAATATTAATTGGGGACGATTCCATATTCGCCAGAAAACAGATTAAGGATATGATATGTTCTTTTGGTAATTTTACTTTTATAGAAGCGGCGGACGGTCAGGAGGTTATCGACCTGTTCCTGTCAGAAAAACCGGATCTGGTTCTCCTGGATATCGTCATGCCAGTCAAGGACGGCATTGCCGCTGTGGAAGAAATCATTGACGCTGATCCCGGCGCATACATTATCATGGTTTCCTCCATGGGAACACAGACACAGCTGCGGCGTGCAATTGAAGCCGGCGCCCGCGACTTTATCCAAAAACCAATCAACACGGAACAATTAAAAACGATTATTTCAAAACGCTTCGAAGGGAGATAATTATGTATACACAGTTTTTCGGTAACTTTTTACTCAATAAGGATGTCATTTCTCCCGAAGAATTGATAAAGGCTATGGAGAAACAGGCTGCCATCCACTTAAAATTCGGAACGCTTGCAATCCATGAAGGGCTTTTGACCGCCTCTGAGGTTGATCATATTGTGATTACGCAGACACATAAGAACAAACGCTTCGGCGAGGTTGCCATCGAGGAGGGCTATCTGACAAAGGAACAGGTCGATTTCGTTCTGGAAAAACAAAAACCAAGTTATCTTCTGCTTGGACAAATTTTGATTGAAGACGGAAAGCTCTCCAACTCTGATTTTGAGAATTTAATTTCCGATTATCAGTCCCAGTATGAGATTTTCGACCTGGAATCCAATGAAGAGCAGAAAAATCTCGTGGTCGGGCTGATCACCGGTTTTGGAAAGAGTGAACCTGAACCGGTCAGTCAATCTGTGATCGATTATCTGACGCTTTTTTTCAACAACCTGGTCCGCTTTATCGGCAACGATTTTATGCCGTTAGATCTTGTGCGGTATGAGGAGGAATATCCGACCAACTATTGTATTTCCCAGCGTATTTCCGGAAATATAGCGATTCAGTCTGCCTTAGATATGGACACGGATACGGCAATCAACTTCGCCTCCCGGTACGCAAACGAAGATTTTTCTTCCTTCGATGAATATGCCAGAGCGTCTCTGGAAGATTTTTTAAATCTACACAACGGTCTATACAGCGTAAATATGTCGAATGAGCGCTCGGTGGAGCTCTCTTTGACCCCTCCCGAAGTACACTCGGAGGATATACTTGAATTCGAAACCCAAACATATCTGCTTTCGATTATGTTTCCGTTTGGAATCCTTCATTTTATATTGGACTTCCAGTAAAATTTATCCTTTCACTAAACAAGGGCGCCTCTCGGCGCCCTTCGTATTATCTTTCTTTCCCGGACATTAGAAACTGTCTTACGACTTTCTCCATCTCCTCTACCTCGCAGACCGTATCGTGAATCACCGGCGCGCTCCGGATCTCCTCAATCGCCTGCGGAATCTCTACATTTGCAAGCTTGCTCAATTCATCTACCAGCTCAAAATCGCTCATACGTTCATAACTATCGTCAATTGCGTTCATAACGCTGCGCGTAAATTTGAACGGGCTCGCCGTCGAGGCAATCACAGTCTTCGTATCTGTATCCCCCGTCTCGTCCTTATACTTCTGATACACGCCGGCCGCCACCGCCGTATGCGTGTCAATCACATACCCCGTGCTCTCATAGAGCGCCTTAATTACTTCAGCCGTGCCATTCTCATCGGTAAAATTGCCATAAAAATCTGCAAGCTGCTCCCGCATCTCCTGTGTGACCTCGTATCGCCCTTCACGAAGCAATTTGTCCATAAATTCCGTATTCTTATCCGCGTCATCCCCGGCGATGCGGTAAATCAGGCGTTCCAGATTACTCGATATCAAAATATCCATAGAAGGCGAGCTTGTCAATATAAACTCGCGGTTTTTATCGTAAACTCCGGTCCGGAAGAAATCAAACAGGACTTTATTTTCATTGGAAGCGCAGATTAATTTCGCAATCGGCACGCCCATTTTCTTTGCGTAATAAGCCGCTAAAATATTTCCGAAATTCCCTGTCGGAACGACGACGTTCATCTTCTCGCCCTTTCCGATCTCGCCGTTTTCATACATTTTGGCGTATGCGTATACATAATATACAATCTGCGGCACAAGCCGTCCGATATTGATGGAATTGGCCGACGAAAACTGATATCCCGCCTCATCCATCGCCTTTGCAAGCGAGGCATCGGAAAACATCTGCTTTACGCCCGTCTGAGCCTGATCAAAATTACCGTTTATCCCTACGACAAACGTGTTCGCTCCCTTCTGCGTCACCATCTGCTTTTCCTGTATCGGGCTGACACCGTTTTTCGGGTAAAAGACGATAATTTTTGTCCCCGGAACATCCGCAAATCCCGACAGCGCCGCTTTGCCCGTATCGCCCGACGTCGCAGTGAGTATCACGATCTCATTTTTCACATGATTCTTCTTCGCGGACGTTGTCAAAAGATACGGCAAAATCGACAGCGCCATATCCTTAAACGCGATCGTCGCCCCGTGGAATAACTCTAAATAATACGCGCCGTCCGCTTTGACAAGCGGCGCGATCTGTTCCGTATCAAACTTGCCGTCGTAGGCGTTATTAATACAATATTTCAGCTCTTCTTCTGTAAAATCCGTAAGAAAAAGCTTCATCACCTCATATGCTGTCTCCTGGTAGGACATCTTTGACAGCTCGTCCATGTCAATATCCAATGTTGGAATACTTGTCGGCACAAACAAACCGCCCTCCCCCGCAAGCCCCTTTAAAATTGCCTGGGACGCCGTCGCCTTTTCATCTGCATTTCTCGTACTTACATATACCAAGTCCATGTTTCAACCTCTTATCTTTGTTTTATTTTCCTCTTCTGATTCACGTTCATTATATAGGAAATTATCTTGTACTGTCAATGCCCCGGGCGACAATTTTGCCGTGCTCCAGCTCATATGTATCGTCGCACAAAACCGCGATATCCTCGGCGGAATGAGAGGCGAGCAAAATCGTCGTCCCCTTCTCTTTCAACCGGAGCAGATACTCCCGCATCTGCACAACCCCCTCCTTATCCAGACCGTTCATCGGTTCGTCCAGAATCAAAATTTTCGGGTTTTCCATAATCGCCTGCGCCAGACCGAGGCGCTGTTTCATTCCAAGGCTGTACTTGCGAACCGAAAGCTTCGCTTTCTCTTTCAGTCCCACTACCTCTAAAGCGGATTCAATTTCTTCTTTTCCGATTTTCCGATTCAATTTCGCAAGATTTTTTAAATTTCGATATCCGCTGTAATATGGGATAAACCCCGGCGTTTCCAATATAAACCGGATATCCTTTGGGAAATCCACATCTCTTCCCACAACCT
Source organism: uncultured Roseburia sp. (assembly GCA_947383215.1). Lineage (GTDB taxonomy): Bacteria > Bacillota > Clostridia > Lachnospirales > Lachnospiraceae > Roseburia_C. Next base: position 112,333 of record CANDCP010000003.1, read on the forward strand.
GCCTTTCGACGACAATACGTCCCTTCGTAACCGGGATAAATCCGCAGATACATTTCATCAGCATAGTCTTCCCGCTTCCGTTTCGCCCGATAACGCCGTAGATTTTTCCCTCCTCAAATTCCATGGAAATCTCGTGCAGAATTTTATTTTTACCGATGAAAAGACTGATATTTTCAACCGCTATTACTGTCTTACTTGTATTCATTTCCATCCCCCTATTCTTCCGTGCCGTCAACCGCATAAAAAGCCCTGCGCTTCATGCCGATATACGCAAACAGAAACAACAAAATAATCGCCGACGCCTCGTACGCTACCGATATGCCAAATTCCATTCTTACCTCGCGCAGCATCCCCTGAAAATGTTTTCCCAAAATGGCATGCGCCGTCGGAAAACACCATGCAGCCGGGGCGTCTAACGCCGCCGCGCCCGTGCCGACCGCCAGAATTCCCGCGATAACCATCATTCCCGTCTTTTTCTTGTCGTAGACGGCAAATACCAGCAAAAGCATTCCCACCAACAGAAAATAACCGACCAGTAATATACAGCCTTTCACGCACGCCCCATAAGGAGACATCTGCCAATAGAGATCTGACGATATGTATTCCGGCACGCTTGTTCCAAAAAAATCTTTGAAATTAAGAACCGCAAGGCTCCAGGCGTTTCCCGCAAATCCATACGCCCCGCCGAAAATAAACGTATAGAAAAGAATGACGCCAAGATAACTGCAGGAGGCCATCAAAAGAAAACATACCTGTCCCATGATCCAGTTCCGCTTCCCCGCTCTCGCCAAAAAAAACAAAAAATCACCGTCCATACGCGGACAATCTGAAATCAACACTAAAAAGACAAGCGGAAGAACGAGCAAAAACATTTTAGAGTTCGCAACTGCAAGGAACGGCTCGACAAAATTCGGATACGTTCCCATCTCCTCCGCACGCCTCAAATACGGCTCAACAATCATTACATGCAAAAAGACCAGACAGATTGCCGTGACAATCTGTTTTTCGTTTATAAGCCACTTCCTGTATTCCTGGCACGCCGTACTCCATATTTTTGAAATCTTCATTTTCCATCCCCCTTAAACTCCAACATCTTTTCTTTTTCCGCAGACGCTATAATAAATTCCCATACCTCCGAAGAAAAAGACTACATAAAAAAGAAACGTCCCGAATCGAATCTGATTCCAGTCCTCCAAAACCGCGTCAAACCGCAGCGCGTCAAATACGCCGAGATACTCATATTTTTCCTGTTCAATAAAATAAGAAAACAGCGCGTTCTGACAACAGTCATAGAGATAATGCGCCAGAAACGGGATACAGATAATCAGATACCTGCTCCTTAGAAACGCGGACAATACCTGTGCCATCACGGCGCTCCCCATCCCATAAAGCATGCCCTGAAAAAGATTCGAACTGTAAAGACGAAAAAACTCCGGAAACGAAATGTCCCCCATAAAACACAGAAAAATTCCCGGCGCATAGGCAGTATACGCAGCCGCAAAGGCAAGCGCCGATACCAGACAGCCGCCGATATAATTCCCTATCAGATATGTTCTCTTCCCCACTCTCGCCATTTCAAACCGCTTATAACGGCTTTTTTCTTTATCCAAAAGGAACGTCACAGCCAGAAATCCCGCAATCATCGGAACGAACAGCCTCATTACCGTCCCCGCATAATACTTGAAAAAATATGTATAGTCAATATAATCCGGCGGATACTTTCCGGTCAGCAATTCCGCCGTGATGTGTCCCTGATGGTTCTCATCGCTCCATACCGGGCTGACCCACATCAGCAGAAAATATAAAAACGCTCCCGGCCAAAAATATCTTGCGGCAAAACAGCCGCACAGCACCGTCTTTCCTCTGTTAATTATATTACTCATTTTTAAATCCCCCAAAATTTTTTATTGCAGATTGTACTCCAAGTCTCCCGTCTGCATATCCACAAATACCATATGCGCCATCTGATAATTCGCCTCCCGGACAGAACGCTCTCTGTCTGCTAGCGGAAGCCCCCACACGGGCCTTGCGTCAATCTTTACCCCCGCTGAACATGGATCACTCATATGATAATCATACAATGGTTTTAATATATAGCGGACATCCACGTCCTGTATTTTGAGTCCATGAAAGCTCGCAAACTCCTGCTCTATTTTCTGCAGGGCCGCGCTTAGAGCGTAACTCTCGGCAAGCTCGCGCTCCGTCTTCTCATCTACTGTTAAAATCGCCCCTAAGTTTGAAAAAACATCAATGGAACCCTGGCGGTGCATCTGAATGTAAAAACCGCCGTATATATATTTTTCTGTCATCTCGCCCTCGTCCCTCGGCCAATCGACATTCGACAACATGATCCCTTTATAAAATTTTACAACATCAATGGAAAAGAAACATGTTTCCTCATCCGCCTGATAGACGCTGACCGCATTTACACGGTAATCAAAATCCGGCTCGTACTTCTTCCACACCGTGTTCATCCATTCTTCTACATCCTCCACCGCCTGCCTGACCGTATAGACGCCGTCGGCAAGACGATATTCCACCTCCGACGCCGGTTCATACAAAGGATAATTATTTTCTAAACACTTTTTCTGCATCTCAAATGCAAGCTCACGCGCCATTGGCACTATCTGGCATACAAATCCGTTTTCCCCTACCTCAAGATGATACTTGCTCTCCTCATCATCAATACATTTTGTAAAATCTTCAAAATATATCCCCATCTCCTCATTCTTGATCCCGTAATCACGAACTTCCGCCTCATCTTTCTTTTGGTTCCACAATTCTTCCCCGGCAAACTTTACGAAATCCGCTCCCACCTCTTCAAAACGGTCGGTAAAATTCTCCGCTATTTTCATTTCCACCGACAATATCTTTTCCGGCAATGCGTATTCCGCAGTCATCTTCTCAGGAAAATACAGATTCTCATATTCCTTAGACAGCGCCTGTTCTGCGTCCGCGGACAATTCCTTCCTGCCAAGATATTCCCTGGTCTTCTCCTTTTCTGTTACTTCTCTTTCCATATGATAAGTTTCCGCCTGCTTTGCAACTTCATCCGGCATCTCCCTGCATCCCGCCAAAATAAACAATAAAAAACATACGCTGACCGCTAATATCTTTTTCATACCTAATCTATCCTTTCTTTTATTGCAGATTGTATTCCAAGTCTCCCGTCTGCATATCCACAAATACCATATGCGCCATCTGACAACTTGCCTTTCTTGAGGAACGTTCCCTGTCTGCAAGCGGAAGCCCCCACACGGGTCTTGCGTCAATCTTTACCCCAGATGAATACGGATTACTTGTGTGATAGTCATACGACGGTTTTAATACAAATCGGACATCCACATCCTGTATTTTGAGTCCATGGAAGCTCGCAAACTCCTGCTCTATTTTCTGCAGGGCCGTGCTTAAGGAATAGCTCTCTGAAAGCTCACACTCCGTCTTCTCGTCTACGGTCAAAATCGCCCCTAAGTTTGAAAAAATATCAATCGAACCCCGGCGGTGCATCTGAATCCAAAAGCTGCTATAAATATAATTGTCCGTCATTTCGCCCTCATCCCTCGGCCAGTCGACATCAGATATTAAAATCCCCTTGTAAAACTTCACAACATCAATGGAAAAGAAACACGTTTCCTCATCCGCCTGATAGACGCTGACCGCATTTACACGGTAATCAAAATCCGGCTCGTATTTCTTCCACACCGTGTTCATCCATTTTTCTACATCCTCCACCGCCTGCCTGACCGTATAGACGCCGTCGACAAGACGATATTCCACCTCCGACGCCGGTTCATACAGAGGATAATTATTCTCCAGACATTTTTTCGAAGTCGAAAACGCAAATTCAAATGCTGCCGGCGTTATCTGACATACAAAACCGCTTTCTCCAACCTCAAAATGATACTTGCTCTCCTCATCATCAATACCTTTCGCAAGATCCTCAAAACAAATGTCCATCTCCTCGTTCTTAATCCCGTAATCACGAACTTCCGCCTCATCCTTCTTTTGGTTCCACAATTCTTCCCCGGCAAACTTCGCAAAATCCGCTCCCATCTCCTCAAAACGGTCGGTAAAATTCTCCGCTATTTTCATTTCCACCGACAATATCTTTTCCGGCAATGCGTATTCCGCAGTCATCTTCTCAGGAAAATACAGATTCTCATATTCCTTAGACAGCGCCTGTTCTGCGTCCGCGGACAATTCCTTCCTGCCAAGATATTCCCTGGTCTTCTCCTTTTCTGTTACTTCTCTTTCCATATGATAAGTTTCCGCCTGCTTTGCAACTTCATCCGGCATCTCCCTGCATCCCGTCAAAATAAACAACAAAAAACATACGCTGACCGCTAATATCTTTTTCATACCTAATCTATCCTTTCTCAATATAAATATTTAATCAAATAAATCATCGGAAACATATTATGCATTAGCGCTTTCACACACTCAGATGTTTCCCGTAACAAAAAATTGCACCACAAACAGGTGTGCAATTTATGCACACCTGTCCTGATACAACCTCTAACCTACAATTCTGGCAGTCAAAGCCCGTTTTACAAGGTTCTGACCTCCACGCATAGTAGCTGTTGCTTTATAAGATTTTCCCTTCTGTGTTGTTCCCGACGCCGACGCCCCGACTCTTGTGAGTTCCGCATAGACACCCGGCAATTCCGCATAGACATAAGCGCCGCCCGTCGACGCAATCAATGTCATGGTCGTGTTCGTCCTTATAGCCACATAAGAAAAATTTTGGCGATATACATTTGACGTATCCGGAATATTCGGCGTATAACTGAGATTAAACGTCCGATTAATCCCATCCGCATACGCAACGTTCGCCATGCCCGCCACCGAAACTGCTACCAACATTGCAGCCATACATTTTTTCAATTTTTTATTCTTCATTTCTCAATTCTCCTTTTCAGGTATTTGCTCCCTTTCTGCGCGCCATACAGAGAGCCTTGCTATACAAACGATAGCTACCTTTGCACTAGCTGCTTTTTATTATATAATTTTTGGAAAATTTTGTCAATATATAAGAGAAATCAGCTTTTGCAAGTTTTCTTTTTTTCGCTGTAATGATATAATAAAAATTATTTCATACCCCGCAGGAGGACTTTATGAGCCATATTCTTTTAGTAGACGACGACAAAAGTATTGTAACAAATTTAAGTGATTTTTTGCGGCAGGAAGGGTTTCTTGTAACCGCATGCTCCGGTCAATCGCAGGCAATAACGCTGCTCGATGAAAAATCCGCGGGCTTTGACCTGGCGCTTCTCGACGTGTCGCTGCCGGACGGCAACGGATTTGCGCTATGTCAGGCGATAAAATCCGCCTGTTCTCTTCCGGTTATCTTTCTTACCGCATCCGGCGACGAATACAGCGTGGTCGCCGGGCTCGATCTCGGCGCCGACGATTATATCTCCAAGCCGTTCCGGCCAAGGGAGCTGATTTCCCGCATCCACAGTGTGTTAAGACGTTACGGCAAGGGCGGGGCGCCGTTAGAATACCGCGCCTTAAAGGTTGATCCATCGCGGGGAACAGTCGCAAAAGGCGGAAAGGAATTGACGCTCTCCGCACTGGAATACCGTCTGCTGTTACTCTTTTTGAACAATAAAGGCGTTATCCTTTCCAGGAACCGTCTTTTGGACGAGCTTTGGGATATGGCCGGAGAATTTGTCAATGACAATACCCTCACGGTCTATATCAAACGGCTCCGGGAAAAATTAGAGGACGATCCCACAAACCCGGAATACATAAAAACCATTCGGGGGCTCGGCTATAAATTCGGGGAATAACGTTTGGAAAGGATATCTGTCATGAAATTATTTCACAATCCAGAAGTCAGAAAAGCTCTGCTGTTTCAGGGCGTTTTGCTGTTCTTTGCCGCGGCCGCAGGCTTCTCCCACGACACGTACACCGGCATATTCATTCTCGTTTTCGGACTTACAATGATCCTGTTTTTCCTCCTATTTACAAAGGCAAGGTATAAAAAGCTTGAATCCCTGAGTTTTAGGCTGAACGAACTGCTGCACAGCGAAAATCCCGCTCCTCTTCACAGCTATATGGAGGGCGAGCTTTCGATCCTCCAGAATGAACTCTCCAAACTTATGTTAAGGCTAAGTGAGCAGACAAAAATCTTAGAACGCGACAAAAAATATCTGGCGAACGCAATGGCGGATATCTCTCACCAGCTCCGCTCTCCTCTCACCTCCATTCAATTAATTCTCGCCATGTTACGGGAAGCAAATCTTCCCGCCGCAAAAAGAAAATCTCTTTTGCGTGACCTCTCCGGTCTGCTTTCCCGGGTAGACTGGCTGGTGGAATCTCTGCTGAAAATGTCCAGCATGGACGCCGGAACCGTCAGCTTTTCCCCCTCCCGGGTTTCCGCCAAAGAGCTGATCTCAAAAGCTTCATCTCCCGTTTTGATTCCCATGGAACTGCGGGAACAAAACCTTCGCGTTCACCTGGACCGGGAAGACGCCACACTTTTTGTCGACCCGTCCTGGACCGAAGAAGCGCTCTCCAACGTCCTAAAAAACTGTATGGAACACACTCCGGCAGGCGGGACAATCGAAATCTTTTGCAGACAAACCACACTGTTCACGGAAATTATTGTTGAGGACGACGGCCCCGGCTTTGCCGCCGATGATATTCCGCACCTGTTTGAACGCTTCTACAAAGGAAAAAACGCCACGGAAAACAGTATCGGCATCGGGCTTGCGCTGTCAAGAATGATCGTCACCCGGGAAAACGGAACGCTGAAGGCGGAAAACAAACCCTCCGGCGGCGCCAGATTTGTCTTTAAATTTTATTAATAAGTTCGTTTTATGACAAAACTGTCACTTGAAAGTCACCGCCATGTCATTTCCTCCGGATACAATAAGAATTGAAAATAATTCAGAAAAAGGAGATTATCCAAAATGGAAATTTTAAGAGCAGAAAATTTAACGAAAATATACGGGAGCGGAGATAACCGCGTGATCGCCCTGGATCACGTATCTTTTTCCGTCGATAAGGGAGAATTCCTCGCGATCATCGGCCCTTCCGGTTCGGGCAAATCTACGCTGCTGCACACATTGGGCGGCGTGGATACTCCAAGCTCTGGCAAAGTCTTTGTCGAAGGATGCGACGTCTATGCCCAAAAAGAACATGCGCTCGCCATTTTCCGCCGGCGTCAGGTCGGATTGATTTATCAGTTTTATAACCTGATTCCCGTCTTAAATGTAATCGAAAACATTACGCTGCCGGTACTCATGGACGGACGCAGGGTAAACGAAGAGCGTCTAAAGGAGCTTCTTGAAATCTTATCGCTCAAAGGCAGGGAAAACCATCTGCCGAATCAGCTCTCCGGAGGCCAGCAGCAGCGCGTGTCTATCGGGCGCGCTCTAATGAACGCTCCGTCCGTCGTCCTTGCGGATGAGCCGACCGGAAACCTCGATTCCAAAAACAGCCAGGAGATCGTAGAGCTGTTAAAGTATTCAAACAAAAAATACAAACAGACGTTGATTGTCATTACACATGATGAAAATATCGCGCTTCAGGCCGACCGCATTATCGCAATTGAGGACGGAAAAATCACAAGAGACGAGGTGGTCCGCTCATGAATATCTTCCAAAAAATCACATTGGCAAACCTGAAAAAAAATAAGACCCGCACCCTGGTAACGATTATCGGCATTCTCTTGTCCACCGCCATGTTTACGGCCGTTACCACAAGCATTTCTTCTCTGCAGCGATATCTGAGGGATTACTATATTTCGAAAGACGGAAGCTGGTACGGAGCCGTTTTTCACCTCACCGACAAAGAGACCGGGGAGCTGACAGAGGAAAAAGAGATTTCTGATTTCGTAATCTTAGACCAGATCGGTTACGCGCAGCTTAAGAACTACAAAAACAGCTATAAGCCTTACCTGTATGTCTGCGGCGCGCCTGAAAATATGACTGATTTGCTGCCGGTTCGCATCGTAAGCGGGCGGATGCCGCAAAATGACTCTGAACTTTTACTTCCGGAACATCTCTTTGATAATGGGGGTATTCAATATGAACTGGGGGACACTCTGAATCTGGAACTTGGCGCGCGTCTCGACGAGGAACAAAACGACCTTTGCAACCATGCTTCGCTTTATGTAGAGGAGGAAGAACCGGACAGGTATGACGAGAGCGCTTCTGTCATTTTGACAGAAACCTTCCGGAAAACCTCCGAAAAAACATACACAGTCGTAGGCTTCTACGAACGCCCGTCCTTCGAAGACTATTCCGCGCCCGGCTACACAGCGCTGACCGCATCCAGCGGAGAAACAGACGCCTACCATGACGTCTATTTCTGCCTGAAAAACGGAAAAATGCTCTCTAAATTTTTAGACGAGCATGTAAATGAATATTTCGATTTAAATTACAGTCTGATGCGGCTATATGGATATTCCGGTGAAAGCACCTTTAACAATGTTCTGATTTCCCTCGGCGCCATCTTAATTATCATAATCGTCTTCGGATCCATCTCGCTGATCTACAACGCGTTTTCTATCTCTATCAGCGAGCGGACAAAACAGTTTGGCCTACTTACCTCCATCGGGGCAACCCGCAGACAGCTCACAACGAGCGTGCTCTTTGAAGCCGCCTATCTGTGCCTGATCGCCATCCCGCTCGGAATTTTATCCGGACTTCTCGGAATCGGCGTTACGTTTTATTTTACCGGCGATATGATTGCAGGATTTTACGCGTCCGACAGCACCGTCTCTTTGAGCCTGCACCCTTCCGTCCCGGCTCTCGTCATTGCCGCCGCTATCGCCTTTTTTACCGTTTTGATTTCGGCGTACCTGCCGGCCAGACGCGCGCTTAAGGTATCCGCTATCGACGCAATCCGCCAAACCGGCGATATCTCAATCCGCCCGGGAAAAGTCAAAACATGGAAACTGACTGAAAAGCTGTTCAAATTTGAGGGAATGCTTGCCTCAAAAAATTACAAACGAAGCCGGAAAAAATACCGCGCCACCGTTATATCCCTGTTTTTGAGCATTGTGCTCTTTATCTCGGCAAGCAGCTTTTGCGCTTATCTTACTACCTCTGTCAGCAGAATCTATAATAATCACGCCTGTGATCTGAGGTATTACTTAAGTTATACAGACGATTACTCGCCGGATCGATTTCTGGAGGATATCGCCTCCGTGAAGGGTTTAAAAAATACGAATTACACGGCGGGCTTTTATACGATCATGACAACTGGGGATGAATATTTGAGCGATAAATATCTCTCCCACCGGCAGGCAAATGCCGGGCAAAACGCGGCAAACGGGCAGCAGGAAAATGTTCCGCAGATGCAGCTCCTCGTCACCTTTGTACAGGATTCCTCCTTCCGTAACCTGCTGGCGGAAAACAAACTTACGGAAGAAAAATATTTCGATACGCAAAAACCGCTTGGCCTGCTTATGGACTCTCTGCACATTTATGATTCGGCAAACCGCAAATATCATGATTTTGCAATGTTTTCTGAAAAAACAATACCGGAAATCTCCCTTCTGCCCTGTCCGATCGACGACAACGGCGAGTTGGGCGAGGAGTTTTTGTTCCCTGTCGCGATCGGAGACAGAATTTCCGATATTTCCGCAGACATTTCAAACCTCACGGATATCCCGCAGCTGTTCTATCCATATACGATGATGTCCGCTCTGTTTTCCTCTCTGGATCAGACACAGGAGTATGCCAATATTCCGTATCTTCCTCTGAAGGAACACACAAACACGGTCATTAACATACGGTGCGACGATCATCAACAGGCGTATAACGATATTCAGGCTGTCCTGGAAAAGAACGGTCTTTCCACGGATCCCCTTTACGACCTTTCCGCGTCCGCAGAGGAAGAGCGCGCCATGATTACCGTAATTAATATCTTTTCCTACGGTTTTATAATTTTGATCTCTCTGATCGCCGCAGCCAACGTATTTAACACAATTTCGACCAATATTATTCTTCGAAAACGCGAATTCGCCATGCTGCGCTCCGTAGGGCTTACTCCTTCGGGATTTGGAAAAATGATGCGGTTTGAATGCCTGTTATACGGCTGCAAGGGACTTTTGTACGGACTTCCGGCCTCGTTCTTTGTGACCTGGCTGATCTACCGCTCCGTCGCAAACGGACTTGAAATGAACTTTTTCATCCCGTGGTACAGCATCGCAATCGCCGTAGGCAGCGTTTTTGCGGTGGTAGGGGCGACTATGGTCTACTCCATGCGCAGGCTTGCAAAAGAAAATACAATTGACGCATTGAAAAATGAGAACCTGTAATGGTATACTAAAGGTAAGAAATCAATCGGAAGGGAATTGCCATGCTTGCCGGAGTTTACGCTGCACAAAAAAAGGACGGTACGATTTATTACCGCTCCAATATTACGTTTCATAATAAACACATCAGCCTGGGCAGTTTCGACACGGAACAAAAGGCTCACGAAGCATATAAAGAAGCCGGCGGCATTCTTGTTGCCAAGAATGTCATGCCGGCCGACTGTTTCCGGAACCGCTTTGCCTTAAGCTATGACAAAATCGTCTCGCTCGCCAACTTTCGCGACAATGGAATATATATCAAAAATCCGATTTATCTTCGATCAAACTATTTTATTTATTACCTTTCTGTCTCTGAAGAATTAAAATTTGATATCGACGATCTGTTTTTTTATTCCAGCCACAAAATTTTAAAACGTCAGGGGCACTTATACGTCAATGACTACGGCATGCAGCTTTCTATTCTCTCCCGCTACGGTATTAAAAATTACGCCGTAGCCGGCAGAGATTATAAATTTGCCAACGGCGACCCCCTTGACTACCGCTACTCAAATATTATCGTCGTCAACAAATACACCGGCGTCACCGCCGTCGAAAAAAACGGAACGACGCGCTACCGCGTTCAGATTCATCTCAACGGCAACCATAAAATCGGAACATACTCCACGGAGGCCAAAGCCGCCGTCGCCTACAATAAAGCCGCAGACCTTGCAGCCGCGCACGGCGTTTGCAAAAACCACACGCAAAATTATGTGCTGGAACTCACCGCAAGGGAATATGCCGACGTCTATACAAAAATAAAGATTTCTCCCAAATACCTGGAACACTTAAAGCGTCTTGACCATGCATAGGCGACTGCGCTATACGTTTAACTCGCAGGAGCAGGCAATCGCAAGAGAACCGGGGCCCAAATGACAGGCTATATTCAACGGCAGAGCCTGTATCTCAATCGTCTTGCCACAAAAACGCTCCGATAATTCTTTTTGATATTCCAGCGCCGCATCCTGATTATTCGTATGCGCAACAAACAGGTGAATGTGTTCCCCCTGCGGATCGTGAAATCGTTTTTCGAAATCGTCCGCCATCGCCTGCGTCATAATCGTTTTGGCCTGCTTTATGGTTCTGGCCTTGGCAAACGCGTCTAATTTTTCTCCCTGTATCTGAAGCACCGGTTTAAGCTTCAGCAGCGTTCCAAGCGCCGCGGCAGCCGGCGTAATCCTCCCGCCCTTTTTTAAATAGGTCAGCGTATCCACCATAATATAAATACTGGACTCAAATCTGTTTTTCTCCAAAACTTCTTTTATTTCCTTTGCGCACATTCCCCTGTCAGCCAGCTGCTTGGCGTCCAGGGCCGACTGCTTCATCGTCACCGATACGCGCTGATTATTCACAACTTCCACTCTGCCATCGTAATCCTGCGCCAGCATCACCGCAGTTTCATAGGAGCTGCTTAATCCGCTTGACAACGGAATATACACCACTTCATCGTAATCTTTCAAAAGACCGTCCCAGGTATCCGTGACGTTTCCAACCGCAGGCATAGAGGTGGAAATATCTACTCCCTGCGCGAGCTTCTGATAAAATATCTCCTGCGTCAAATCTACACCCTCGTAACACGTCTCATGGTTTATAAAAAAAGGCATTGGTAATACGGTAATCTCAAACTTTTTCGCCTCCGCCTGCGTAATTCCGCTGGAACTGTCGGTGAGTATTGCAACTTTGCTCATAGCGCTCCTCCTTTTGCTTTGTCGCATATTATTCTACCATACTTACTGTTTCATGACAACCTCACGATTTCATCGTTTTCCCTTATCCCATTCGATTCCGGCCGCAATCCGAAAAAGTATGATTCCGATTACAAACAGGATCCCAATGACTCCGACGCCGAGATTTACGCTTCCCGTCGTCTGGGAAACGAGCCCGACAAGCGCAGTCCCCATAAAGGACGCGCCTTTTCCGCAGATATCCATAAGCCCGAAATATTCCCCCGACTGTTTCGCGGGAATAATCCTCGTGAAATAGGAACGCGATAACGCCTGGATTCCCCCCTGAAACATCCCCACAAGCACCGCAAGAATCCAAAATTGTATCTGTGTCTCTAAAAATACAGCGAAGACGGCAATTCCAAGATATGCCGCAATACATACGGTAATCAGATTCTCTGTCTTATGCCTTTTCGCCAGCCTTCCGAATAAAATAGAAAACGGAAACGCCACGATCTGCGTTACAAGAAGGGCTATCAAAAGTCCCGTTGCATCAAGCCCCAGCGCCGAACCGTACGCCGTCGCCATATCGATCACCGTGTAGACCCCGTCGATATAGAAAAAAAATGCCAGAAGAAATACAAAAATCTTTTTCTCCTGCCGCACATTCTGAAACGTTTTTACAAGACGCTTAAAGCTGTCCAACACCGCGTATTTTTGTTTTTCTACATAATAATTCTGACGGTATCCTCTAAGAAGCGGAACGGACATAACTGCCCACCATACCGCAATCATAAAAAACGAAAGCGCCATTGCGGTTTCCATCGACAGACCAAACCGCTCTCTTCCAAGCACCAAAAACAGGCAGGCGGCAAACGGAATACAGCTCCCGATGTATCCCCACGCAAAGCCCTGTGAAGAAACCTCGTCTAAACGCTCCTCCTCCGTCACGTCCCGCAGCATAGAATCATAAAAAATCAGGCTTCCGGAATACCCGATCTTTGCAATCAGATAAATAATGAGAAACCATAGCCACTGTTTTACAAATCCCAGACAGGCGCACCCGATCGAACCCAAAAGAATCATTGCCGCAAAAATCGGCTTTTTATATCCTTTTGTATCCGCCAACGCTCCAAATACCGGCCCCAAAAACGCCACGATTAAAGTTGCGAGGGACGCCGTATAGCCCCAGTACGCGATATAGTCGACCGACGTCAGGCCCCCTTTACCCGCCAGATAATTGAAGTATATCGGCATAATTGTCGATACCAGAAGTATAAACGCCGAATTTCCGACATCGTATAAAATCCAGTCTTTTTCACTCTTTGTCAATTTCATCTTGTTTTCTCCGCTCTTTGTCAATTGTGCTTTATCGCTGCTTAACGGCGCCAATTTAACGCCCGCTTAGCTACGGTATCATTTTGCCCTAAGATGCGGCAAACTACTCCTGTTTATGATACAAAGAACCGAAGAAGGCGTACGGTATCTTCCTCGCAATTCGTGATCAGCTCATATTCTTCTATTTTTTTCTCATAAAAAACGCTGGTAAGCGCCACAAACTGACAGAGTTTTGATTTTAAATTTAAGTGGAATCCTTCTCCTGTATAAAGCTCCACCTCTTTCTCACACTGGTCGATCATCAAAAAAAACTCGCGATATCCTGCCGGAAGCATAAACTGCTGCATATCCCAACACTCCTCAATAAGAAATTCTTCTATATATATGCGTACAGTTCCCGGATATGTTCTGATTTTGCAATAAATTTATAACAGCCATACCCCTTTTGAGATATGGCTGTTCGTCGATCGCCTGATGCATGTATTGATTTTATTTCGCAGTGATATAGCCCTGCGCCTTTAACAGCTCCGCGCACAACACGGCTCCGCCCGCCGCGCCTCTGACCGTGTTATGGGACAAGCCCACAAACTTCCAGTCGTAAACACTGTCCTCACGGATACGGCCTACGCTCACGCCCATCCCGTTCTCGTAATTCACATCTAACGATACCTGCGGACGGTTATCTTCTTCCAGATATTGAATAAACTGCTTTGGCGCGCTCGGAAGGGAAAGCTCCTGCGGTACGCCTTTAAAATTCACGAGCTTTTCAATCAGCTGCTCTTTCGTCGGCTTCTTTTTGAATTTTACAAACACGGCCGCAGTGTGGCCGTTTAACACGGGCACGCGAATACACTGACAGGTAATAACGGGAGAAGCGGCCGGCTCGATTACTCCGTCTCGAATCTCGCCCCAGATACGAAGCGGCTCCTTTTCGCTCTTCTCTTCCTCTCCGCCAATATAAGGAATAATATTCCCCTCCATCTCCGGCCAGTCCTTAAACGTCTTCCCGGCGCCTGAAATCGCCTGATACGTTGTCGCAACCACCTCGTACGGCTCAAACTCTTTCCACGCCGTGAGCACCGGCGCATAACTTTGAATCGAACAGTTCGGTTTGACCGCGACAAAACCTCTCGTTGTATTCAACCTTTTCTTCTGATATTCAATTACCTTCATATGCTCCGGATTAATCTCGGGCACTACCATCGGCACGTCGGGCGTCCACCTGTGCGCGCTGTTGTTCGATACGACCGGCGTCTCGGTCCTGGCATACGCCTCCTCGATCGCCTTAATTTCATCCTTTGTCATGTCCACGGCGCTGAATACAAAATCAACCTCAGCCGCTACGCTCTCCACTTCGTTTACGTTTTTTACAATTATATTCTTAACGGCCTGCGGCATCGGCGTATCCATTTTCCAGCGCTCCCCCACCGCCTGCTCATAAGTCTTTCCCGCGCTTCTCTCGCTTGCCGCAATCGTAGTTACCTCAAACCAGGGATGGTTCTCCAACAAAGAAATGAATCTCTGCCCTACCATTCCGGTTCCGCCTAAAATACCAACTCTCAACTTGCCACTCATCTTGTGATCTCCTTATCTGTTTTTCAGCCGTGCTCCTGCCTCTCTCTCCTGTGTCCGCATTGCGCATACAACTGTCTTTCTGGTAAATATGTTATACGATTTCCCGGAAAAAAACAATTCACATTTTATCAGAATTTGGCATGTGGATTGCCCCTTTCTTATACAAATGTACCAATATTACGCCTCACGCGTAACCGTAAACCAATCTGTGTCATGATTCTCTTCCAGATATTTTCTCCCGGCGGCAATCGCAGCCTCCATAGCGCTCTTTCCCGGCGCTCCGACTGTCAGTCGCTTGTTCACGCAAGTTTCCATGGATATAGCCTCATAAATATCGTTTTCAAACACCGGACTGATTGCCTTTAATTCCTCCAGAGACATCTCGTCAATCGCAATTCCCTTTTCGATGCAGTAGAGAACAATCCGTCCCACAATCCCATGCGCGTCACGGAACGGTACGCCGTGATTTACAAGATAATCGGCAGCGTCCGTCGCGTTTGTAAATCCGCAGCTTGCGCTCCTTCTCATCCGCTCTCTGTGAAACTTCATGGTAGCGAGCATCCCCTGAAACAGCGCAAGACACCCCTTTACCGTATCCATCGCGTCAAACGCCAGCTCTTTATCCTCCTGCATGTCTTTATTATAGGCAAGCGGTATCCCTTTCATTGTCGTAAGCAGCGACATAAGCGCGCCGTATACCCTTCCTGTCTTTCCCCTCACAAGCTCCGCAATATCCGGATTCTTCTTTTGCGGCATAATACTGCTCCCGGTGCTGTACGCGTCGTCGATCTCCACAAACTGGTACTCATTGGAATTCCATATAATAATTTCTTCCGAAAAACGGCTTAAATGCATCATGATCATGGACAGGGCGGATAAAAACTCGATTAAATAATCACGGTCCGACACGCCGTCCATGCTGTTTAACGTCGGTCCGTCAAATCCCATCAGCTCTGCCGTATATTCGCGGTCCAGCGGATAAGTAGTCCCCGCAAGCGCGCCGGAACCAAGCGGACAGTAATTCATTCTCTTAAAGATATCGAAAAGGCGCTGTCTATCCCTTTTAAACATCTCAAAATAAGCGCCCATATGGTGCGCCAGTGTAATCGGCTGCGCCTTCTGCAGATGCGTAAATCCCGGCATAATCGTTTCCGTATTGTCCTCCATAATTTTTAAGATCGTCTCTAACAGCTCTTCTAAAAGCCCGTCCGTATACAGCACTTCCAGCCTTGTATAAAGACGCATATCAAGCGCCACCTGATCGTTCCTGCTCCGTCCCGTATGCAGCTTCTTTCCGGTATCGCCCAGGCGGTCGATCAAATTCGCCTCTACAAAGCTGTGAATATCCTCATATTCATCGGTAATCTCCAGCCTGCCCGCCTCTACATCCCCGCGGATCTCATCAAGGCACTTTACGATCGCCTGCATCTCTTCTTTTGTCAAAATCCCCTGTCTGCCCAGCATACATACGTGCGCGATACTGCCCTCGATGTCCTGTTTATAAAACTTTTTGTCAAAGGATATGGACGCGTTAAAATTATAGACCAGTTGGTCTGTCTCTTTGGTAAAGCGTCCTCCCCACAATTGTGCCATAACACTTCCTCACTTTCTCTTTGCATTGTTTTTCTTCCAACTAAACATATGTTACCACAGGTTGCACCGCACATCCATTCTTTCTTTTTATTTTTCCTTTCGGACGCGGCGGTTCTGTGAAAAAACGCATCCACAGTAATCCTGTCTGTACATCCCATACTCGCGCGACAACTCCACCGAGCGCTTATATCCGTCTTTTTTCTTAAAATCAGAATGGAGATAGGACACGCCGTATTCCTCCGCGAGCCGTGCCCCGATCTCATTCAGCTTTTGCGCGTTCTTTAACGGACTGATCGACAGCGTCGTCGTGAAATAATCCATACCCATGCGCCCCGCCCGCTCCGCCGCCTCGCGAAGACGCAGCTCATAGCAGCGAAAACAGCGCTCTCCCCCCTCCGGCATATCCTCCAGTCCCCGCACGGTTTCATAAAAACGCGCTTTGTCAAAACTCCCCTGCACGAAATCTATCTTATTTTTCGCCGGAAAACGCCGGATAAACTCCTCCTGCTCTCTCGCCCGTTTTTCATATTCCTCATCCGGATAAATATTGGGGTTATAGTAGAATACCGTTATCTTAAAATAATCGGAGAGATACTCTAAAACATATGAACTGCACGGCGCACAGCAGCTGTGCAAAAATAAAGTCGGTATTACATTTTTCGACTGATTCTCTTCGATCGTTTTCTCCAATATTTTCTGATAATTCCAATTCATGTCGTCTTCCTTTCCATATGACGCGAAAGCTCCGTCAAACACACACTTTCAAGCCTTTTTCATATGATATATCACAGGAAATTCTATTTTTCAATATCATATTTGCGATTTATAAGCGAGGTTTTCTATGGAACCAATCCTTGAATGTAAAAATATAAATTACAGTTACCATTCTATGACAGGCGAAACGCCTGCGCTCAGCGATATTAATTTCAAATTAAACAAAGGAGAATTTCTCTCCGTTGTAGGGCCAAGCGGATGTGGAAAGTCCACGCTTCTCTCCCTGATCTGCGGTCTTATCGCACCGGAATCCGGAGAAATAATTTACGAGGGAACGAATATCACCGAATCCAGCCGGCAGCGCTTCGGCTATATGCTCCAGAAAGACCACTTATTTGAGTGGCGCACAATCCGCCGCAATATCCTGCTCGGACTCGAAATTCAGAAAAAACTTTCCCGTGAAACAGGCGCTTACGCCGACAAACTGCTCGAAACATACGGCCTGTCGGCCTTTGCACAAAAACGTCCCTCGGAGCTATCGGGCGGAATGCGCCAGCGCGCAGCGCTGATTCGCACGCTTGTTCTAAAGCCCGAACTGCTTTTGTTAGATGAGCCTTTTTCCGCCCTGGACTACCAGACACGCCTGAAGGTCAGCGATGATATCGGAACGATTATCCGCCAGGAGAAAAAAACCGCGATCCTCGTAACCCACGACTTGTCCGAGGCAATCTCTATGGGCGACAAAGTCCTCGTTTTGTCCAAACACCCGGGAAAAATCAAGACCATCGTCCCAATTTCTCTCGATAAAAATCTATCGCCATTGGAAAAAAGAAATTGCGATGAATTTAAAACGTATTTTAATTTAATTTGGAAGGAGTTTGAATCAAATGAAGCCGAAACTTAGCGCACAGGAACTTTATATTCACAGACAGAAAAAACGTACCGTTCAAATCCATATTGCCCGCTCGCTGATTCTCCTTCTCTTCCTGGTTTTATGGGAAGCTGCCGCCGACCTTGGTATCATTGACTCTTTTATTTTCAGCAGCCCCTCCCGCGTCGTACGATGTTTCTATGATATGCTGCGAACGGAAAGGCTCCTGTTCCATATAGGAATCACGCTGTTCGAAACACTGGCCAGCTTTACGCTCGTCCTGCTCTTTACCCTGTTTATCACGACGTGCCTGTGGTTAAACGACAGAATCTCAAAAACGCTGGAACCATACCTCGTTGTGCTGAACTCTCTGCCAAAATCCGCGCTTGCCCCGCTTCTTATCGTCTGGCTGGGCGGCAACTATAAAACGATTATCATAACCGGTATGTCCGTCGCCATTTTCGGTTCGATCTTAAGCCTTTATACCGCTTTTACAGAGACAGACAGCGAAAAAATCAAGCTGGTCAAAACACTGGGCGGCGGCAGGAAAGACATTCTCCTCCGCGTTATGCTTCCCGGAAATATCCCGTCTTTACTTAGCATTATGAAAGTTAACATCGGACTTTGCCTTGTAGGCGTGATTATCGGTGAATTTATCGCCGCAAAAGTCGGCCTCGGATACCTGATCATTTACGGCAGCCAGGTTTTTAAGCTGGACTGGGTCATCATGTCCATCCTCGTACTCTGCATAATTGCCATGGGCTTATACCAATGTATCAACCAGGCCGAAAAACGGTATCTGAAAAAAATCTAAGCGCTTTTTAAAAACCGGCGCCGTGAAAACTTCACAGCGCCGATTTTTCAGGAACACGTTATCTAAAGACACTTTAACTTATAAAACAAATACAGTCCGTTTAAGAGAAACGCCGACGTCCACGCGCCCACCTCCGCAACTGCAATCGCAGCAAACCCGATCCTCGGCGTGAGAATTATCACAAGAACCACTCTCGCCGCCAGCTCTAAAAAACCCGATATCATAGGAATTACGGTAAATCCCATTCCCTGACACGTATTTCTGGTCAAAAACAGAAAACTGATCGACCACATCATTGCGCCGCAGATGCGCAGATAAATAACCGCCAGCTCAATATTGGTCCGCTCCGAAAGCATTAAGGAGGCAAGCGGGCCCGGAATACATAATAACAGCAATCCGGTAATAGCCGCCAGCGCAACGGCAACGCCAAAGCTGCTTTTTAATCCCTGCTTAATCCTGTCAATTTTTCCGGCTCCGAGATTCTGTCCCGCATAAGTACTCATTGCAATCCCGATTGCCCCGCACGGCTGCATCATAAACTCCGTAATCCTTGAACAGGCAGAGTACGCGGCCGTATAACTGACGCCCAGCATATTTACAAAGTATTGCAGCAAAAGACAACCTACCGCCGTGACGGAATTCATAAAGGCAACCGGAACTCCCACTTTAAACTCTTCTCGAATCAGAGACGTATCCAATTCCCAATCATTTTTTTTCAGGTGAATA
Organism: uncultured Roseburia sp.; assembly: GCA_947383215.1. Lineage (GTDB taxonomy): Bacteria > Bacillota > Clostridia > Lachnospirales > Lachnospiraceae > Roseburia_C. The sequence goes on from CANDCP010000003.1 coordinate 131,937, forward strand.
AACGTGATGTTCCGCACCTTTAAGAAGCAAAAAACGCCGGAACACGTCTGTGCAATCAGCGTACCCAAGGCCGCTCCTTCCACGCCCATATGGCATCCCATAATAAAGAACACGTCGAGCGCTATGTTTATCACGGAAGAAATAAGCACCGCCACGAGAGGCGTCCTGCTGTCCCCCAGCGCGTTTAAAATCCCACCCAGACAATTATATGTAAGCATCAGGGGAATTCCCGCAAGAATCATCATAATGTATAAAAAAGCGTTATCCAATATCAGTTCCGAGGTCTTTAGCAAAACCAGCAGCGGACGCATACATACCATACTGACAACCATCATCGTGAATCCGACAATTCCGCAGGAAATAAATCCCATTGTAATCGTCTTTCGCAGCCTTTCGTAGTTACCGGCTCCATACGCCTGCGCCATCAGCACGGCCATTCCGCTTCCAAGCCCTATGATAAATCCAAATATAAAAAAAGTGATGGAACCGGTCGCCCCCACGGCCGCCAGCGCCATATCGTCGATCCCTTTTCCGACTACAATTGTGTCTATGATGCTGTACAGCTGCTGACAGATCGTGCTGCACAGCACAGGTAAAAAATATGCAAAAATTATCGGAAACGGTTTGCCTTCCGTCATATTTTTTGTGTACGCCATAATCTCCTACTCTCTTCGCATGATAAAACGCAGTGAAAAAATTGCCGCCAGATACAAGCACGCCAGAACCCCGG
>CANDCP010000004.1 GCA_947383215.1 uncultured Roseburia sp.
GAAAACCGGAATCTTTCTTCATCAAAGCGATATTTTTCCTGCAAACGCGGTCCGCAGCTGTTTGAACCGATTCCGTTTTGAGCGTAATCCAGACACCAAACGGTGCTGCCCGACGGACGCAGCTCGTAATTATGCTTTCTTCGCGTCAGCTCCTCCTGCGTATAGCGCGACGCCTGAAACGAAAAACGTTTATGCGACACGGCGGTAACCCCATACCCCTTTGCAAAAACCGTCGCATAATCGCAGTCGAAACGGCTGCCGTTTTCCTGCGGCCTGATGTAATCCTCATGCAGCGCCTCTACCCCGGACTCAAAGATTCCATGATATGCCCCCCGGCATTTATCGCGATAACTTTCCCCCGGCCCCATGCCGCAGTACGCCGCCTGATTGAACTCTTCCTCCAGAAACAAACGCAGCCCGAATCTCGGCAGCTCCGGAAATTCCGGATTCTTTTGCACGTCCATACGGATATCTATCTGTCCGTCCCCCCGAACGGTCCATGTGATTTCGATATCGAGTATCTTCTGCACCGCCGCGGCCGACACCGACGTGCGGCTGTTTATGACAATCCGATCCGAGGCCGCTTCGCATACTGTCTTATATGCCCTGCCGACCGCCCTGTCATAGCCGGCGCGCATCCACTCTGACTTGATATTTCTGTCGTTATCCGTAGGCGCACGCCAGATATTTACCTCCATCGGCCGCTTTAACAGCTTCTTTCCCCCAAATACGATGTCGGAAAACATACCGGTCCTTTTGTCATACGTATAACAGAAATCGTCCCCCCGCAGAATAAGACGCGCGTCTTCCTCCGCAACGCGTATTTTCCCCGCCGCCTCCGGCTCCTGATCGAGCATTCGCAGCGCGGCCTGGTTTCTCTCGTCTTCATTCAAAAGAAGAACCTCGTCAAATCCCAGTATATGGCCCGACGGCAGTATCCCGTCCTCCTTTAAAAGTTCGTAGATCAGTCTGACGAACACCCTACCCTTTTTTGGAATTTTCAGATCGAAAGAGAGATCTCTGCTCTCATGCGGCGGGACGGACGGACAAGAAAGCTCCCCCGCGTCATACAACGCGCCGTCGCAGCTTGCCTCATACCGAATCTTTGCATAGTCCCGCAAATCCGTAAAATTCAAAAAATTGTGAAGCGTTATCGTTTTCGTCTTCTGATTTACGCCCAGAACTCTCGCCGGCCGGCACACATTTTTATACTCCAGCAGACCGGCGTGCGGCCTGCGGTCGGGATAAACAAGACCGTCCATACAGAAATTTCCGTCGTGGATGTCTTCCCCGTGATCTCCCCCGTAAAAATAAATTTCTCTTCCGTCCGGCGCAATTCCCCGACTGACCGCATGATCGCACCACTCCCAGACAAATCCTCCGCACGCCGTATCGTACTTCTCAAATATCTGAAAATAATCCTCCAGATCTCCCGGCCCGTTTCCCATTGCATGGCAATACTCGCATAAAATAAGCGGTTTATCCGGTTTACTTTCTAAATACTCTTCCATCTCCTCTTCAGACGGGTACATCCTGCTGTAAAGGTCGATGTTTGAAAAATCATACCGCCTCTTATCGCTTCTGTAAATCGCGCTCTCATAGTGCGTCAGCCGGTCCGGGTCAAACTCTTTGGTCCACTTAAGCGCCGCCTCAAAGTTGCACCCGTACGCGCTTTCATTTCCCATCGACCAGATCACCACGCAGGGACGGTTTTTATCCCTCATAACGCATTTTCTCGTCCTGTCGAGCGTCGCCTCCATAAAATCCGGATTATCGGAAATCGTCTCATTCCAACGCTTGCTTTTCTGTTCCCAGCTGTTGTCCGCATAAAATAATTCCGCCGGCCCATGGCTTTCATTGTCCGCCTCGTCCATTACCAGGACGCCGTATGCATCGCACAGCTGATAAAATATGGGCGCGTTTGGATAATGGCTGGTGCGCACGGCATTGATATTGTGCTGCTTCATCAGAATCAAATCGCGCTTCATCTGTTCCGCATCCACGGTAAAACCTGTTTTCGGATCGGAATCGTGCCTGTTTACTCCGTGAAATTTCAACGGCATTCCATTGAAATATACAATCCCATCCGCAATATGGATTTCGCGGATGCCAACCTTCTCGACAATCGTCTCCTTCTCCGTCTCAATCAGCAGCGTATACAGATACGGATTTTCCGGGCTCCACAAAACCGGATCTGAAATCTCCATCTTAAGGCCGCAGGATTTTTTGTCATCCTGCTTCCCTATGAACTGTTCCGCCACAGTCTTCCCCGCCATATCGCAGATTGTCAGCTTAGTCGGGACGACCCGATTCAAGTACGTCAACCGGACCTCAACGGCAGCAGCAGCCTTTTGCGGCTTTGTTCTGATAAAATAATCAAACACCCCGTCCCGCGGACGCTTTAATAGATATACGTCCCTAAAAATCCCGCTCATACGAAACTTGTCCTGATCCTCCAGATAGCTCCCGTCGCACCACTTAAGCACCAGCACCGCAAGCGTGTTGACGCCCTCCCGCAAATGCTTTGTCACGTCAAACTCGCTGGTGGAATGGGAAACCTGGCTATATCCCACGTACCGCCCGTTGAGCCAAACGTAAAAGCAGGAGTCCACCCCTTCAAAATTCAGATACGCCCCCGGCGCGTTCGCATCGCGCTCATAGTAAAATTCACGGATGTACGCCCCGCACGGATTATCCTGCGGCACATACGGCGGATCAAACGGAAATGGATACCTGATGTTCGTATATTGATGCGTATCGTATCCGTAATTCTGCCATACCCCCGGCACAGTTACGCGCGCAAAAGAGCGAAAATCATAATCAGTCTCATAAAAACGCTCCTGTAACTCATAAATGCTCTCATAATAGCGGAACCTCCACTCTCCGCTCAGCATTTGGAAACGGTCCGAATCCTCCCTCCTCTCTGTCAGCGCATCCGCAAATCCGGACGCCGGAATATAGTACGACCGGTCCGGCATTGTGTTTTCATGCAGCACATGCAAATCCTCGTAATATCTTGGAACAATCATTGCAACACCCCCTGTAACTTTTTTCTGATTCTATTATATTGGGGCAGGCGCGGTATTTCCATATTCCGTATTAGACAAAACATGCACAAAATGATACAATACAATTGCAAGGAGGATTTCAGATGTATACGAACAGCGCCTACTGGCACAACACAATGCGAGATTTCAAAGACAGAAAACACCCTCTGTTTGTCGGAAGCTGCGGAACCTACCGTCTATATACAAAGCCAAAGCTGCCGACATACCGCCCCCGCGGAAGACTTGACTTCCAGCTTCTCTATATTGCTTCCGGCAAAACACATTTCTTTTTTAACGGCAGGGAAGAAATCGTAACCGCCGGACACATGGTCATATACCGTCCCAAAGAAGAACAGAAATATTACTATTACGGCGCGGACCAGCCGGAAGTATACTGGGTGCACTTTACCGGAAACGACGTCAAAAATATCCTGCGGCAATACGGCGTCGCAGACTCCGTACATGTCATTTACACCGGCACGTCGCTGGAATATAAACGTATTTTTACTCAGATGATTCAGGAATTACAGATGTGCAGGGAAAATTACGAAGAATACCTAAGCCTTTTACTGCGCCAGATCTTCATTATGATCCGGCGGCAGTCCGCCGGCCGGCCCAAACCCTCTTTCAGTTATCTGGAACAGGAAATGGAAGCAGCCGTGGCTTATTTTCAGGAACACTATAATACGTCTTTTCGCATCGAGAACTATGCCGCTTCCCGCGGCATGAGCACAAGCTGGTTTATACGCAGCTTTAAAGAATTTATCGGTTCCACGCCCATGCAGTATATCCTTTCGATGCGGATTGCCAACGCGCAAAGCCTGCTGGAAACTACGGAATATAACGTGACGGAAATCGCCGATATTGTCGGATACGACAATCCGCTCTATTTTAGCCGCCTGTTTAAAAAACAAAGCGGCCTGTCCCCATCCGAGTTCCGCAAAAAAATACGTCAGAGAGACGGCGACGCATTGCGCTAACTACTTTGAATCCGAGAGACTTTTTTGAAGAACAAAATCAATATCTTCCAAGTCTGCATCCGAAACGGGTTTATCCTCAAAAAATATTTCTCCTTTATCATACATCGGCATTCATTTGAACCTGTATGTAACATCCTTTTCCAGAACAAAAAAACTGCTTAGCTGCACAAATCCACGCTGCGCCACATCACCCACGCCCCCACAAAACAGACTGCCGCGACAGCTAGTCCATAACTCATTCTAACCAGCTTCAGCTCCTGCACATACGCATCCTTTTGCAGCTCGCCGGTATTCTCGACTGTAAATCCTGTCCGCTGCAGACTGTTTGCCGTTTTTTGATCCATCTCCCGCTTTTTTGCAAGAACTCTTACAAGCGTACTCTTTCCATAATCTACGCTGTCTCCGCCGCAAAACATTACGGGTTCCCCGTCAGCGCGAATGTCTGTAAGAAGTACGACATTCGCGCTTCCCTTTCTTCCCTCTTCCGCCTCTTCCAACGCTTCTATGGTATACGTTACGCGTGCAATATTTTCTTCGCCATTTCCTTCGTAATCGCTTCCCCGCTTCAACTGCTCATATGCCGCCCTGTTGGCATAAAACGTCTTTGTCGCCCCTGATTCCACAATTCCGTATGCCAGTTTCAGATATTCTTTCGACAGGCAGATACAGGAGCACGATATTTCTTCCGCCGTCTGATATTTCATGGTAACTTCCATCTCCCCCTGCATGCTAAACGCTTTCACATTTTCCAGTTCCGCAATCTCCCTAAGCTTCGCCCCAGGCACGCCGCCCGACGCATTTCCCGCCAACACATACTCTATCGGACTTTGAAGAAACCGATACAGCAAAACGCCGTTATAAATGACGTTTACCAAAAAACAGGCTCCGATCACAAGATAGAGCAGCATCATTTTTACGGTATCGTTCTGCTTTCTAAGCCTCCAAAAACGTTTCCACCGCCTCATACACTTTTCTTCCTTATCTTTTCCACACAAAATACGACCGCAAAGATACTAAGTATCCCTCCAATTATCGCCATAATGATCCACCACTGGCCGCTCTCATCCTCCGGCTCGCTCCCGCTTCCCAAAAACGGCGACGCGATCGCAGTCTGAAAACTTGTGACCTCGCTTAATTCTTCTCCGGCTTCGTTCTCATAATAAAACGTAAGCGTTCCCTCTGTCTCTCCGTACAAACTTCCTCCCCCGGACAGTCCGCTGACAGTAATCTGCGCAGACGCCTGGCCCTGCGCTCCCGGCTCAATATCCCCGATAAAAATCGTGCCCGCAGCCGTCAGCCCGTCCGCCTCTAAAACGGCCCTCACATTGTAAACCTTGCTCCTGCCCAAATTCATCGCAAAAGCCTGCGCCTCGACTACATCCGACACGGTAAGCTCCGACGGAATTGAAAGCGGATCAAACTGCATTTTCACAGGCTGGTTTACCGAACACTTTACTCTGCCCTCCCCGGTATATACGTTCCCCTTTGCATCGGCATAATCCATGGCAAGCGTAAAATGATACTGTCCCGCGGGAACCGCCGCTCCAATCCTGTATGTGTACGAAAGAACGTGCGTCTCTTTTGCGCCGAGCGCCTCTATATATTTTGTATCGGATTCGTCCATCAGCGTAAACTGCTCTGTGGGCGCGCTGACGCTTACCGTCATATTTTTTACGGAATCCGCGCCGCTTGTATTTACGAGCGTAATTTCCGCCGTCACCTCGTCTCCCGCCAGAATTTCATCTTTCGAAAATTTATAGGACGCAACAAGCACCTTCGGGGCAAACACGGGAGGCTCTTCGGGTTCCGCGGCCGGCTCCGCCGGCTGGGGCTCCTCCCCCGGATTCTTGCCGTCCGTAATCGTTACAAACACGGTAAACGTCTGCTCTACCGGATTCCCGGCCTTATCCTCCGCCACGGCCGTAAGCGTAACCGGATAACTGCCGTTGACGCGGTCCCCTTTCAGCTCCAGCCAGAACGCCACCACATAACTCTTTACTTTTTTGCCGCCGTCGTTTACCTTTGCCTTCCGGTATTTTACATTTTTCTCATAATTCTTATGAACAAACGGCGCGCTCTGCGCGTCCCCCAAATCAAGCGAAACCTTTATCGTGTTGTCCTTTAAATTTTTGCTGCTCAAAATCGGGGCTACCAGATATACGCTTCCGTTTTCCACTTTCGGGACATACCCCTCGGAATACGTCTTATCCATCCCGTCATAGCGGTTCTCGCTGTCGAGGGTAAGCCGCGCAGCCGCGCCCGTCCCTATGTCTTCCGGCGTATCCCCGTCTTTTGAGACGTCCGCTCCGCTATCCGGCTGCGCGGCATACAAGATCTGTCCCCCGGTCAATAATCCAAGTAATATCAAAACAACCGCCAACTTCTTTACAAATTTCATTCCCATCTGTCCTCCATCTCATGAACCGCGTCACATAATACTTCTATGTCCTGCGCATTGTGGCTCGCAAGCAATATTGATTTTCCCTGCGCCTTTAATTCCTTCAGCAGCTCGCGCATCTTGGCAACGCCCGCCTTATCCAGCCCGTTAAACGGCTCATCCAAAATCAATACGTCAGGGTCTTCCATAATAGCCTGTGCGATCCCAAGTCTCTGGCGCATTCCGAGCGAATACTTTGAAACGGGCTTTTTCATTCCGGCGTCAAGTCCGACGCGTTTCAGGCTTTCTACGATCTCCCGCTTTCCGATCCGCGCTTTCAGGGACGAGAGAATTTTTAAATTCTTATATCCGCTCAAATTCGGAATAAACCCCGGCGTCTCGATAATGACGCCCAGACCGTCCGGAAAATCGCACTCCCTCCCGACCTGTTTTCCGTTTACAATAATCGTTCCGCTATCCGGCTTTAAAAAACCGCAGATACATTTCATCAGCACCGTCTTTCCGCTTCCGTTATTTCCGACTATCCCGTATATCTCCCCCGCGGAAATTTTGAAGTTTACGTCTCTTAAAATCTTTTCCCTGCCAAACGCTTTATTTACATGTTCTACAATTACTCCCGCCGGCCTTTCCATGCGCCGCGCCTCCTTCCTCTCACCGCTTCTGCGTGCCCGTAAAATGAAAACTGTAATTTCGGATTCTGTGCAAAGACATGCCAAACAATACCATACTTCCCGCCACAAAAAAGGTATAGGACACCCAAAGCTTCGGCAGATTGTCATAACCGAAATTGTGCATATAGTACGTCGCATGATTTAACGGCGACAGCCATCCGAACGCGATATTCGCAAGCTTCATCCGCTCTATCGGAATCTCAAACCACTCCGCAATCACTTCCGGATTCAGCAAAAAACCGTAACCTCCAAATACAATTCCGCCGATCATGCCGCCGTTTTCCTTCCACAAATTCAGATACAAGATCAATGCCGCCATAAAAACGGAATATCCAAGCATAAGGCAAAAAATGTGCAGCATGCATTCGTACGGAAACGACAGCTCCAGCACCTTTACAAACGCCGGAATTGCAATCTCTTTTCCGATATCCGAATATCCCAGGATCGCAGCCGTGTTGCTCCATAAATTTGCCGGGTATGACTTTGCCCCCGCGAGAATACAAGTGGATAATAAAATAAAGCACGTCAGCGCAAGGGTCGAAAGCACAAGATACACAATCTGCCCGAGCATCCAGGTCCTTCGGTTGATACGAAGCAAAAACAGCGGAACCTCATTTCCAAGATTCGGCATGTCCGCAAACAGCAACAGCAGCAGCAGCGATATCAACAGCACGGAATTGGCGTCCCCAAACGTCCAGATAAACGGCTCCGCAAGCTGCAGCAGCGTATTATGCTCCGCGGCGAACGTCACCGCCTTATCCGATAAGAGAAAGCACAGGATAAATGCCAGGCAAAAAGCCAGAAAGACCCTCGGATTTTTTCTCCACCCGTAAAAATTCGCAGACGATACCCGCCATACCTGCCTGACTCTATACACGCTCCATACACCTCCTTAAAATCCGGTAATACATTGCAAGCAGCATAAACATCACGCCCGAAAGCATTATCACAATTCCCCAATCCCCAAATATCCACGTATGCTTTGGATAAACCCACTCGCACGGATACAGGCAATAGAGCGCTCCAAAATACCTCTCATAGAGAATAATCAGCAGATAATATATGACAAAAGCGCCGCCATACGCAATATAGCGGCTTTTTGACCATGCCGCCAGCGTCGCCGAGAATACCGCCCACATCATTCCCGACACGAAAATCAACATCAGGCTGATCTCTTCCGCCTCTTCGCGCGCGATTTTATATACCAGGCATCCGAACGTCCCGGGAAGTCCGCCACAGATTCCGCAGGCAAAAAATTTCCCGAAAATATACGGCGTTATACCACACCTTGGAAGAGAGGCTTTGAGAAATCCGCTCTTATATTCCACAAGCCAGGCGGCAGCGTACGGAAACGCCGCCGCAATCGGCAGACTCATCCGAAACAAGTCAGAATCAAATCCCGCCTGAAATAAGATAAACACTTCTACAATCAGGCTTGCCGCAAAGCCTTTGGAGCAAAGCCCTCTTTTTAAATCCGACTCAAAGCCGTTCATCCTAATAACCCAGCGTCCGGTCGATAATCGAGCCGTCGATCGCATTGATTGTCATAATGCACGCATTCTGGTCAACCGCTTCCTTTTCCCCGTAAGCATCCGTACGTTTTCCTATAAAATCCCATACCGGAACGAGAAGCCCCGTATCAAAGCTGTCGGCCTCGCTGATTCTTGTATAGCGGAGAACCACGCTGTGTACGTCTATGGAAACGCGGTCCTCCTCGTCTTTGCCTTCTCCTCTCGCATTCGCAACGGTAACCATCTGCTCAAAAATCTGCTTTATCTCATCAAAGCTTTTCATGCTGGATTTATCTACAACCGTTTCTGTGATTTCCACCGGCGAATTGTAATAAAACCCTACAATTCCGCTATCGTTGACTACGACTTCTATATTCTCCCCGGCCCATTCTCTCTTGACATAGTCGTCTCCCTGCCATCCGTCGGTATACTTAGAGCCCCCTTCATTGTCGACAAACACACCGTCAATATTCCTTAAATATTTAAAAATGTACACCTTGCGGTATCCGGTCTTCTCCCCGCCGTCCAATACGCCGCACGCCTGACCGTACAGTCCTCCTTCGCTGCACTCAAAATCGTCAAGTCCCAGACTGCGCAAAAGCTCCCCGGCCTTCGCCTGCGCCTCTTCCTGCGTTATAGTTGTCGGCATATCCGTATACTCCTGCAGATAGTTTTCCGTCTCTCCCCCCTCTACCAGCAGGTGATCCTTGGGATCCTCCTCCCCGATCTTCCACCTTCCAAGATCGCTGGTCTCGCCCACAACGACCTGACTAATCTTCATATCTCCGTGACTGTCGCTGTCATATCGAAGACAGTTCCCATAATCCTCATTGTTCTGTACATACAAGGCGGTGTACTTCCCGTTTTTTCCGTCGCTGACCCCATAGTACACGTCGCCGGAAGCGTTCAGCGAGTACTCCCAGGAATAAAAATCGTTCTGCTTATCTTTCTCATACAGCTCTGCCACGCTGTGCAGCAGGCCGTCCGACGGGTAATCCGCATATTCTATTTCGTCCTTAGTGCTCTCATATTCCGCCTGAAGCTCGTCGATCATCCGCTGCGTCTCGTCTTTCATATCCGGAAATTCATCCAGCTGCTGCCGAAGCATCTGGATTTCCTGTTCGATCATCGCTCTCGTTTTCATCTCTTTTACGCTTCCGTCATAAAGCGTCTCATCCTGCACGAGCACCTCCTTTACTTTATTCAGAAAGTCCTGATCCATCTTCTTTTGCTTCACACGCATAACGGACATCTGACCGGTTCCCGGAATATCGACCTTCGCGTCTACGTTTACCGAGACCTTCAGCGATTCGTCGTCGATTGTCGTCTGATAATTATCGTAATTTTTTGCAACGTCCGTCACGCTCTTGAAACCGCCCTCCGTATTCTGCGCTTCGTCGATCATGTTGTCAAAATCCTTGTTCTTTACGATTGAGGAATCCGGACTGTTCTGACAGGCAGAAAACACGACTGTCATTGCCAGGCCAAACGCAAGTAAATTTTTATTTTTTCTCATATCTATTCTCCTTTCGATGCGTAACAAAATGGTGTCGCATAAAAAATCCATGCCAAAACAACCTTACGAGATTATCCTAGCATGGATTCTTACATCAAGTATTCATCATTTTTTAAACAAATTGTAAAATCATTCTTGTTCCCTTTTGCGGTTCGCTCTCTATCGCAAGCGTGACATTATGCCGCTTTGCAATCGTCGCGGTAAGCGCGAGTCCAAGTCCCGCGCCGCCTTTCCTGCGGCTCCTGGATTTATCGATCATATAGAACGGCTCTAAAATTTTATCCTGTTCCTCTCTCGGTATTCCCTGCCCGAAATCGCACACCTCGATATATCTTCCGTACGCCTTTAAGAGAACTGTCCCTCCCGGCTCGCTGGCCCAGATCGCATTGTCGACCAAGTTAATCACAACATCCGTCATCAGATCCGCATCCATTAAAAAATGCTCTCCATGCTCTGTGATTTCAAGCTTTATCCGCCTCTCCCGCAGCGTACGCCCGCAGGATTTTGCCGCCGCCTCAAAAATGACTTTGACCGGCGTATCTGAAAATTCCAGTTCTCCGTCGCAGTCAAGCTCCAAAAGCTTCATCATTTTCTTAGACAGACGCTCCAGCCTGGTACATTCCTCATAAATATACAGCAATGCCTCTTCCCGCTGCTCCTCGCTAAGCTTCACGGTCAGAAGGGTCTGGGCATAGCCTGAAATCGCAGTCATCGGCGTCTTCAGCTCATGCGTCAGATTTCCCATAAACAACGTTTTTTTCGCCTCGGACTCCTCTAAGCTTTTTGTTCTCGCCTCTACCGCCTCCGCCATTTTGTTAAAGCTCTCCTGCAGCTGACCGATCTCATCCCGGCGTCTCACCTCGAATCTCCAGTCGTACTGCCCCGCCGCCATATGCCTCGTCGTATCATTCAGCTCCTGCAGCGGCCTTAACGCGCGCTTTAACAAAACAGCCAGCAAGATTAGCGTTACCGCCGCAACCGCCAACGTAATCATTCCCATACACACGGTCAGCCATTCCATTTTATTCCGGACATAAGAAATATCCTCAAACCGATAAAACACAATCTCATTTTTTATATCCTTGCAAAAAACAAGATAGCGCTTTCCTTCCCATTTCACCGACGCATAACTGAGCGATTCGTAAGTCTCATACTCCAGTTTATCAAGTTCCTCCCCCTCAAACACCGTATGATTGTAAATTTCTTCAAACTGTGTTTCCCCGTTCTTATGAATCTTTCGCACGGCAATATTGTACTCGTCCCATTTTGTCTTAAAATAATAATCGACAAAGACATCTTCATCCGCCGCATACCCGGCGGATTCCAGCCGCTCGGAAAATTCGGCGGCAATGAGGTATGAATTCTGATACGCCTTGATAAACGCCTCATTCCAAAAGCTTCTTTTCGTCAAAATCCAGATGACGGCGTCTGTGAGCAAAGACGCCGCGATAACCGCCGCACAGCTAATCAGCGTAATCCGCGTTCTCAGTTTCAATTCCCTATTCCTCCAAACGATATCCGAGCTTCGAGATGGTCTTTATCTGATCCGCAAGGCCAAGCTTTTTTCGAAGCTGCCCGATATGTACGTCCACGGTTCGCGTCTCGCCCACATAATCGACGCCCCACACCATCCGCAAAAGGTTCTCCCTTGAAATCGCTATATTCTTGTTCTTCGCCAGCACAGCCAACAGCTCAAATTCCATCGGTTTCAGCGGCACCTCCTCGCCGTTCTGACGGACCGTATGCTCTTCAAAATTGATTTCCATGTTGAGAATTTTAATCACATGATTCAGCTTATTGGAGCGATTTAACACTTTCTCAATTCGGACAAGCAGCTCTAACACTTCAAACGGTTTGACGATATAATCCTCGGCCCCGCCTTTTAATCCCTGAATCTTAGAGGCAAGATCGTCCTTCGCCGTCAGAAAAATAACCGGTATCCCGTAACGCTTCATCACGTCCAACAGTTCAAACCCGTCCATCCCCGGAAGCATCACATCCAAAAGCGCCAGGTCATACGCATGATCCTCCTCTAACGCGAAAGCCGCCTCCTTCCCGTCAAAATAAACCTGCGTCTCATAATTTGAGACGCCAAGATTCATCGCTATCATTTTCGCAATAGCCGCCTCATCTTCTACAATTAAAATTCTGTTTTTTGACATTTTTATTCCCTCATATTCTGTATTGATGAATTATGTTCAGTATAGCACAGCACAGATACATTTCAACAGTTTCAATTTTTTTCATTTTTTATTTGACTTTTCCTATTTATGCCAGTATAATAGAAATTGGCTAATCGATTAAGCTAATTTTCATAACTCAAGTGCACCTAGAAATAGGTGCACACTCCCCGAAAACAATTGGATCATTTCTTTCTTTAATATATAATAAAAATCCCGCAAATTTTCTGATCCGCGGGATTTTTGTTTTATTTTTTTCATTTATTTCACCGAACGGCTAACAAGGATTTAACCCGCCCATTTCCATCTCATACACCCGGTCGCATAACACCTCGATATCGTAGGAGTTGTGCGATGATATCAGAATACACTTCCCTCTCTTTTTTTCCTCCAAAAGAAGCGAACGGACCTTCGCAGACATCTGCTTATCCAGACCGTTAAACGGCTCGTCCAGGACAAAGATCGGGGGATTTTCCATTAACGCCTGTGCGATTCCGAGACGCTGGCGCATTCCAAGCGAGTATTTTCTGACCGGCAATCTCAATTTCCAATCAAGCCCAACCAAATCCATGCTGCTTTTAATCTGCTCCTCATCAATCGTCTTGCGCAGGTCCGCCAATATTTTCAAATTCTTATATCCGCTGTAATACGGCATAAATCCCGGCGTCTCAATCATCAATCCGATATCGTTTGGAAAATCAATTTCCTTTCCCAGCTCCTTTCCATTTACCTGAATTAATCCCGTAAACGCAGTCTGGAATCCGCAGATGCACTTCATCAGCATGGTCTTTCCCGAACCGTTGCAACCGACCAGACCGACAATCTCCCCGGCGTCTACCCGAAGATTAATATCGTTCAATAATTTATGCTTTTTTAATTCTAACGCGACATGCTCCACATGAATCATTCTGTTTTCTCCTCCCATAAAACGTCTAACGATACCGCCCCGGCCCGCCTGTAAATCAAGATATGCATCATAATAAGGCCTCCAAGAAAGAAAAGTATCGAACCCCATATCGGAAACACATACTGTCTGTAATAATTCTGGTAATGCAGCCACACAATCGTATGCCCCGACGGAAACAACCAGACAAGAGGGCTCCTTAACGCGGCAAACGCCGTCCCAGCTGCAATCAACGCAACCTCAATCCACAACGTTAGTTTCTTCTTCGCATACAGGGAGGCAAACAAAATAAGCGAACCCCAAAACCAAAGATAGAGCAGCAAAAGCCCATATGTAAGCGCAAACGCCTGAAACGGCGGCATCTGATTGTACAGCTGACCGGGAATCAAAGAATTCATCGATACGACGGCGTCCTGTCCTTTTCGCATGTAATCGTAATGGGTCGTGACAATACTCCATCCGTTGATAAAATAAGCGTCGCGAAAAACCTGCGCACAGCTTGCGACAATCAGCGCCAAAAGATATGTTGCCGCGCTGACAAGCGAAAACAGCAATTCCCCCAGAACCCAGTTGATTCTGCCCGCCCGCGGCAGTAAATAATATAAGTTAGAACCGACGCGCGGAAAGTCAGACGTCAAAAGCAAATAAAAAAGCGGTAAAAGCAGTAAAATGACGCCTGAATTGCCGACTGCAACGGCCGGTTCGATCAGATTGATAATCTGGTCGATATCCCCGGCCGCCGCTAACATCGGACAAATGATCAGCTCTCTCATCAGCACCAGCAGTATCACTAAAACAAGCCACTTTGAATTGAGAATCCATCTCAGATATTCGTCTTTAAAAATGCGAAGCGCTATTTTTCCTGAAATTATTCCGCTGTTTTTCAATTGTTCTTTCATATCATGCTCCATACATCCTCCCCTTATATTTCCATATTTGAGCGGAAACGCCATACGTCAACAAAATCGTAAGCGCCGCCCACATCAACACGTTCTGCTCCACATAATTAAACAAAATGTAATTAAACAAAAACGGCATCGTAACATTTACATAAATATTATTTCCTATGCTCGCAAAGAGATACGCCACGCCTGTAACCGCGCCCGCCCATAAAACATAAGAAACAGTGATAACGACCGCGCTCCAAAGCTCCGCGCCCAGTATATCTTTTTCCCTCCCGACTATCTGTATATTTCCGAAATCCGCCCGGAGCGGAAATTGCGTCCCTATAACGAGCGCATATAAAAGCAATGCGCTCACAACCAGCAGCATTCCGCACCCTAAGGCCGCCCAAAAACTTTTTCTCACATATCTGCGAAGACCTATTCTGTTCAATATAAAGAAATCATATTGATAGATATGCTCGTCACAAAACAGGGAAATTGTCGGAAACGACACCGCAATCGGCAGGAGCATTACAAACCACTGATTAAATCCCCTCGTATACACCGACGGGCTGCTGTTCTGCAATTGGAACGTCCTGCTCGCTTTTGTCATAGCGCTCCACACGGATATCTCCTGTCCGTTTACTTGTCCAAGTCCTCCGATAAAACATAAGAAAAAGAGGCCCAGCATGCCTAACAAAAAATATCTTCCAATTACGCGGTTTTTCAAATAATCCCCCCTTTAATTCACATAATGCTTTGCTTCCAGATTGCTTGTCACTTCCCCTGTAAGCATATCCACATTCACGTAACATACAGAATCGCCAATCCAAGATTGTGAAAGATCCTTCCTGTATTCAATAATAAAAGAGTAAACTGGCCTGGTCAAAACCTCGTTTCCCGCTTTTGCATAATACTCCTTGCCGGATTCATAATCATAAATCGGTTCTAACGTATAAATCACATTGATTTCCCGGACAGTAACTGCCTTGAATCCCGATAACTCCTTTGATACCAGAGAAACCGCCGACGGGAAATCAAGGATTTTATTTTCTTTTTCGTATTCCCTCACCTGAAACTGCCCGTTATTATTACAACATAATGCCGCGTTCGGCTTATCCATTTCGATTGTTACAGCACTATCTGTCCTGCCAACCAAGAATACTCCGTCCCGCTCTACCGCAGCCCCGCCAAAATAATCGAGAGCCACGCCGTGATACTGTATCTGCGCCAGCAGACATAAACGATTTTTATTGCCGCCAAACCGCCGGATATACACCGTTCCAACACGATAGGTAAATGTATCGTCAAAAAGAACGCTGCCATTTAGACGCTCCTCCACCCAGTTTATCTGATCCTTTAGCCGAATCTGTTCCCCTCCTAATACGAAGGAAATATTCATATCATCTCCGGTTCCCCGAAACAGGCGCGTGGTATTTGCGTACAACTCTTCTAATTCCGCCTCGCTCATCTCTTCCTGCTCATAGCATTCTCCCGATAACCATGCAAACGATCCGTTATCCATCACCCAAAGATATTCCCTATCCTCCGCGTTATCGTAAAGCAGGCACTCGTCGCCTTCAAATGTTCCCCGTAACTTCTGCCATTCCGGCGGCTGCGTCTGAAAGAACTTCGCCAGTGCATCCTTATTTTTTGTATAATCCTCAACAAACGCAAGACGGAGATCTCCAACATCCTCAATATTTGAAAAATCAACTGTCCTGGGCAGAATCAAATTCTCGGGTACTGTCGGCAGATCATCGACGGACGCCTGATTTAACTCTTTAACGGTACAATAGTTCAATTCGGCCTCAACCGTATGTTCATTCTTTTGATACCGCTCCATCTGCTCTCGAACTTCCTGCGGCGCCTGCTGGCATCCTGCCAGCAGACCAACCGCAGAGAAAAGCAAAATCCATAATATGTACGGATGTTTCCTCTCTGCCATAACTCCTCCTAATACGTTAACGAACCTGCCGGAAGCGCGGTTCCCATCAAAAACGCTATTGCAAACGCAGTCGCTTTTTTGTTAATTTCATCATAACATCATTCTTCTTTGTCTTTTACTTGTTAACGGGCTGCTTTTATATTAATTGCGCGCTAATTAATATCTAATAATATCTTAATTAGAAACTTCAATAATGAATCTTCTATATATAAGACAATTGAACGCTCCGTTTGGTTCCATAAAAATGCAAATTTTTTCATTGTTAACATTTTGTTCATATTTTTGTCATCATACCCTGCGCAAAGCCGCTCTCTTTTTGTCTTCCTTCTCTGTTGTTTTTCTGCCGTTTCTATGATCTGCTGTTTTTCTTACAGATTACACGATTTCTCAAATAATCCCCCTTAATTTACATAATGCTTTGCTTCCAGATTGCTTGTTACTTCCCCTGTAAGCATATCCACATTCACGTAACATACGGCATTTGCATCGCCAACCCAATAGTTGGAAAGATCCTTTCCATATTCAATCATGAAAGAATAAACCGGTCTTGTCCTCACCTCATTTCCCGCTTTTGCATAATACTCCTTGCCAGATTCGTAATCATAAATCGGTTCTAACGTATAAATCACATTGATTTCCCGGACAGTAACTGCCTTGAATCCCGATAACTCCTTCGATACCAGAGAAACGGCCGACGGAAAATCAAGGATTTTATTTTCTTTCTCGTATTCCCTCACCTGAAACTGTCCGTTATTGTTGCAGCACAATATCGTATTCGGCCTATTCATATCCATCCCCACAAAATTATCCATCCTTCCAACTCTATATATGCCCCCTTTTTCTACGATACCCCCGCCAAAATAATCGAGAGCCACGCCGTGATACTGTATCTGCGCCAGCAGGGATAAGCGGTTTTTATTCTCACCAAAATGCCGGATATACACGGTTCCAACATAATAGGTGAATGTATCATCGAAAATATCATTTTGATTCAACTGTTCTTCCGCCCAGCGTATCTGATCCTTTAGCCAAACCTCCTCATCTCCCAATATAAACGATAGTTCCATATCATCTCCGGCTCCCCGGAACAGACGCGTCGTATTCTCATACAATTCCTCTAACTCCGCCTCACTCATCGCTTCCTTTTCATATGCCTCTCCTGACGACCATGCAAAAGTCCCGTTATCCATCACCCAGAAATATTCTTTATCCTCGGCGTTATCGTAAATCACAGCATCATCGCCCTCAAGCTCTCCCTTAGATTCCTGCCACTCTGTCGGATGAACCTGAAAAAATTCGGCTAACGCCTCCTTATTCTTTTGGAAATCCTCAACAAACGCAAGACGAAGGTTTCCTATATCCTCAATATTTGAAAAATCAACTGTCCTGGGCAGAATCAAATTCTCCGGCACTGTCGGCAGATCATCGACGGACGCCTGATTTAACTCTTTAACGGTACAATAGTTCAATTCGGCCTCAACCGTATGTTCATTCTTTTGATACCGCTCCATCTGCTCTCGAACTTCCTGCGGCGCCTGCTGGCATCCTGCCAGCAGACCAACCGCAGAGAAAAGCAAAATCCATAATATGTACGGATGTTTCCTCTCTGCCATAACTCCTCCTAATACGTTAACG
Organism: uncultured Roseburia sp.; assembly: GCA_947383215.1. Taxonomy (GTDB): domain Bacteria; phylum Bacillota; class Clostridia; order Lachnospirales; family Lachnospiraceae; genus Roseburia_C. The sequence goes on from CANDCP010000004.1 coordinate 17,675, forward strand.
AACCCGCCGGAAGCGCGGTTCCCATCAAAGTTGCTTTTATAATAAATCCTCTATATATAAGACAATTGAACACACCGTTTGGTTCCATAAAAATGCAAATTTTTTCATTTTTAACATTTTGTTCATATTTTCCCCGCAGAATACGCCATCTTATTCCAGCCTCTCGGCCTGATAAATGCCTTCTTTCTGTTCTCTTATGACAATGATTACCCTCTCTTTCTCGTTTCCCTCCGCAGACATTGTTATTTTTGTTTCGGAGCAGATAGCGTCCTCTGACAGAGGCGACCAATACAGATTTTCCTCCTCCGTAAAATATCCTGCTTTTCCGTGCCCTACAACCTCTCCCGTCTGCTTATCCCAGCTTAAAATCTCTCCTCTCTCTGTTTCAACCCGAATCCTGCTTTTGCCCGTCCCCGACTCTTCTGATTTTCCCGACACAAGCAGCGGATAACCCGGCACGGAGCTGTCAAGCGGAGAATACTTGCCTAAAACAACCGCTTCGCCTTTCTTCACCTCCGTCACATTCTTATCCTCATACACCGCGCAAAGCTGCTGCGACGGACTCGTAGCAGCATAGACTTTAACCACAAAATTCTCCTCTAAGGGGAATACAGTCTCGCTCTCATCCACAGCCGCTCTCTTTTTGCCTTCCTTCTCTGTTGTATCTGACAGAGAATAGGCTGATATTCCCAAACATAACGCCAGAAGCGCATAAAACGCATATCGAACCATTCTACGATGAGCCGTCTTTGTTTTCGGTACAAACGGCTTTTCTGCAATCTCTAAAGTCTGCAGTCTTTTTCTTACAGATTTGTATGTACGCTTAATTTCCCTGCCCGTACTTTCCCGATACGTTGTTTCAACCGATGCAATTTCATCAAAAAAACGATCTTCCATCATCATTCCCTCCTTGTTTTTGTGATTTGCGAAGCTTTTGTTTACTTCTGTACAGACTGTTTCTGACACTTCGCTCGTCCATTTTCATCTCATCCGAAATTTCCTTTACAGATTCCATCAAGACATGCCTTCTCAAAAAAATTTCCCTGTGCTCCCGCTTTAAATCTTTCAAAATGAATTCAACCGCTTCGCTCTGATAAATATTTTCAATCAAACTCGCAATCTCATCATCGGCTGTAAGACTTTCGCACTCCGGAGCAATCGACGCTTCCCGTTTCAGACGGCGATACCTATTAATCGCCGTATTTCTTGCAATGCAGGCAATAAAACCTTTTATACTAACGTCTCTTAAATTTCCCCGCTTTTCCCAGACGGAGAGAAATGTATCTTCTACGCATTCCTCGATATCCTGCCTGCGGTTTATAAGCACTCTGCCGATAATGCTTCTTACGTAAGCCTCATATTTTGCAATCAGTTCATATAACCCGCGCTCAGCATCCGTATCTAACAGCCTGCAAATCTCCTTATCCGTCATTTTCCGCTCCTTTCCCATTTTATTCCTTTATTTATATATACAAATAACAGAGACGCTTTGTCTCACAAAAAACAAAAGACGACAAAGCCTCGCTTTGCCGCCCGTTACCGCTTCAATAATCGAATCTATATATTCTGGCGCTTCCTTAATCCGATATCCCGGACATCAGTTATATGCATAATCATTACTTTATATTTTCTGTTTATTATACGCTTCTCAACGACTGTATTCCAGAAGCATTTCCAAGTCCTCAATCTGCTCCCTGATACTCTTCCCGATATCCGTATCCTTTACCCGGATACGCTTTTCCTCCGTCTCAAAAATATCCGTGCTCGACTCGATATCCACATTCTCTTCCAGCACTTTTTTAATACTCTCAAACGGCTGATGCGCTTTTAACCGCATACCGTGCGAATTGTAAATCAGCGTATATCCCGCGATCCCCGTCTTCTTGTGGTACGCCCGGCAAAATCCGCCGTCAATAATAATCAGCTTCCCGTTGGCGCGCACAGGCGCCTCTCCGTCGCGCACCTTTACCGGCGTATGGCCGTTGATAATATGGGATATCGGAGAAAACAACCCAAATTCGCGCAATATCATATTGCAGATATATTCTTTGTGATAATACTCGTAATACGGATTCCGCTCTTCCTCCGTTACCTCTTGATCCGAAAGATACATTTTCTCGAAAGTTTTTATTCTTCTTCCCGAAAGCGGCGACTTTTCTCCCGCCCAAAGATACCACAAAAAATCTTTCTCCGAATTTGTAGAAATATCAAGACATACCTTGCGCACGATCCGGTCTGCATAATCGAGATATTCCTTTCCCTTGTAAACCGTATCCCCAATCCGGATCCCCTCAAAATTTCCCTGCTCGTCAAGCGGAATACAGCCGTGATACAAAAGATTATCATTGTGACACTTATACATGCTGCCCTTCGAACACAAAAAACGGATATGCCGATGCAGCCTTTCGCTGTTCAAAAACGAACGGCGCAGTTCCGCGATCACAGCGGTCTCCTCCCGCGTCAGCTCATACGGGTGCGCCCTGTCCACAGTCGGAAAATCCTTTCGGTTCATCGCATATTCCGTTCCGTCTATCACAACCGTCCCCTTGTCGTAATCTATTTTCTCTAGCATCCGTCTCTCATCCATCTGATACTCCGGATGCCTGCCGATCAGCTGCCCTTCTAATTTAAATAAGATCACAGAGATCGCCTGCAGCGCCGAATCCGTCACGTCCTCCATTCCATACTGCTTTTGCGCAAACAAAACGAGCTCGCGGAGACTGATTCCATATCCGCTCTCAAGAACTCTGATGTTTCCGTAACGGAGATTGTTTCTGACAACCATTGCTACGCAAGGCTCGCAGCCTGCCGCGGCTCCCATCCACAGCACATCGTGATTTCCCCATTCGATATCAAGCGCGTGGTACGTCATCAAAAGGTCCATAATTTTATCGGGATACGCGCCCCTGTCATAAATATCCCCCACAATATGAAGATAATCCACCGCAAGACGCTTAATCAGCTCTGCGAGCGCAACGATAAATTCATCCGCGGCCTGAATGCGAATAATCGTTTTCATAATCTGTCTGTGATACTCAATCTGATTATTGTCCTCGTCCACCTGCATATGCAAAAGCTCGTCGATAATATACGCGAACTCCTCCGGCATCGCCTTTCGCACCTTTGATCTGGTATATTTTGACGAGAGATCGCGCGCAACCGCAATCAGATTCTGCAGATTCAGCTTATACCAGTCTTCCGTAATCACGCCCTGCTCAAAAAGCGCGTTCAGCTTCTCTTTTGGGTAGTAGATCAGCGTACATAACTCTTTTCTCTCCTGCCCGCTCATCTGTTCCGCAAAAATACGGTCAACCTTCTCCTTTATGACGCCCGAACAATTATTGATAATATGACAGAACGCCTCATACTCACCGTGCAGATCGCTCATAAAATGTTCCGTCCCCTTTGGGAGATTAAGAATTGCGCTTAAATTAATCATTTCACGGCATACCGCCTGTTTTGTGGGATATTCTTTTGCCAGTAATTCCAGATATTTTTTCTTTTCCTTTTCCATCCGTGCCTCCCGATTTCTTCCTTTTTTATCATACTGCATTTACAGTCCATGCACAAGTAAAAAAGTCAACTCACGGATTCAAACCTGCGCCGTCCGGCTAACGGATCTTTGCCTTTATCGCATGAAGTAACAGTTCAGACCGCGCCCCTTGAAACAAGCCACAGACCGCCTGCAAAGCAGGCTATACGCCGCCCAGGCGGCTCCTGTCTGAGGCTTGAGGGGCGCTCCGCTCATGGCGTATAAGAGATGCTCATTCATGCAAGCATGATTCGCCTCTCTTATAGCCATTGCTGAACTGTTACGCAATATCCACAATTTTACCCCCTTTATCCGCGATAAAATCTATCTCTCGTTCCATTGACATATCCTATTCTTATGGTAAACTGAATATATTCATTTTAGGAGGAAATGAATTTCGAAAAGTTAAAAACTTTAGCGCTATGTATCAATGGCGGTCGGTATGCCATTGGTTCACGAGGAGCCGGGTTGTCGAATTTTCAGCGGATGCCCGGACGCAGATACGGCTGTGAAATATGGTAACAAATATGGCGGCAACGCCAAAACAAAAAGTCCATAACCGTATACCCGGATGCCGGGACTGCGAAATCCGCGGCATCATACCATAAAATAATAAAAATAAGGAGATTTTATATGTGCGGAATTATTGGTTTTACCGGTAAACTGGAAGCCCAGGATATCTTGTTAGACGGTCTTGAAAAGTTGGAGTACAGAGGATACGACAGCGCAGGTATCGCCTATTTTAAGGAAAACCGGGAAAAAATTTCCACCCGCAAGACGGCCGGAAAAGTAAAGGATTTGCGGGCGATCTGCGACGACAACGAATCCACCTGCGGAATCGGGCATACGCGGTGGGCGACGCACGGCGGCGTCACCAACGCGAACGCCCATCCCCACAAATGCGGCAACGTGGCGTTGATCCACAACGGAATTATCGAAAACTATCACGAGCTTGTCTCTTCCTACGATTTGGAAAAGGATTTGATTTCAGAGACGGACACGGAGGTTGCGGCCGCTCTTTTTAACAAAATGTATGACGGTGAAAATCCGATCGATGCAATTAAAAAGGCCGTTCCGCTTTTTAAGGGTTCGTTTGCCTTCTGTATTATGTTTAAAAACAAACCCGGCACAATTTATGCGGTCAGAAACGTAAGCCCAATGGTTGCGGCCACCTGTGAGGACGGCTCTTTTATCGCCTCCGACCTGACCGCTTTCATCCAATACAGCAAAAAATATTTTATTGTACCGGAGTACACAATTCTGACTATGACAGAATCCGGCATTGCGCTCACCGATTTGGAAGGAACGGATGTCGAGCCGGAATTTTTAGAGGTAAACTGGGATATCACGGCCGCCCAAAAAGACGGCTACCCAACTTTTATGTTAAAGGAAATCCATGAGCAGCCGGAGGCTATCACAAGAACGATTACTCCGAGAATTACAGACGGGCTTCCGGATTTTTCAGCCGACGACATTTCGGATTCGCTTTTTGCAGATTGCCGGGATATCACAATTGTCGCCTGCGGCACTGCAATGTACGCGGGCATGGTCGGCAAATCGCTGATCCAGGAGATGCTCGGTATTCCGGTGACGGTCGCTATCGCTTCGGAGTTCCGCTATGAGCATCCCGTCATCACAGATAAAAGCCTGGTAATTGTCGTTTCCCAGTCCGGAGAAACCATTGACACCTTAGAGGCGCTGCGTCTCGCAAAAACGAGAACGAAAAAAACGCTTGCCATCGTTAATGTCAAGGGCTCCACGATTGCGAGAGAAAGCGACTATGTGCTTTACACACACGCCGGCCCTGAGATTGCCGTGGCAAGTACAAAAGCCTACACCGTTCAGACGGCGGCTTTCTATCTGATTGCCTGCAAGCTCGGACTGATCCAGGATAAGATATCAAAAGACGAAGCCCGGGAGTTTATCGGAAATCTTCAGGATGTCAGCGGCCATATTTCGGAAGTCCTGAAATTGTCCGACAACGTAGAGCGCCTTACAAAACGTATGCTCAACGCCTCCAACACATTTTTTATCGGCCGTGGTATCGACTACACGCTGTCCATGGAAGGCGCGCTGAAATTAAAAGAGATTTCTTATATCCACGCGGAGGCATACGCAGCCGGAGAATTAAAGCACGGAACGATCGCGCTGATCAGCGAGGGCGTACCTGTGATTGCGCTTGCCACTCAAAGTCATGTGTACAGCAAGGTAATCTCCAACATCCGCGAGGTAAAGGCGAGAGGCGCCTATGTCATTTTGCTGAGCATGGATGAAAATATCAAGGATAATTCCATCTGCGATACGTTTATTTCACTTCCGAAGGCGCCGGATCGTTTCGCCATCTTCGAGGCGGTCGTGATTTTGCAGATGATCGCATATTTCACTTCGGTCGGAAAAGGCTTAAATGCGGACCAGCCAAGAAATCTTGCAAAATCGGTTACGGTAGAGTAAAAATATATTAGCGGATAAATAAAAGAGGGGCTGTCAAACGACGGCCTCTTCTTTTAGAATTAAAATATCCGATTCCATATGATAAATCCATTAAAACATTCTCTCTCCCAAATATTTGTCATGCGGAACAATTAAGCACCTTTCGATCGACTTCCAATAACTGTCGTAAAGATATTTTTGCGCCGCCCCGTAGCTTTCTTTCGTATCAAATTCCCAGTAAAGCATATACTTAACGCTTTTTACAATACGGGTGATTTTAAGAGGCGGAAGCCCCTCCTTAATCTGCTCCATATCTATGTGATACCCTCTTTTGGCGAACCGAAGCAGAAGCAATCCCTCCTGTTTCTCCAAAAAGCTTTTGGCTTCAAGCATCAGCGCTTCAAATTCCTCTACCTTATGCGGCTTTACCTGATAAATACATATTTCCGTAAACGACATATTTCGGTTCTCCTCCATTCTCACTCTATCGCCCCGCACTTATATACTCACATACATCACCGCCCTTCTCCTCCGAGCGAGGGAGGCTCGCCACCTTGCAGCACGGCTGCTCCTACGGAAGATTATAGCATACCCAAAGTTATCCGGCAATCTGTTTCCCAGCCCAGCCAGACACAAAAAAGCCAATGAATCTGTCAATTTGTTACGGTTCGTTTTACCTGACTTTACACAATCTGCCTTTCTCCATCTCGCACACCGTATCGCAAAGCGCCGATATGTCCTCCGCGGAATGAGACGAAAGTAAAATCGTCTTCCCCTGCTGCCTATAGCCCAGTAAATACTCCCGCATCTCCTCTACGCCTTCCTTATCCAGCCCGTTAAACGGCTCGTCCATAATCAGGATTTTCGGTTCCTCCATCATCGCCTGCGCCAGTCCGAGCCTCTGGCGCATACCCAGGCTGTATTTTCGGACATGCCGCTTCAACTTCGGATCGAGTCCCACTTGTCTCATGGTCTCCGAAATTTTATCTTTGTCTATTTTATGATTCAGGCCCGCTATCAATTTCAGATTCTTAAATCCGCTGTAATAGGGAATAAACCCGGGCGTTTCGATAATGATCCCCATATCGTCCGGGAAATCGACATCTTTTCCCACACGCTTCCCGTCCACGAAAACCTCTCCGTCCGTCACACCCACAAACCCGCAGATGCACTTCATCAGCATTGTCTTCCCGCTCCCGTTTCTGCCGATCAGCCCATGAATTTTGCCCGCCTCAAACGAAACGGAGACATCCTTCAAAATATGATTTTTCGAGAGCGTCAAATTTACGTTATTTACCGTTATCATATCCATTTTCATCCTCCTGCTTCCCGATTCTAACTTAAAATCTCCGTCACCGAATCATAATCAAACCTTCTGACCGCAAAAATACAAAACAGCAAGAGCGCCGCTATCACAATCAGAAAATAGAAAACCGAAAACGTGACGGAGACAATCGGCTGCTTAAAATATTTGGTGTAATGAAGCCAGATCAACGCGTTTGCCATCGGCATTGTCCACATAAGCTGCGTGTTTACCGAGCAAAACGCCGTCCCCAGCGATATCACACATGCCGTAAATACAAATCCCGCATTTTTCCTCCTTGCAAGGGAAAAGGCAAGCATAAGCAATCCGATTGTCAACAGATACACAAAAACCAACAGATAGCTTTGCACCGCGGCCTCCGCCACGGACATCTGATTATAGAGATTGACCGGCAGAAGCCGCACACCGAAATTTTGCGCTCTTTCAGGAAATTCAAGCACGAAATCTGTCGCCACCTTGCTCCAGTTCTCGCTGACAAAACCGCTTCCAAGCATCGGCAAAACCGCTCCCAAAAAAATTACGGCTAAAAACGACGCCGCCATAAAGACAAGCTTTAAGATCTGTCCCAACAGCCAGCTGCTTCTTCCCGTCCTCGAAATATAAAAGACCGTGTTCGTGTCAATCTTTGGAAAATCCGAAATCAGCGTCATAAACACAAGCGGAATGATCAAAAGAATCGCTCCGGAATTTGCAACGGCTATAAACGGCTCGAATAGATTTAAAGGCTCGCCCATCAATCTTGCATTTTCGCGCAGCGGCTCAATTGCAAACGAATGAATAAATATAAGAAGAACCGCAAGGATGATCATGCGCGCATCGCACACCCACTTGATATATTCCACCTTTGCGCACGCAAAACTTTTTTTCAAATTAATTCCTTTCATAGCTTACACCCCCTTATCTGTCCTTCGACATATCACAATACAAAATCCCGCAAACCCCAACAAAAAATAAACGCCGTTAAACAAAAGCGTCGTCTTCGCCCTGGTATTCCACTCCGCCATATTGACGATATCAGCCATTCCGTAAGGAAAAAAAGGACCGATTTTATCGTAAATATCAAAGTCCAAGTTTTCGATTCCTTTTGCCCCGAGTTTCATAAGCGCCGTATCCCATATATAGACGATTAAAAACGGAAGGCAGGTGATCAGATACGGGTTCCTGCAAAAAGAACCGATAAAAAACGCCGGTACCGTCGTCACCGCCCCGTAGAGAAACGACGCAAGCAATGTTTTCATTACTCTCCCCGTTATTCCATGAGACAAAATTGTCATAAGCTCTTCTTCCGGGATTTGATACGAAGAAATATCCGGAAAAACATTCCACACAATTATCCCGTACAGCAGTACGCCAAAAAGAGTGACAAGACCTCCGCTCAAAAAGGAAGCCATAAATTTAGAAGCGCAGTATCTTATCTGCCCGGTTCTGGTAATCGTATACCGCATAAACCCACTGTTGCGCTCGGCGCAGAACGAAACCATAAACGGAAACGCCACGATAATCGGAAGAAACATTGTAATGTAGCCGGAAAGCGCATACGAAAAAACTTCAACATTGGAAAGCGTATAATCCGCCTGTATCACCCCTCTGTCAAGATTAAAAATCGCTTCAAATACAGAATATGTCTTGCCTGTCTCTACGTCGCTGTATGCCGACGCAGTAAAGCATAAAACAGATATCAAAATAACCGCGCCAAGAAATCCCGGATTCACAATCGTTTTTCCCAAATCGCACCGAAGCGTCCTTAAAAATTTCATTCTATCATCCCCCTACCTCTGGTTGTTGACGAACTCCAACTCTCCCGTCACACAGTCTACCAGGCCGTATATTTCCTTTCCCCACGTCACGTCTATGTAAATCGCCCAGTACGGTGTGAGCTCTAAAATCCTGCCGGCGTACATTGCATTTTCTGCTTCCAAAAGCGCGTCTTCCGCTTGGTTTGCATTTAAATCATCCTTTCCCATCATTACCGGACAATACACAAGCTCCATTCCAAGCACATCGTATTCCGCATATTCGGAAAGCATATTATCCAACAGACGAACGGCACATTTCGGCGTCACAATGCCGTCATATGTCTCAACCGTTTCATGATCCTCAAAAGCATATTGTACTGTAAACGAATTGATCTTCCCCTTTTCCTCCAAATAAGACACCGCTGAAGAAAATGAGTACATGTCAAAACCGGTATCTTTCAAACGAGACGGCGTTGCACAAATCGGAAGTCCCATATAACTGCTGCTAAAGCGGACCTCCATAACCGTATTTTCACTTTCATCCTGATATACCGTTGCAACGGACGGCATCAATTTCTGCGGGTATTCCGAAACTTTTGTAAATTCGGAAGCAAATTCGAATGCCGTCTCCGCCGCTTCGCTGATCAAAACGTTTTCTCCCTTTAACTTATAGACATCATCAGAATAATCGCTGCTTAAAAGATAGCTTTTTATGTCTCTGAAATGAAAACTCTCCTCATTAAATATAATACTGTCTATCATTTCAGATTTCTTTTGCACATATCGAAAAAAACCGATATTCCCCGTCCCAAGCTCTGCACCGCTCTTTTCATCGTAAAAATCCGGTCCAACCGGCAAATAGCGTTCGTCAATAGTCACTTTATTTTCATCATAAATTTCTTCGGGAATATACCGGCTTGAAAGTACATCCCATTTATCTTGAAAGTTGTCCATACATACAATCTGATATTTTCCGATTTCCTCCGGAACGTCAAATGAGAAATTGTTGACAAAATGCAGATTCTTGTAATCGTAAGACATAATCTCTTTCATATCCTGCTGCTTATGGTGAGCAAGATCATCCATAGACATCTTTTGAATTTCTTCTCCGTCCGGTGATTCTTCTGTAAAACTGCCGGAATGTGCTTCATCTAATCGTGGCGATGTATCATTCGCACACGCAGTAGTTATTAAAAATAATGCCATACATGCAATTATATATTTTCACTTCACGATTTTTCACCTCCATCATGCAAACAATAGACAGTTATACTGAAGTCGCAGTATATTCTCTGACAGTAAGATTGCTTGTAGACGGCGCCCCCGCTTTTCTTTCAAAAAATTGCTGCTCCTCTTTCCAATATACTCATCTCCCTATCTCTGGTTATTGACGAACTCCAACTCTCCCGTCACGCAGTTTACCAGGCCGTAAATTTCCCTTGCCCACGTCATGTCTATGTAAATCGCCCAGTATGGTGTAAGTTCCAAAATATCTTTCTCACTTACCCAGCCAATTGTCAATTCTTCCGCTTCCTCCGTATCAAGCTGCTCCGCTTTTATGTCATGGCACTTTACGGGGCAATATATAAGCTCCATACCGATCACATCATATTCCGTACGCTCTGCGAGCGACGCCTGCAGCGTCTCCACGGCGCGCTTTGGTGTGACTATACTCGTATATGTCTCCAACGTCTCATAATCTTCAAACGCATACTGTTCCGCAAAAAAGCCGATACTGTCCTTTTCATCGGCGCCGGTTATACCCGCCGGCGCTCCAAGCAATTCAAAACTCAGATCCCCCAGGCAGGACTGCACGATGCAGAGCGGAAGCCCCTTATACACGTTTCCAAATTCCACTTTTATTGCCGCATTCTTGTTTTCATCCTGTTTTGCTACCGCAACAACCGGAACAAAATCCTGCGGGAAATCCGAAACCTGTATAAATCTGTCCACAAACTTCTCCGCCGTCTTCACCGCTTCGGCAATCGACACCTCTTCCCCGTTTAACGTATAGATATCATTGTCATAAGCGCCGTTTAAATAATAGTACTTTTCTTCTCCGTCATTATCAGATCCAGATATCACGCTATTGACCAGCCCGGATCTTTTTGACTCATAAACAAACGTACCGTTGCCGGCAGTAAAAAGATATCTCCCGCTTTCTTCATCGCGAAACGTCGGACCATAAGGCTCATAGTTTTTATCAATGACCACTTTACTTTCATCATAAATATCCTCCGGAATATACTCGGCTGCAAGCGTATCCCACTTGTCCTGAAACGGATCTTTACATATCACCCTGTATTTTCCGATCTCTGTCGGCACTTCAAAATCAAAATCTCTGACAATATGCAGATTATCGTAATCCAGCTTTCTGATCTCCTCTATTGCCTGACGTTTATTTTTTGCAAGCTCCTCCAGCGTAACCGTCTCTATTTCACTTTTACTGCTGCCCGCGCAGGCAGTAAGCAGCGCAAATGATAAGCTGATTCCCGCAAATACCATTCTTTGTTTCATATATTTCCTCCCTCCTATTTGGAAAAATGTAAGGCAACATTCATTGCCTTACATTTTTCCATTCACATTTTACGGTGAAGTCGTTCCATTCGCTCCAACAGACCTGCTGGCATTATAATCTTTCAGTTTGGCTGTAACTGTAAAATAAGTACCCTTTGCCGGTTTTTTTCCCGTCAAAAAATTAGCCGTAAAAGAACCAGTGCTCTTAATTGTTTTAACTGTAGTTAGCTTTGCATTGTCACGTTCCCCCCACACCTGACAGGATGCGCCGGCGACAGCCGCTGAAAAATGTGTGGAATTTATAGCGATGCCATTCGATTCGGTTACCATAGCAATAGAGGACTGGCTTGTAACATTACCTGTCGCCCCTGCTGTATAATGCAGGGTATAATTCAGGGCATTTACATTACTGCTCATCACCCCAACCGCCATAACCGTCGCCATACACATAGACGCTATTTTCTTTTTTAGCTTCATACCAGATTTCTCCTTTCTTTTCACCTAAAAATAAACTTTTTTGACCGCATAAGGCTTCCTACCAGGATAAGTCTTTTCACAAATCGATAGAAAGCCTTATAAAATTGGCGCTTCTTTTTCCATATCCTCACCCCCTTCATTAAATGATTAATTATATTATTAATATAATTTTAATTGTTATATATCTAATCTCACATATAAACACTGTCCTCTTGTAAATGACAAAGCTTTCTATCAAACGATTAAATGATAAAATCATATTGATAGAAAGCTTTTTTAGTCAATTATAGATTTTTTCATATACTCGTTCCCAAATATGCTTATATATTAATTATATATTTTTTATTCTATTTGTCAATATTAATTCCTATTTTTTGATCACACATTTTTATAACCAATAACCAAACGCAGACAGAAAAGAATCTTGCATATAGATTCTACGATAGCCGACATCTCATCCTACCATCTCCCTACCTCTGGTTGTTGACGAACTCCAATTCTCCCGTCACGCAGTTTACCAGGCCATAAATTTCTCTTGCCCACGTCATGTCTATGTAAATCGCCCAGTACGGTGTAAGTTCCAAAATATCTTTCTCACTTACCCATCCAATTGTCAATTCTTCCGCTTCCTCCGTATCAAGCTGCTCCGCCTCTATGTCATGACACCTTACAGGGCAATATATAAGCTCCATGCCGATCACATCATATTCCGTACGCTCTGCGAGCGACGCTTGCAGCGTCTCCACGGCGCGCTTCGGTGTGACTATACTTGTATATGTCTCCAACGTCTCATAATCTTCAAACGCATACTGTTCCGCAAAAAAGCCGATACTGTCCTTTTCATCGGCGCCGGTTATACCCGCCGGCGCTCCAAGCAATTCAAAACTCAGATCCCCCAGGCAGGACTGCACGATGCAGAGCGGAAGCCCCTTATACACGTTTCCAAATTCCACTTTTATTGCCGCATTCTTGTTTTCATCCTGTTTTGCTACCGCAACAACCGGAACAAAATCCTGCGGGAAATCCGAAACCTGTATAAATCTGTCCACAAACTTCTCCGCCGTCTTCACCGCTTCGGCAATCGACACCTCTTCCCCGTTTAACGTATAGATATCATTGTCATAAGCGCCGTTTAAATAATAGTACTTTTCTTCTCCGTCATTATCAGATCCAGATATCACGCTATTGACCAGCCCGGATCTTTTTGACTCATAAACAAACGTACCGTTGCCGGCAGTAAAAAGATATCTCCCGCTTTCTTCATCGCGAAACGTCGGACCATAAGGCTCATAGTTTTTATCAATGACCACTTTACTTTCATCATAAATATCCTCCGGAATATACTCGGCTGCAAGCGTATCCCACTTGTCCTGAAACGGATCTTTACATATCACCCTGTATTTTCCGATCTCTGTCGGCACTTCAAAATCAAAATCTCTGACAATATGCAGATTATCGTAATCCAGCTTTCTGATCTCCTCTATTGCCTGACGTTTATTTTTTGCAAGCTCCTCCAGCGTAACCGTCTCTATTTCACTTTTACTGCTGCCCGCGCAGGCAGTAAGCAGCGCAAACGATAAGCTGCTTCCCGCAAGTATCACTCCTTGTTTCATATTTTTCATTACCTCAACCTCCTCATTTCATATTTTTATCACACGCAAATAAAGACTTCTTACCGGATGATTTTATGATAAAATCATACTGATAAAAAGCCTTCTTAAAATCAATTATGAATTTTTCATATACTCATCCCCATATTTCTTTATATTCATTATACATATTTTCCAAGATTTGTCAATCCTATACTTTTACTCACCCTTTATGTATTGAATAATCTCTACTCTTGTCGACAAAATTGAAAACAGAATGCTGAAAAACAACGCCAAAAACGTACAGCACAGGAAAAATATTGTAACCGAATAACCGGTTATATGAATAATCCATTCCTCGCCTAAAACTAAGGTGTGGTACACCTTTATACACGACAACAGCATCATGACCACCGCTACGGAGACAAGTATATCGATCACAATGACAATAAGTCCCTCGGTCAAAAACTGTAATACAATACTGTGTTTGCCGGCTCCCAATGCCCTTCTGATCGATATTTCATATTTCCGCTCATTTAGGGCATTCAAAAAACTGCTGAGCATATTGATTCCCAAAATAATCATAAGCGCAATCAGTATCACCTTTTTAATTTCTATCAAATTTGTAATTTCCCTGTTCATATCCTGTTTTTCATTATAATGCGAAGAAAACCGCAGCCCGAGATCAGCGGCATACGCTTCTATTTCAGCCACGCTTGCAGAATATATGACAACCTCGTCATTTACCGTTTCCCTGTTCGTCACACAGGAATCCGAAACAAAGCCATAAAAGAAATATGAAATCTCGCCGTTTTCATCGACCGTCTTATGTTCCGCGTCAAAATCAGCGCACACATCGGCCACCTTCAGTTTTTTGTCGTGTGAGAGATTCAAAAACAAATCCCCGTTTTTATCTCTCTGATCTTTTATCAGACGATATAAGCTTTCACAGATAATAATCTCGTCGTTCTTTAAATCAAAACTTTTACTGCCGTCTATCAGTTCTGCACGGCAGCCGCTGTTCCAGTAATACGCCCATACATGATTCGGAACCACCTTTGCCATTAATTTAAAGCTGACGCGCTGATCTTCCTTATCAAACAAGGTGATTCCCTGAACCTCTGACGCCAGATAGTAATGCGTATCCTCTAACGAGTCCAGCTTTGCCAATAACAAATCCCGCTTGTTCCGTTCATTTTTCTCATACTGGACAAATGCAATTTTTGACGACTCTTTCATTGTGTATTTATATGTGTTATAAATTTCAGAGTCATTATAAGTCATATAAAACGCAATAATGGAAAACGTCAATACAATCGTCACGGAAAGAAATATATAATTCTTTCTGTTGTTCCATGCCTGACGGCATGCCGTCTTCATTATATTTAAAATATATCTCATCATAGTAATTTTCCGTCTCGGAGAACATATTTTTTCTCCGCCCTTGCGGCCACATCTTCGTCATGCGTGATCACAACAACAGCCCGTCCTTTTTCATGCTCCTCTTTCAATATATCCATAACAATACTTTTATTTTCCTCGTCCAGATTTCCGGTCGGTTCGTCTGCTATAATAAGCCCCGGATTCAAAATCAGCGCGCGCGCAATCGCTACCCTCTGTTTCTCACCGCCGCTCAATACCGACGAATCCTTATCCAACAGCGGCTCTATCTGAAGCTTGTCTACAATCCGGATAAAATCCTGCTTTATATCTTCGATTCTTACGTTTGCATAAATGAGCGGCATCTGTATGTTTTCACGGCAGGTCATTCGGGGAATCAAATTGTATGACTGGTATATAAATCCGATAGATTCCCTCCGAATCTTAAAATAATCCTTATGATTTTTTATATTTTCCCCGTTAAAATAATATTCGCCTTGATCAAATCCCTCGATCAGTCCCAATATATTCATAAACGTAGATTTTCCCGCGCCTGATTTTCCGCAAACTGCATAATAACTGTCGTTACTGATATGGACAGACAAATCTTTTAAGACCTGCTGCCCATAATAACTTTTCGATATTTTATCAATATTTATTTCAATCGGCTTCATCTGTTATATTCTCATCTTCTTTCCACTTTGAATATCCGGAATCACAGAAATCGCCTTCGCAAATCTCATCCCCGGATATGCAAATATACTTTTCGTCAGAAAATCCGACTTTAACCTGATAATCGCCGATAAATACCCCCGACTCATCCACTTTTCTTACGTAATATTCCTTGTCATTCTGATACACACAGTCCTTATCCACAACCAGAGCATTGCTGTATTCTACCCCTGTGTACAATTTAAAGCTTTCCAGCTGCTTACCATACATGACGTCTGTTCCCTCCGGAACGGATAAGATTACGCGAAACATCCCGTCTTTTAAGATCTTCGACTTCTTTATCAGCGCAATCTTATTTCCGTTTTCGTCCTGTAAATCCTTAGAAGAAATAAGATCATATTTATCCTCCGGCAGATATGTCTCCAACGCCAGCCTGCTAAAGTCATAATACTTTATGGTAACTGCCTCGCCATAGCTGATATCCGTAATGATCCCGTCAAAGTCCGCCTTCACTTCCGTGTTCCGATCAAAAGCAATCGCCTGTTCTTTCTCAATCTCATCATTGATATTACATAAAACCTTCGCATTCGATCCAAGCTCGATGCTCTGTTCCTCTATTGAGACAACCTCTGCATTTACAACATAATATTCCGAAATGTCCCTTCTTTCAACCGGCTTCACTTCTCCATATGAAGATATATCGAAATCGAAATCTTCATCTTCTACATACTTCTGCTTTTCCTGATCCGAAATATACACTACCGCACCTAACGGCAGACAATAAATCAGCACGCAGATGATTGCCAAAAAATACTTTTTCATTATCGTCTCCATTTAGCGCCCGACAGATATGCGGGCACGATTTCTCACCAGCTCATATTTACATCATAATAGCTTATCTTATTTAAATAGAAGTCAAAGATATCAATCCCGTCAACCTGATACGCATAAATTTCATAAGGCGTACGCATATAGCCCTTCGCAAGAATCTGATACTGAAAGTCATTCTCCTCACCGTCGATTTTATAACCAACATCCACGGAAACCGAACAGTATCCCCCGATTTTGTTCTTTAACGAATCCATCTGTCCCAAAATCTTTATACTTGCCAACGTATTTTGCGGAATTGTCAGCTCATCTCCCTCTTTGTATTCCATGTCCATGCTCTGTTCGTCGTTTGCAAGCCGGATCTGTACCTTCTCTATCCCAATGCCATCCGCATTCGATAACCCGATGGAGGTAATTGTCATTTCTTTTTTCTCTGTAAGCAAACACTCCGGCAGATCAATCTCAAAAAATCCCTCGCAGGTATTGTCTAACGGAATATAGTTCTGACATGCGGTTTTTACTTTCGCGCTACTCTGTCCTGCCAAATCTTCGGCAAATTTTTCTTTAAATTCCATTTTCGGTTCAAATTTAATTGTACCGATATCAAAATCATATTCTTTTCCTTTATAGGAAACGGTCATTGTATTGATTTCCAAATCATCAAAATTCTCTATCTGCTCTTCTTCGGTTTTTAAATTTACATAAATCTGATATGTATAAAACGCAGGAATTTCTTCATTTTCAGCAATATTTGCCGTATAATCGTCAAATGAAATGCCGTCCGCCAAATCCCCGTACTTTTCTATACCTTTATCATTGTAGGCACAAAAAAGAGTGTATCCGAAAGCGTCCCTTTGTATCGCTTCAACCTCCTTTACCTTGACATCATACTTGATATCGCTGTCAAAGGATACCTCAATTTTATCCGCATCGAGATGCTCGATCGAATAGAGATTCGCCTCAAAATCGTGTCCCATCATACCTTTCATAAATGTGAGATCACAATTACACAGATCCGTCAACAATAGATTCTGATAGACAGGATACATTAAATCAAGATTCGCTTTCATCTGCTGTTCCGTATTACTCTCATTTCCCGCGACAACCTCTGTCTGCTTGGTTTGTGAACATCCGCAAAGAATATACAACAAGAGGACGAACAACATTGATAACTTCGCTACTTTTTTCATAAACACTCCTTTTTATATGCCTGTTATATCACGGCTGCTTTGATCATTGTATCAATCAAAAAAATTTTTAATTAAATAACAAATATAAATCTGTTGGAATAAAATTATTTGTTTTTAATCTTATTATTTGAAAATTATGATATCTTTCAAACTCGCGAGCCCAACAGTTGACCATTATATATGTACATCGTATATATATCAAGAAAATATTTTTATATTTATGCAATATTTTATAGCAGTTGCAGTTTGCTTTATATGCGTGTTCTTCTGTCACCGCATATTTCTCATCATCTTCTGTCGCATCATCATGATGTAAAAGAAGCCATAACTCAAAAAACGAATTACTGATAGCATATCCATATCCCCTCTCATCACATTTATCCAATGCCTCGTTAAAAGCGCCCGCTTCATGGTCAGATAAATTATCATCAATTTTTTCAACTAATTGCTTTGGCTTGCTTCTTCCCAGCATACTCAACTGTTTTGACGTTCTGTTTTTCACAATCAAAATTAGAAAAAGGGTTAAATTTTGATTCTCCCCTTTTATTCTTTTCTACAAACCAAATTTCATCCTGACCAAAATCATTTAGATTAATCAAATTAATATCGTGCGCCGTAAAAATAATTTGACTGTACGTTTCACCGCATCCATTTTCTTTAAACTTTCCGAAATAAACTGTCTGAAATCCACATCTCTATCCATACGCAATGGCAGACCCTGAACCTTCGTGTTTGGAAATATAATCTGTAAATGAAGGAATAAAATCCTTCTCTGATAGAATCATCAGCCACTCTTCATACACACGTTCCACTCTCACGGAAAAACCATATTCATACACTTTGTCTTCTAAGAAAAGAATAAATTGAAACATTGACCTCTCGCAAATTTGACGGACTCAATAAAGGATGTTTTTAAAACAAAAACGGATTTGGCGCCGACTATTCGCGCCAAACCCGCTTATCGCATTCCTTATTCGATTGCCTAAATACCCATATCAAAGCGACTGCCTAACAGTTTCTCCTCCTCCGTCATCATCGAATCGCTCATACTCTCATACAATGTATCGTTAATCTTTTTTACAAGCTCATCGACCGAACCGGCCGTCACGGTGACAAGATCCTCTTCCCGGGACGTCTCGCCCCGTTTTGTCCGAATCTCCTCCAGTTTGTCATTTCGCGCCTCTTTGTCTGCTTTCTTCTTATCTTCCGCTCTCTGCGCCTTCTTATCCGCAATGCGTTCTCTCTGCGCCGCAAGCGACTTATCGACAACTGCGAAGAAGGAAGCGTTTCCGCCGTCGTCAATCTTCATGCCGTATGACTTAACGCTCGAGCCCTTGTCTAAGAGCTTCTTCTGCATCTGCTTAATCTGAGACCGCGCGTTGCTGATGATGCCCTCGTATTTTTTGCGATACGATTCGTCCGACGCCATCTTCTCGATTTTCTCTTCATCGATCAAGACAACCGTTCTTCCCGGCGCCGCATAGCGTCCGGCATTCGCCTCCGCGTTATCCTTATTCTCCTTGTCCACAAGAATAAAATCCATATCGCCGTATTTCTTCTTCAGCTTCTCATAATATTCCTGCGCCTTCTCGCTCAACTCCGGAGATCCTATTGTTCTCCCCTTCACCTTGCTTGTCTTCTTTGCCTCGCCCGTCGCTGTCGCAGCGCTGCTCTGCGCGGCCTGGCTCACTACATCTGAAATCATGATATCGTCCTCCTTGAAATGAATTGCGGTAATTCCGTTTACCTATTATATTAGTCTCTTACGTAGTATATCGGCATTTTTTTCCTTTTCTTTAGACATCCGCCCTATTTAAACATCTTGAACTTTACAAAAATCAGAGAAGTTATCACACTTAAAAGAACCGCAATCCCCACGATAATCCAAAAGCCGTACACGCTCTCCGCAAACGGCATTCCGCGCGTCGCCACATTCATTCCGTAAGCCGAAAAAATCATTGTCGGTATCGACATAACAATCGTCACGATTGCCAGCACTTTCATAACAATATTCAGATTGTTGGAGATAACGGAGGCAAACGCGTCCATCATACCGCTCAAAATTCCGCTGTAAATATTTGCCATCTCAATTGCCTGCTTGTTCTCGACAATAACGTCTTCCAGCAAATCCTCGTCCTCGGGATATTTTTTTACACTGTCGTTCTTGAAAAGCTTCTCTAACACTACCTCATTCGAGCGGAGAGCGGTCGTAAAATATACAAGGCTCTTCTCCAGCTTCAAAAGCTCTATCAGCTCTCTGTTCTGCGTCGATTTGTGCAGCTTGTTTTCCACCTGGTCGCTCTGCCTGTCGATAATCCTCAAATACTGCAGAAACAAGGAAGCGCTCCGGTAAAGGATCTGCAGCACAAAGCGCGATTTCATCGCAGGATCAAAGGAACGCACCGCGCCTGTCACAAACCCTTTTAAGATCGGCGTTTCCTCCAAACAAACCGTAATAACCGCTTTTTTCACAAGAAAGATAGAAAGCGGGATCGTATCGTACAGCTCTTTATCGTTATGGGTTTCGATTGTGGGAATATTAACCAGAATCATCGTATAATTATCATCTGTCTCGATGCGGGAGCGCTCATCCGTATCCAAAGCGGATTTCATCGCGTCCATATCGATCCCATAACGTTCCCCCGCCGCCGCGACCTCGGCTTCCGTTGGATTCACAAGTGAAATCCAGCAGTCCTCCATCGGCGATTCAACCGTCGTCAGTTTATTTTCTACGACTCTGTAATAGTTAATCATTTTTCCACTTCCCTTCTTGTATCTAAATCAGAAGTCAATCTTTCCTATGATATAAAAAATCCCTGCCACTGCTCAAACAATGACAAGGACGCCTTTTCCTATCTTCTTCTCACGTTCAAGCTTTAGCTTCATAGGGCGATGAAATTACATTATTCTATGCCTTAACGACATAGACTGTTGACCTTCTCATAGTGTCTCCACTACTCCGCGGCAGTAATCCGTATCCCTATGGTAGCCTCACCTACCGAATGTTCCATTTAAGTATATTTCCTATCTCCTATTTTGTCAACCTGCTTCGCATACGAAGCAGAAGTTTTTTTTCAAGGCGGCTCACCTGTACCTGGCTGATTCCGAGTTCCGCCGCGATGGCAGTCTGTGTCTTTTCCTGAAAATAACGCATTTCTATCAATTTCCGTTCTGTCTCCGAAAGCTCCAATAACAATTCCTCTATCAGCATATGATTAATGATTTTCTCCTCCGGCGTCGCCTCGCTTTTTGCCGCGTTCGCGCCGCGCACGCAGCCTACGCCGCTTTCCGACGCCATCACCTGATCCACCAGATAAATTTCGCTTCCGTCATTCTCATAAACGGACTTGTAGATGGATTCCACCTCGACTCTGGCATCCATCGCCATGACGACTTCTTCCATTGTCAGCCCAGTTTCCGCGCAAATTTCCTCCAGCGTCGCCTCCCTGCCGAGTTCCCCCGAAAGCCGGCCGGATGCCTGATGAATCTTATAGCCGTTTTCTTTTAATGTCCGCGATACCTTTATCAGACCGTCGTCCCGCAAAAAACGTTTTATTTCCCCGCTGATCACCGGGACTGCATAAGTAGAAAACCGCACGTCAAACTTTGTATCAAACTTGTCGATAGCCTTTATCAGACCGACGCTTCCTATCTGAAACAATTCCTCTCTGTCATGCCCACGATTTTCAAAACGTTTAACGATACTCCAGACCAGTCCGAGATTTTCCGATACAAGCTGATCTCTGGCCTCTTTATCCCCGCCGTGCGCCCGTTCAATCATCGCCGTTGTCCGCTCCATCGGTGTCTCAGTCATCCTTCCTGCCAATTTGCTTTCTCATTTTCACTGTCGTTCCCTTGCCCGGGGCAGACTCTACCTCAACCTCGTCCATAAACGCCTCCATAAACGCAAATCCCATTCCGGAGCGCTCCAACTCCGGTTTCGTCGTAAAAAACGGTATTTTGGCCTGTTCCACATCCGCAATCCCTCTGCCCGTATCTTCCACGACAATTTCTATCCGATCTTCTTCTATTGTGCAGCTTAAACGTACTTTTCCGATTTCCTCCTCGTATCCGTGAATAATCGCGTTTGTCACAGCCTCGGAGACCGCTGTCTTTACATCGGCAAGCTCGTCCATCGTCGGGTTTAACTCCGCAATAAACGCAGCGACCGCCACCCGCGCAAATCCTTCGTTCACAGAACGCGAATCAAATTCCACACGCATTTCATTTCTCTTTTCCATCACTGACAGTCCTCCTCTTTTGTATGAATCTTAATAATTTTATGTAATCCTGAAACGACAAATATTTTTTGCACGCGCTCGTTTAAATTTTCCGCAATCACTTCCCCCCCGCTGTAACTCATACTTTTACAGCGTCCGATTAACACGCCGATCCCCGAGCTGTCCATAAATTCTGTCCCCGAAAAATCAAAAATCAGCTTTCTGACCCGATAAGCCTCTATCAAAAGATCCGTCTCCTGCCTAAGCTGCGTTGCCAAATGATGATCCAGCTCCCTTGGAACACAAATTCTCAATGTCCCGTCTTTTAATTCATAATTACATTCCATTTTTCTTTTCCTTCCTGAATTGAACGCTTCGCTGCGATTTATGAAAAAAAAGACATCAAAAAAATTTGATGTCTTTTGTAATCAATGATTCTATTCCTGCACATCCGGCGTTTCACCGGCGCCTCCGGCGTCGCTCTCCGGCGTCTGTTCTCCCCCCTGCGGCAAATCCATGGTGTCAAGGTAGCGCTGAGAAGTCGCCGCGCGCTCTGTCCCGGGATACAGCTCAACCATCTTTCGATAATATTCCGCCGCTTTTTCATTTTCGCCAAGATTTCGGTAAGCCTGCGCCAGGTAATACAATGCGTACCCGTCGCCGTACTTCTCGTCTACATCAATCACCCTCTGAAGCTTCTCCGCCGCCTCCGTATAATTTTGCTGATTGTATGCGCTGCGCCCGTCGTTATATGCCGTCTGGATATACTGCTCATTGACAGTCGCATTGATACTCTCATAAGCAACCTTTGCCGCGCCTGACAAATACTGCGCGTTCACATGGGAGAGCGCGTCCCCGGCCCCCGTAACGTCGCTTGCCACAAACGCAACGTAAGCGTTTATAAGCTGTTCGTACGCGGCAATCTTCGCCTGTGTCTCCTTTGTCTCATCCGCCGCGCTGTCCACCTGACCCATCAGATCGTCAAGCTGATTCTGCAACGACTCGATCGCCTGATTTTTCGTGGCAATCGTATCATTCGCTTCGCTTTCCGCCGCCTTTGCCTCAGCCTGCGCCGCATGGCGTACTCCCGGCACAATTAAAAATCCTGTCACACAGGCGCCGATCGCCACCCCGATTATAATATTTACGATGGTAGAAACCGCCGAGTTATCTTTAAAATGCGTCGGCTGAATGATCGTCTCGTTTCCGCTCTTATACGCAATTAAATCGCTCTTTTTCTCGCTTTTCTTTTCTTTGACGCCGCCCTTTTTCTCTGCGGAAATTTCCTTCATGTAGCGGAGTGTCTGCGTGTTTCCGGCGTCAATCTCAAACGCTGCCTGCAGAGATTTTCTCGCAAGCTCATACTTTTCTTCCTGTATATAAAGCAGCGCGATAAGCTGGTGTCCTTTGACAAGCTTCGGATTCAAAGACAACACTTTTTTTAACTGTATCAGCGCCAGATCCCTGCTGTTTTGCCTGCAGTAGAGAAGCGCCTGGTTATATTTCTTAATGGTCTGATTTATCGCCTCCAGCTTCGACGGATTCTTCTGAATGGCGTTGAGATAGCGCTCCGCATCATTGTTCTCACTCTGAAAATTGCGGCTGATAACCCACTCGCTCAATGCGGATACCGTCTCGCCCACCTCAAAATATACGAGTCCCAGCAGATTCCTCGCCTGAATGTTCATTTTATTATAGCGCAGGCTCTTATTCAGATCCTCTATCGAGCCGGACAAATCCCTGACAGAAGCCTTTGAAAGACCCTGGTTATAATAATAATTTGACGTCATAATGATCTTTTTATATATTCCCACGTCTGCCGAACAATTCGGACAGTAATCGTCTCCGGTCAGCTGGGCTCCACAATACATGCATTTCATATAAATACCTCGCTTATTTTTTAACCGTTCCTTTTCTCTTTGAGCATTTCTCTCAAAATATCGGTCATGTCCGTTAAGTCATGGTTATATATCGCGTCCTCCGCCTCTTCCACTTCCAGGCTCGGCTGAAATTTTTTCAGCTCTTCCTCAAAATCTATCATATTCCTACCCTCCTAAATTTGATCCTGCTTTTCCAGCTCTCCGATCAGATACAGCGAACCGGAGCAGAAAAGATACTGACCTTTCGCTTTTTTCGAAACGGCATACGCATATGCGTCCTTGCAATCATAAATTACCGTCGTCTCTCTTCCAAATAAAGAAAACTCTTCCCGCAAAAGCTCTGGCTCCAATCCCCGTTCATCCGGTATTTTCGTCAGAACTACTTCTCCCCAGTCGACGTCTCCTGCCAACAGGTGCACAACGCTGTGATAGTCCTTCTCCCTTACCATTGAAAACAAAAGCATCGGCCTCTCTCCACCAATTTCTTTTACTGTCTGTAAAAAAAGTCTGATTCCGTCCATATTATGCGCGCCGTCAAAATATATACGCTCCGCCGCTTCCTGCATACGTCCCGGCCAGCGGGTCTTTGCAAGTCCCCGCTCTCTCTGCGCCTGTGAAATCCCAAGCGCGGCCGGCAGTTCACACGACGCCGCATACGCAACGGCCGCGTTCATTACCTGATACTCTGCCACAAACGGTATCGAAAGTTCAACAACATCATAACCAGTCCTATAACAAAAATCAATCTTTTTTCCGGTTATTTCCCGAATCTTTATATTTTTTAGAGTTATTTCACAAAAAGGCGCGCCCATCTGACGCGCCCGCTCCCGTATCACCGCGGAAGCGTCGCTGTTATTTCCGTCAAATATAACCGGAACGCGCTCCTTTATAATCCCCGCCTTCTCGGCGGCAATTTTCTCTATCGTATCTCCAAGGATTTCCGTATGCTCCAGGCTTATCGATGTGATAACGGTAAGAAGCGGTTTGGAAAAAATGTTCGTGGCATCCAGTCTCCCTCCCAATCCTGTCTCCAAGACCAGATACTTTACCCCCTTCTTTTTAAATATTACCATTCCCATCGCAAAAAGATACTCGAAAAACGACGGATGCGCCATTTTCTCTTCCTGCATCTCCGCAACAGCCTGCCGAACCTGACCGTACGCCCACACAAAATCTTCTCTGGAACAGTTTTTCCCGTCAATACAGAACCGCTCCTCCATACAGACTAAATGCGGCGATGTAAAAAGCCCTGTCCGAAATCCCGCCTCGCGCAAAATACTGCTTATAAACGCGCAGACGCTCCCTTTCCCGTTGCTGCCGGCGACATGAATGACCGCAAAGCTATCCTGCGGATTTTTCAGACGGCGCATCAGCTCCTTTGTATGTGCAAGGCTGTTTTTCTTTGTAAACTTCGGTATCTTATATATATATTCACATATTTCCTCGTATGTCATCTTCTCTGTTCTCCCGACCACAGACGGCGACTGCGCCCCTCATGCCTGAAGAGACGAAACGCTTTCCCGCGATAAGGCCTTCCTCAAATAGAATAAAAAGTCGCCACTATCAGTATAGAGATAGCGGTGACTTTTTTCAAGTACATATCTTTATTCAAACTCATTTTTCGTCGCAGTTTCTGCCGTTATCCGACAATCTCATCTCCTCTGAGAACAATCTTATCGCCGCGCAAAACGTATTCCACCGCGAATTGCTCGTCTTTTACCAGAATCTTCTGCGTACCGATTACGACAAACACTCCCGGATATATTGTCCGGTTCACCTTTATCGTCGAATCTTTCGACGCGGCGTCCTGCGCTTTCAGCTCCGCAAGCTCTACGCGAAACGCCTTTTCTCTCGCGCTGTCGCAGATGGAAGAGCGAAGCAGGGCAACGCGGCGCGGATCCTGTTTATAAGAGACCCCCTGCTCCTTCTCCAACTGTTCAAAACGGCTCAGCGCCTTCGTCACTCTGTCAAGATTCTTGCGCAGCTCCATTATCTGTTCCCTGATGTCAAAAATTTTCTGACGAATCTCTTCTCCGATGCCAACCTCTACCTGTGTCTTTACTTCCTTCGCATTCCCGATATCATTGACCACAATTCCCTCTATCGCATGCACTCTTCCGCCTACGATAACGCCCTTTTTGCCCTCAAGACGAATGCTCTGCTTGCATTCTACCTCGCACTGCAAAAGAGTATCCGCCTGTATCGTCCCGAGCGCTTCCACCTTCGCGTACTCAAAGAAACGCGCCGATATATTCCCCCTGGAAAAAATCTGCGCCCGGTTGTCGCCAAGCACGCCTCCTCTTAACACGATATCCTTTCCGGCCCAAAGGGTGGCCCCCTCGACAACGCCGTCCACGGTCAGCGTCCCGCCTGCCCGAACTGACATTCCGCTGCAGACATTCCCGTGAATAACCACGTCGCCCGCAAAATCTATATTTCCAAATAAGGAATCTACATTTGCAAATATTTCGTGAAAATTGGTGATATTAATCCTGCCGCTGACGAACTCAATCTTACCGTCCGTCGTAGCCACATATGTCAAATTATCATTGGAACGCACAAAGCCCCGACCCTTTAACGGAGCCATCTCTTTGCCAAGCCTTGCCGGTATCTCTTTTCCCTTTACCGTATAACCCATCTCTCCCTGTACCGCCGGATTATATATCGCAATGACCTGACCCAACACAACGGTTTCTATCAAATTCATACTCCAGTAATCTACCGTGCCGTCCTCGCGAATCTGCGGCGTCTTATTCGGATCCTGCTTAAAATTATACTGATAGCTTCCATCCTTGCCGTCTACCGCAGGCTTGCCGGAAGCGACAAGCATCTTCACCTCATAAATGCCCTCTGAAACCATCTGATTTAAAACGTCTTCCTTTATTCCATAGACCACACCGGACGAGAGCAATGCATCCTTTAACATATCTACCGTGTACGCTTCCCCCGGCATCGGCATAGCAAGCAACATATATGCTTCCATTTCATTTGCACTGACTGTTACGTTGATTTCTCGTGTCTCTTCCATTACCATACCGGGCGCCCCCTTTGTTTTTTCCGCATGACCAACGAACTCGCTCCTCTTAATAATCTCTTACTTTATTTATATCATACCTTGCGCTTTTGCTCAACTATTGT
This sequence comes from uncultured Roseburia sp., assembly GCA_947383215.1. GTDB lineage: Bacteria > Bacillota > Clostridia > Lachnospirales > Lachnospiraceae > Roseburia_C. The sequence continues at coordinate 44,588 of CANDCP010000004.1, forward strand.
CCGACATTTTTTTACTTTTCCGATGTACTTCCTGAGGTACATGCACCTCCCATCTGTGCCAGACGCGCCTCTACCTGCTCCATCATCTGTTCATATTTTGCAAGCTTCTCCTTTTCCTCCTGAATCTTTGCGGCAGGCGCTTTGCTTACAAATTTTTCATTATTCAGCATACCGTGAGAACGGGCAAGCTCTTTTTCCAGTCTCGCCTTTTCTTTTTCAAGACGTTCCCGCTCTTTTTCCATATCGACGAGATCCTCTAACGGCATATATACCACTGCCCCCGGAATCACTACCGATACCGCGTCCCCGCCGATTCCGTCCTTATCCGCCTGAACGCTCACCTCGCTTGCACTGATCAAGTTACGGTAAGAATTTTTCATCGTCTCAAATACGGCGCGAAGCTTCTCATCCTGGGAAACCACAAAAACCTTTGCCTTTCTGGAAGGCGGAACGTCCATGTCCGTGCGAAGATTACGAATCGCGCGCACCAGCTCTTTTACGCCCGACATCATTTCCTCTTCCGCCTCAAAGCGCCATTCCTGTCTATACTCCGGCCACTCTGTGAGCATAATCGTCTCTTCCTGCGGATTCAAAGTACAGTAAATTTCTTCGGTAATAAACGGCATAAATGGGTGAAGCAGCTTTAAAGCCTGTCCCAATACGGTTTTAAGCGTCCAGAGCGCCGCGTTTGCCGCCGTCTGTTCTTCCTCTCTTTTGTAGATACGGATTTTCGCAATTTCAATATACCAGTCGCAGAACTCATCCCATATGAAATCATATACTTTTTGTACCGCAATTCCCAACTCGAACTTGTCCATATTCTCCGTTACGTCTTTTGCAAGCGTATTTACGGCGGATAAAATCCATTTGTCCTCCGGGGCAAGCCGTTTTTCATCCGGCTTTGTAAGCTCTGCCCCCTCCAGATTCATCATGATAAAACGCGAGGCGTTCCACACTTTATTCGCAAAATTTCTGGAGGCCTCTACGCGTTCCCAATAAAAACGCATATCATTCCCCGGCGCGTTTCCGGTAATCAGCGTCAGGCGCAGCGCATCGGCTCCGTATTTGTCAATGACCTCCAGCGGATCGATCCCATTCCCGAGCGACTTACTCATTTTCCGCCCTTGGGAATCGCGAACAAGACCGTGTATCAAAACCGTGTGAAACGGCGCCGTCCCCGTCTGCTCCAATCCCGAAAACATCATTCGCATAACCCAGAACGGAATAATATCATATCCTGTCACAAGCACGCTTGTCGGATAAAAATAATCCATCTCCTCTGTTTTATCCGGCCATCCCAACGTGGAGAACGGCCACAGCGCGGAAGAAAACCAGGTATCCAGCGTATCCGGATCCTGCCTCATTGGCTTGCCGCATTTCGGGCATACCGCAGATTTTTCTTTCGTAACCGCCATCTCCTGACAATCGTCGCAGTAAAACGCCGGTATCTGGTGTCCCCACCAGAGCTGCCGGGAAATACACCAGTCTCTGATATTTTCCAGCCAATGAAAATATGTCTTGTTAAAGTGATCCGGCACAAATTTCGTATCGCCTTTTTTTACCGCGTCGATTGCCGGCTGCGCCAACGGCTTCATCTTTACGAACCACTGCTTGGAAACCTTCGGCTCTATTGTCGTCTGACAGCGGTAACAGGTTCCTACATTATGCGAGTATTCTTCCGTCTTCACAAGCGCGCCCTCGGCCTTGAGATCCTCCAAAATCGCCTCCCTCGCCTCATATCTGTCCATTCCCGCGTATTTCGGATAATCCTGCGTAATCTTTGCGTCATCCGTCATGACATCAATGATTTCCAGGTTATGTCTAAGCCCCACCTCAAAATCGTTCGGGTCGTGCGCCGGCGTAATCTTTACCACACCCGTTCCGAAATCCATCTCTACATACTCGTCCGCAATAATCGGAATCTCCCTGTGGACAATCGGAAGAATCACGGTTTTTCCAACCATGTCCTTATATCTCTCGTCGTTCGGGTTTACCGCGACCGCCGTATCGCCGAGCATTGTCTCCGGTCTTGTCGTCGCCATCTGAATATAACCGCTTCCGTCCGAAAGCGGATATCTCAAATGCCAGAAATGTCCGGCCTGCTCCTCATACTCAACCTCTGCGTCGGAAATAGATGTCAGGCACTTCGGACACCAGTTAATCATTCTCTTTCCCCGATAAATCAATCCCTTGTCATAAAGCTTGACAAACACTTCTTTTACCGCCCTGGAACACCCCTCGTCCATGGTAAAGCGTTCTCTCTCCCAATCCGCGGAGGACCCCATTTTCTTTAACTGACTTACGATACGCCCGCCGTACTCTTCCTTCCACTTCCAGGCCCGCTCCAGAAAACCGTCTCTTCCGATGTCCTCTTTTGATATTCCCTCTTCGCGCATATTTTCCACAATCTTCGCCTCTGTCGCGATCGAGGCGTGATCCGTCCCCGGAAGCCATAACGCCGAATACCCCTGCATCCTCTTAAAGCGCGTCAAAATATCCTGCAGCGTGTTATCGAGCGCATGTCCCATATGAAGCTGCCCCGTAATATTCGGCGGAGGCATTACAATTGTAAACGGTTTTTTATCTCTGTCTATCTGTGCGTGAAAATACCCGTTATCCTCCCATTTTTTATAAAGTCTGTCTTCAATCCCTTTCGGATCATACGTCTTTGCAAGCTCTTTTCCCATATTGTCTCTCCTTTTGTTTATCGTATTTTTATAAGTCCGATCATGCGAATACGCCCTTTACAGACCTTGTCTGCAAAGGGCGTATTACCGCGGTACCACCTTTGTTACGGAGACGCAAACGTCGCCTCCATATCTCTCGTTCTTAACGGGAACTGCGCGTGAGAACTTTTCCCGCATCATACAACTGCGGCTTTCTCGGCCCTCCGGTTCAAAAGCTACCTTCCGCAAACCGTATTCAGGCAATCTTACAGCCGACGGATTCCCCTCTCTTTGAACCGTATTTGCGTACTCCTCTTTCTCATCACCTTTTCTTATAACTATTGTCATAATAATTTCTTCCAGATATTTTGTCAAGAGATTTTATGAAATGTTCATGTTATCCAATCGTGTCTTTAACTCTGAAAAATCCACCTCAAGCCGGCGCCCATAAATTCGAACCGGAACCCTGTCCTGAAAACCGTACTTATACGGCATCTCATCCTCCTCAAAATAATAGGTCACCACCGCCTGCCGCTTGGGATCCACAATCCAGTATTCCCTGACTCCGGCGTCCGCGTATTTTGACAGCTTCCTTCTGTAATCCAGCTTCCTGCTTCCATCCGAGACAATCTCCACAACCAAATCCGGCGCCCCGCAGACGCCCTCTCTTCTCACCTTATCCCGGTCGCAGACGATAACAATATCCGGCTGAAGCATCGTCTTATTATTACAGTCCAGCTGCACATCCAGAGGCGCCGCAAGTACCAGACAATTGCCGTTGTTGTCTCGGACATACCTCTGAAACTCAAATAATAGTTCCGTCAGAAAAAACTGATGCAGCGTGAGCGGAGCCTGCATGTAAATCAATTCCCCGTCTAACAATTCCACCCTGATATCCTCCGGCAGCGCATAGTAATCGTCCACCGTATACTCTCCCTGCTTTTTCTGAAAAATCTCACTCTGATACGACGCAGTCTCGCGCACAGTCAAAACGCCGCCCGACCTCTCCAACGCAGCCTCCAACGCACAAAGCGTATCGTACTGCGGCGACTTTGTCTCCCCGCTTAAAATCTTATTAATTGTTCCCACCGGTACGCCTGATAAATCCGACCACTCCTTCGTCGTGAGCGAAAGCGCCTCCTTACGTCTCCTCAAATCTTCTCCCAGCATAAAAATACACCTCCCGAATTCAGTCCTGCCAATACATACTAATATAATACACCCGAAAACGGGTATCGTCAACAAAAAACACCCGTTTTCGGGTTGGCGCTTCCTCCGGGAAAGCTTTTACTTAAATTTCCTCCTCGACCATACTTCTGTTCCTGTTAAACGCATCGTAAATACAAGGCACTACCACAAGCGTGAGCAGCGTTCCGTAAACAAGACCTCCAATAATTACAATCGCCATCGGCTGCATCATCTCAGACCCGCTTCCAACGCCAAGCGCCATCGTCACCATTGCAAGAATCGTCGTCAGCGCCGTCATCAGGATCGGCCGAAGCCTTGTGCTTCCGGCCTCAATAATAGCCTCTTTCTTGTCGGCCCCTTTTCTTCTGAGCTGGTTAATATAATCGACCATCACGATACCGTTATTCACGATAATACCTGCCAACATGACAAATCCAATCATGGATATGACACTGATCTCATTCCCGGTCAGATATAATCCCAGGAATCCGCCGGTAAATGCCAACGGAATGGTAAACATGATAATAAACGGGGACAGCAGAGACTGAAACTGCGCTACCATAATAAGATAAATAAATATCACGGCCAAAATCAGCATTAAATAAAGCTGATCGAGCGCGTCATTAATCTGCTCATCCTCCCCCTTCATCTTTATAGAATAACCCTCCGGACACTCGTAGCGATCCAACTGCCCCTGAATGTCACGGCTCACCAGTCCTACGTTATATCCGTCCTCGATCATTGCGCTCACGGTAATGTAACGCGACTGCGCGTCGCGGTTAATCTGACTTAACGCCTCTCCCTCGGTAAACTCTGCAATTTCGGAAAGCAAAATTTCTTCCTCTTCGCCGTCGCCGTTCGTATAAGTAAACGTTAACTTCTTCAGCTTTTCTCTCGTCATACTCTCCTGCTCACTGGTATCGACAAACACCTCATAATCCTTTCGATCCGTGGATATCACAGTCGAAGAAGCCGTGTCTGTCATTTTTCCGAATACGAGTTGATAAACCTGAGCTACCGTCATGTTATATTCGGAAGCTTTATCCTTGTCTACGGTAATGACAAGCTGCTCCGTAGTATTTTCCATTCCGTTTGAAACTTCCGTCGTCCCTTTTGTCCCGGATACAATCTCAGCCACATCCGCCGCAATTGTCCGAAGCTTCTCCAGATCATTTCCCGCAACCTGCACCGCAATGCCGCTTCCGGTAAGCGCGCTCATATCCATCATAGAAGTATCCGATACCACTTCACACCCCATCCCTTCGGTACGCTTTGCAATTTCATCCGAAAGTTCTTTGTTTGACATGTCAGAATCTTCATCCAAAAGCAGATACATGGAGATACTGTCTTCCTGTCCGCCGCCCATGCTGGTCATCATTCCGCCGCCGCCCGCCATCGCGCCGATCGTCTCAATCGCCTCGATATCTGAAATACGCGCGATCACCTCGTCCGACATCTGCGTCAATTCCTCAAATTCCACCTTATCTTTCGGCGTTACCGTGAGCGTCATCTGGGTACTCTCCATCTCCGGCATAAAAGAAGTTCCCTTTGACACCGCGAGTACCGTGGACAAAACCAGCAAGCCGGCCGACGCAAGAAATACAATCGGTTTAAACCGCAGCGCGGCTCCAAGAAAACGACCGTACCCCCGCTGTATTTTCTCTAAAAACGGATGCTTCTTCTCGGAACTCTTTTTCAGTACGCCGGACGCCATCATAGGAACAAATGTCAACGCAACAATCAGACTGGCAAGCAGCGCATATCCGATCGTGAGCGCCATATCTACAAACAGCTGCCTTGTAATTCCCTCCGTAAAAATAATCGGCGCAAACACGCATACGGTTGTAAGCGTCGACGCCACAATTGCGCCGCTGACCTGCTTCGCGCCCTCAATCGCCGCTTTCTTGACCGAAACCCCTTCATTGCGCATCCGGTAAATATTTTCAATCACCACAATCGAATTGTCCACGAGCATACCGATTCCAAGCGCAAGGCCCGACATAGAAATTATGTTGAGCGTTATTCCCGAAAAATACATAAGCACGATTGCAAAAATAACGCTCAGCGGTATGGAACAGGCGATGACAAACGTCGGGCGAATATCCTTCAGGAACAATAACAGGATTAAAATCGCAAGAATCGCACCGTAAATCATATTTTCCAGCACATTGTCTACAATGAGATCGATATAAACTCCCTGATCCATCAATACCGCAAGATGGAGATTCTCATCGTCATTCATCAGGCTCTCAAAGCGCTTATGAAGCGCCTTCGTCACATTCCCGGTGGAATAACCCGTCTGTTTTTCCAGCGTCAGCATAATTCCCGGATTCCCGTTTACCTTAGCGTACACCTCCGAAGCGTTATCCGTCATGGAAATATCGGCAATGTCACACAGCCTGATCGGTTCGATACCGTCCAAATGCATGTCAATGAGAATCATATCGGACAGCTCGCCCATATCGGACAGCTCGTCTCCGATCTTTACAAGATATTCGGTCTTATCTTCCGTAATGTACCCCGCCGGCATAGAAAAATTCTGCGCCCTCAAAAGATTGTTGATCGTATCCATCGACAACACCTGATTCAAATCGGCCGACTCCATAGCCGACCCCTTTGAATCTTCCAGTTTTGTCTGCGCCTCCTCCAGAGACGCTTCCCCGGACGAAAGCTGCGCCAGGTTACTGCTGATCTCTATTGAGTTTAAAATTTCGTTTCGGTTCAGCTGCTCCAGCGCATCGCTCACGGAAACCTTTCCCTGCTGCACCTGCGCAATCCCCGATTCCACCGTCGCAATTCCCGTCTTTAAATCCACGAGATTCTTCTCAAGCGCTGCGACTGCCTTCGGAATATCTTTATACGTCTTAAGCTCAATGCCGGCCTTCTGTAAATCTGCGGCGGCTTCGTTGCCCGCAAGCGCGGCGTTAATTGTATTCAGGCCTTCCTGAAGCTGTGCCAGAGAAGCGTGCAGAGCGACCGGATCCTGTCCCGTCGCCGCAAGCTGTTCATCCGTATATGTATCAAGCAGTGTCTGTATCGGTTTTATCTTTGCCTCAAGCCCTTCCGCCGTCTTGTGCGTCTCCTTTAAACCAGATATCGCGGACTCCAAAGACGTCTGCTGCTCCCGGAGCGCGCCAAGCTGCCCTGTCAGATCCTTTTCGCTCTGAAACAGCTCAATCTGTTTCGTATTCAGATCCTTCCTGGCGCTGCTCACCGAATTGGCAAGCGAATTTTTACCCTCTTCGAGCTTCTTTTTCCCGGAATCAATCTCGGATTTCGCGTCGTCGATCTCATTCTGCGCATCCGTAAATTGATTGCCGATTACTTCCTGTATCCGCTCATTCAGGCGGTCGATCTTGTCCTGGTTCAGCGTCACGGCAATATGCTCGCTCGTCTCTCCCGACGCGGTCACTGACGCGACTCCCTCCACGCTCTCAAGCGCCGGAATCAACTCATCCTCGACATAATCCGTAATCGCGGCGCCATCCATATCATTCACGTCGACGGACGCCACCATTACCGGAATCATATCGGGATCGATCTGCATAATAATCGGCGTCCCCGCAGAATCCGGAAAATCCCCCTCAAGCTGGTCAAGATCTCCCCGCATCTCAATCATAACAGAATCCATGTTCGCGCTCTGCTCATACTCCAGCACCACAACGGAATAACTGTTATATGACATGGAACTGATATTCTTTATATTTGAAGTCGTCGCCATCGACGCCTCAATCTTCGCGGTCAGCTCCTTCTCCACCTCTTCCGGACTGGCTCCCGGATAAGTTGTAATTACAATCGCATATGGAAAACTCATATCCGGCAGCAAATCCGTCGTCATTTTTGTCAATGACACCACACCCAACACAATTACGAGCAAAACGCCCACAAACACGGTATAAGGCTTTTTCACACTAAATTTTGAAAACACTGCGCTTCCTCCAAAAATTAATTTTAGTAATAGATTTTCTTATGATTTTTTTCAGTTTAATCCTTTCTAACCTTTATTTCAATAACCCCGCGCCAAAGTTTATCTTTTTTTTAGATTCTTTCATAAAATTCACTTTTTCACCAAAAAACATGCTATAATAGAAACGTGCTTTGATGTGCACGCAGATAAAACACATAAAATTTTGCAATGGGGGTTACGACATGAATGAATTAAACGAAATGCATGTAAGTGTACTGACAGAAATCGGCAACATTGGTTCCGGTAATGCCGCAACTGCTTTGGCATCACTGCTAAATACATTTGTAGATATTGAAATACCCAATATCCACCTGCCAAACTTCGAAGATGTCCCGGAATTCTTAGGCGGAGCGGATAACCTTGCGCTCGGACTTACCGTCAATCTGACCGGCGACATACAGGGCATGATGCTCGAAATCATCCAAAAGGATTTCGCAAGCCGGCTGATCAATACATTTTACGAAAAAGAAATTTCTTCTCTCTCGGATATTTCCGAAATGGATCTGTCCGTGGTTCGTGAAATGGGGAACATCACAACGGCCGCATATGTTAATTCTATCGCCAAAATGACAAATACGTTTATCAATATCACTCCTCCGAGGGATTACATCGATACGGTCGGAAATATACTCTCACTCCCGGAACAGCAAATCCATGAGGTCGGAAAAAAGGTATTGTTCATCGACGAACATTTCCGCATTGCGGACACGCAAATCCAAAGCAGTATGATACTGATCCTTGAGGTAACCTCCATGGACGTGCTTCTCACAAAACTCGGAATACCTCTCTGACAACCGGCGCACCGGACAGATCAAACGGCGCAAAAAGAGCCTGACTTTCACTGCTATATGAAAATCAGGCTTTTTGCGGGTCCTTTTAAGCACGGCGGACTGAGCTTAACGCCGTCAAGCTACATCTCTTCCGACGAATCTTCATCCGCAATCGCGGCGGCCGCCCCTGAAACAGCCGAAACAACCGCAATTACGGTAACTACAACAACCAATAACAGCAATGCCCCTAAAAAAATAAACAGCCCGGTTTCTGTCATACTTTTCATCTCACTTTTCTTATTCTCAAAATTATGTTTCCGCTACATAGTATAACACATTTGTCCGCTCTCTATCAACCGTTTCTTTTGTGTACTATTTGCATATTACAGTAAATACTGCTATAATAAATCATATTTTAAATCATCGGAGGTCTGTTATATGAAAAAATTCGGACATATTTTATTCTGCGGCGTTCCAATTTTACTTGCATTTGCAGTGCAGTTTCTCGTGTCAATCCCGGCAGTCGGGATCCGCTTTCTCTCTGCGCTGATAAACGAAAGCCCGGGCGCCTCTTTTTATAACTTTTACAATGATCTGTTATACTCGTTTATGGACAGCTCGTTCACTTCGTGGATCAGCCTGTTTTATTCGATCGCGACAATCATTATCTTCAGTCTGTGGTATCAGAAACGCTTTCACGCGCTCGATGTAGCGGCTATCCCGTCCCATTTTAACGGGAAACTCATTCTGGGTATCGTGCTGCTGACGCCCGGACTGCAATACGCCACAACTTATCTGATTAACTTTATTTCCATGCTCAGGCCGCAGTGGCTGCGCTCTTACGAATCGTTGATGGAGACCGCGGGGCTGACGGACGTATCGCTGATCCTCGCATGTTACGCGGTTGTGCTCGGCCCCATCAGCGAAGAATTAATTTACCGCGGCGTTACTTTGTCATACGCAAAAAAAGAGCTGCCTTTCTGGGCGGCCAATCTCACGCAGTCCATTCTGTTCGGCGTGTACCATATGAATATCCTGCAGGGGATCTACGCATTTTTTATCGGTCTCTTCCTGGGATTTGTCTGTCATAAAACAAAGAGCATCTTTCCGTCTATGCTTCTGCATATCTGCTTTAACCTCTGGGGCGTATTTGCGACAAACGAACTCTTTATGTATAAAATCGATACGCCGTTTTTCTTTATTTTTTGGCTGGTTGCGGGGATCCTTCTGACGGTCCTTGGCATGTTTTTCATAAAAAGCGGTTCCGGGACACGTAACGTCGTCCGCGAGACGGACGGACCTTTTGACATGTAAAAATACCTTTTATGCAGGCGGAGGCAACGCGCCTCCGTCTGCCGAAAATCGAAGCGGCAGTTCAAGGCCGCAGCTTAAAAGCAGCTTTTGATCACGCAGGATTTCTTTTGTCTTCCCGTCCTTTTGAATCTTTCCTTCATAAAGCAATATTGTCCTCTCGCACGTATCCCATATCATATCCAGATCGTGGCTCGCAATGATTTTCGGAAACGAAAACCCGTTCAGCAAATGAATCAAGTTTCTCCTGTTTCCGGGATCAAGCGCAACCGTAGGCTCATCCAAGAGCATAAAAGACGGCCGCATAGACAAAACGCCCGCAATCGCCGCCAGCTTTTTTTCACCGCCCGACATTTTATAAATCTGCTTCTTTCGCAGATGCGGAATATGAACCATTTCAAGCGCCGCCTCCACGCGTTTTTTCACTTCCTCCTCCCCCAGTCCATAGTTTCTCGGCGCAAACGCGACATCCTCAAATACCGTCGTCAGAAAAAGCTGGCTGTCAGAATCCTGGAATACATATCCCGTCTTCTCGCGTATCTTCGATAAATTTTGTTTATTTACTAAGAGCCCGTCTATGCAGATTGTTCCCTCCGCGATCGGACACAGTCCCACCATCAGCTTAAGCAGCGTAGACTTTCCCACACCGTTTGCGCCGATCAAACCGATGCTCTCATTCCCGCTCACCGAAAACGAAATGTGATCCAAAACGTTTTCTCCCGCCTCATACGAAAATGAAACATCCCTTAACTCCATCGCATTTTGTCCCATCTTCTTTTCCTTTCTCTATCCTATCCGCAACGCAACGAACGCGGCCAGCCACACAAGCAAGTAACCGATATCCCTTTGCCTGCATTTTGAGACGGCCGCGCAGGAAAACTCGCCCTGATACCCCCGCATAAGCATACTGTCGTATACCCTCGACGCCCTGTCCGCGCTGCGGAGCAAAAGCTGCCCGGCAAACGAGCCCCACACCTTAAAGTGCACGCCCTTCTGTCCCGGGGACCGCAGCGCGTACGCCTGCGCCATGCGCTGCGCTTCCTCCAAAAGCACGCTGATATAACGATACGTCAAAAGCAGCTGCGTCACAAAAACAGCCGGCACATGCATTTTTCTTAGAGAAAAGCAAATCTTTTCGACAGGCGTCGTCGCAATCAGCAGGTAGGAAGCGAGAACGCTATAAACGCCCTTGATCAAAAGCGCGGCCATCGAAACCATCCCCCCTGTAATTCCGATCTCCCCGGCGTAAAATAGGATCTTGCGGTCAAACAGCGGATTAAAAATTCCAGCCGCGCACACGAACGGCAAAATAAAACGCAGCCTTCTCAACGCGTCAAAGAAAGAAAGGTCGCCCAGAATAAAAATCACGATCGGATAAACTCCCATCAGAATTAGCCGCGGTAACTGATATTTACCGTAAGACACAACAAACGCGATATAAAAGACTGTCAGAATCAATTTGACCGACGGATAAATACGATGAATCCACCGGTCCGCTCCCGCAATACTGTCCACCCGATGAAGCTCTCTTACAGCGCCTTCTATTTTACTCATTTTATCCTTTTCTTCCCCCAAAACCGAATTGCGTAACACACGCCGACACACAGGGCAAGTACAAAGACGGCTCCCACAATGCCGGAGCAGGAAGTTCCCATTCTATTCTCCGATTCGGGAAACGCATAGTCCGGCAACAGCGAGGTCGCACTTTGAATTCCCTCCGCCGCGGCATATACGCCGCCCCCTTCCGCCTCAATTTCCTCCGCTTTCGCCACCTGTTGTATCGACCACTCCAGCCCGTCCGGGTAAGACGAGGCCGCAAGAGAAAGGCCGGCCCCGGTTATAACCGCAAACACGCCAAGAACCGCAATCGTCCTCTTATAAGAAAACCTGTTTTGCCTGCCGCTTTTTCCCTTGTCATCAAGCAGCTCCGGCCGCGCCTGATATACAAATAAAAGCACCGCCGCCGTAATCGCTCCCTCGACAAAGCCGATTGCCAGATGAATCGGCTGCATTACCGCAACAAACGCAGAAAAAGGGAGCTTTGTGACGCCTGAGAGCAAGGTCTCGACCGCCACGGAAAACGCGCCCAGCTGAAGCGTAAGCATGCTTGCGATCAGCGAACCCGCAAGAATCCTTCCGCCGCTTAACCGCCGTCTCGTCATCGGCCGCCAGATCAGATAATATCCGACAAAGCACCCGTAAAACGCCATATTCCACACATTACATCCAAGCGCCAGAAGACCGCCGTCCGCAAAAAGCAGGCACTGTATCAACAGCACGCCGATCATGGTCAAAAAACCTGCATAAGGCCCAAGCAGCGCCGTCGCCATTACTCCACCGCACAGATGACCGGAAGATCCCGTCCCCGGAATCGTAAAATTAATCATCTGCGCCGTAAATACGAACGCCCCCATCACTCCCATAAGCGGAATTTTCTTTATATCGTCCTCATGTTTTACTCTCTTCACCGAATATGCCGCAGCCGCCGTCGACGCGGCGTACATCGCCCCCGCCACAGCCGGCGAGACAAGCGCGTCTGCCATATGCATAAAATATCCCTCCTTCCGGCTCATACGCCTTATCTTAACACTGTAAAAAGGCATATACAAGCCACCCGGGGGGATATTTATAAACACAGAATTATTATTTAAGATTCGATATACAAAAGGTTTTTTACTCTTCCTCTTTCATCTCCACCGTAATTTTCTTCAGTTTCCAGATATCGTCTACATATTCCTGAATCGTACGGTCAGAGGAAAACTTCCCTGATTTTGCCACATTTAAAATCGCGCTTCTCGCCCATCTCTTCTCATCCTTATACGCTTCCATTACACGCTTCTGCGCCTCGGCGTAGGAACGGAAATCTGCCAAAATGAAATACATATCCGCACGGCTTGTACACTGCGTATTCAACAGAGAATTGTACAGGTCACGGAACATTTCGGAATCGTTGCGGGAATATGCGCCGTTGATCAGCTGCATTAATACTGTGCGGACATCCTGATCACTGTTAAAGATCTGCATCGGATCGTAATCGCGATTCTGCTCATGCGCGATAACCTCGTCGGAACTCATACCAAAGATAAACGCGTGCTCCTCGCCTACTTCCTCCACAATTTCTACATTGGCGCCGTCCATCGTTCCAAGCGTTAACGCGCCGTTTAACATAAATTTCATATTTCCCGTACCGGAAGCCTCTTTGCTCGCCGTCGAGATCTGCTCGCTGACATCCGCCGCGGCAAAAATTATTTCTGCGTTCGATACGCGGTAATCCTCGATAAAAACGACCTTAATTTTTCCGTCGATGCTCTTATCATTATTGACGACATCCGCAACGGAGTTAATCAGCTTAATGGTCAGCTTCGCATTCTTATATCCGGCCGCCGCCTTTGCGCCGAAAATAAATGTTCTCGGAATAAATTCCATTTCCGGATGCTCTTTTAACTGATTATATAAATACATGACATGCAGAATATTCAAAAGCTGACGCTTGTACTCATGCAGACGCTTTACCTGCACGTCAAAGATCGAGCGCGGATTTACCTCTATACCGTTGTGTTCTAAGATATATTTTGCAAGACGCAGCTTATTCTGATATTTGATATTCATAAATTCCTGCTGGGCCTTCTCGTCGTCCGCATAGATTGCAAGCTTGTCAATATGGGCCAGATTCGTAATCCAGTCGTTTCCGATATGATCCGTCACCCATTTTGCAAGCAGCGGATTTCCGTGAAGCAGGAACCGACGCTGTGTGATACCGTTTGTCTTGTTGTTGAATTTTTCCGGGAACATCTGATAAAACTCTTTCAGTTCCTGATTCTTTAAAATTTCCGTGTGCAGACGCGCCACGCCGTTCACCGAATACCCGGCGCAAATTGCAAGATGCGCCATCTTTACCTGCCCGTCATAGACAATGGACATCTTCTGCACTTTGTTGTAATCCCCCGGGAATTTCTTCTGAATATCGAGAACAAACCGGCGGTTAATCTCCTCCACAATCTGATAGATTCTCGGAAGAAGTCTTGAGAAAATTTCAATCGGCCATTTTTCCAATGCCTCTGCCATGATCGTATGATTTGTATACGCGCACGTCTTCGTTGTAAGATTCCATGCGTCGTCCCAATCTAAGCCTTCCTCGTCTACAAGGATACGCATCAGCTCTGCAACCGCAACCGTCGGATGCGTATCGTTCATCTGAATCGTCACCTTCTCCGGCAGCATATGAATGTCGGAGTGCGCCTTTTTGAACCTCGCAATCGCGCGCTGCAAGCTTGCGGAGACAAAGAAATACTGCTGTTTTAAACGCAGCTCCTTTCCCGCAATGTGATTGTCGTTCGGATACAAAACCTCCACCAGGTTTTTCGCAAGATTCTGCTGCTCTACGGCTTTGTGGTAATCTCCCTTATCAAACGAATCGAGCTGGAACACCTCCACCGGCTGCGCGTCCCAGATCATCAGCGTATTTACCACATTGTTATCATATCCCACAATCGGCATATCGTACGGCACCGCAAGAATGGACTGGTAATCCTTCTGCACAAACTTTGTTCTGCCGTCCCCCTGTACTTCCGCGGTTACATACCCTCCGAATTTAACCTCAAAGGAATGCTCCGGTCTGCGCAATTCAAACGGATATCCGTTTTTCAGCCAGTTATCCGGCACCTCCACCTGATAACCGTCCTCAATCTTTTGCTTAAACATGCCGAAACGGTAACGAATCCCGCACCCGTACGCCGGATATCCAAGCGTTGCAAGCGACTCCATAAAGCAGGCCGCAAGTCGTCCAAGGCCGCCGTTTCCAAGCGCCGGATCCGGCTCCTGATCCTCAATAATATCCAGGTTCAGCCCCATCTCCTTAAGCGCCTCCCGAATCTCTTCATCGGCTGTCAGATTAATAAGGTTATTGCCCAGGGCACGTCCCATCAAAAACTCCATAGACATATAATAAACGAACTTCGGGTCTTCCTTGTCAAACGCCTGCTGTGTCGCGAGCCACTCGTCAATAATCACGTCCTTCACCGCATATGAAACCGCCTGAAAGATCTCCTGCTGCGTCGCCTCGTCCAGCGTTTTTCTGAAAAGAATTTTTACACTCTCTGTCACACTTTTTTTGAAAGCTTCTTTTTCAAACATTTTGCTTTTCATTGCTTGCTCCTCCTTTGGATTCTCTCCCTGTTTCAGAAAAAAAGGAGAGCGGGCTCTCCTTACTCCTGCTCCTCTTTTTCCGTTTTTCTTACTTTTTTTCAACACCGAGTAATACTTTTTCGCCATTAATATTCCATTCCTTCTGATATCCGGTTACACTGCCAAAAATAATTTCCTCTGCAAGTACGTCGTGGCAGATTTCACCGCCAAACTTTTCAAAGACTGCCTTCACCTTCTGCTCTGCCGTATAGGATACGCCGATCTTATCCGTCACCTCAAATCCGGCTTCTTTCCTCATAGTCTGAATTTTGCTTATGATTTCGCGTACGAATCCCTCTTCTAGCAATTCCGGCGTCAAATTTGTGTCGAGAACGACGGTTATCTCATTGTCGCTTTCCGTCATATAGCCTTCCGTCTGTGTCACGGTGACAAGCAAATCCTCTTCACATAATACTACGTCTTCATTTACACTGTCAAGCTTCAACGCGCCGTTCTTTTTTAATTCCGTCATCGCCGCGTTGCCGTCAAGCTGTGAAAGCGCCTTCTGAATCTGTCCGAGATATCTGCCGTACTTCGGCCCCACGGTGCGCAGCTGCGGTTTAAAGGTATAGCTTGTATATTTGCTGACGTCATCCGTAAAAGCGACTTCTTTGACGTTCAGCTCGTCTTCAATAATCTCTGTAAAATACTCGGAAAGCTTATACGGCGTTTTTACGTGCATACATCCGATCGGCTGGCGGTTTTTAATATTCGCCGCGTTGCGGCATGCTCTTCCCAGAACGACGATCTTTAAAACTTCCCGCATGTTTTTCTCTAATTCTTCGTCGACCGCAGTCTCGTCCGCAGTCGGGAAATCGCACAGATGAACGCTCTGCGGCGCTTCTTTGTCAACGCTGCACACCAGATTGCGGTAAATTTCTTCGGTCATAAACGGAATCATCGGCGCGGCCGCTTTACATACCGTCACAAGAGCCGTATACAGCGTCATATACGCGTTGATTTTGTCCTGTTCCATTCCTTTCGCCCAGAAACGCTCCCGGCTGCGCCTCACATACCAGTTGCTCATCTCGTCGACAAACTCGTCGAGCGCCCTCGCCGCCTCCGGTATCTTGTAGCTTCCGAGATTTTCGTCCACAGTAGAAACCAGCGTGTTCATTTTAGAGAGAAGCCATTTATCCATAACGGAAAGCTTTTCGTAATCTAACGTATATTTAGTCGCGTCAAAGCCGTCGATATTTGCATAGAGCACGAAAAACGCATACGTATTCCACAGCGTGCCCAAAAACTTGCGCTGCCCTTCCTGCACTGCCTTGCCATGGAAACGGTTCGGAAGCCACGGCGCTGAGTTGATATAAAAATACCAGCGGATTGCGTCCGCGCCGTACGTCTCTAAGGCTTCAAACGGATCCACGGCATTTCCCTTGGATTTGCTCATCTTCTGTCCGTTCTCGTCCTGCACATGGCCAAGCACAATTACATTTTCATATGGCGCTTTATTAAATAAAAGCGTGGATTCCGCCATCAGCGAATAGAACCAGCCGCGCGTCTGATCCACCGCCTCGGAAATAAACTGCGCCGGGAACTGCCGCTCAAACAGCTCTTTATTTTCAAACGGATAGTGGTGCTGCGCAAACGGCATCGCGCCCGAATCAAACCAGCAGTCAATTACCTCCGGCACCCTGTGCATGAGTTTTCCGCAATCCGGACATTTTATCGTCACTTCGTCAATATACGGTCTGTGGAGCTCTACCTTCTCAACATCCGGATTCCCGCTTCTTTGCGCAAGCTCCCTGCGGCTTCCGACAGCCTCCTGGCGTCCGCATTCGCACTCCCATACGTTTAACGGGGTTCCCCAGTAACGGTTGCGGGAAATTCCCCAATCCTGGATATTTTCCAGCCAGTCGCCAAAGCGCCCTTTCCCGATCGATTCCGGTATCCAGTTAACCGTGTTATTGTTTCGGATCAGATCGTCTTTTACGGCCGTCATTTTGATAAACCACGATTCCCTCGCATAATAGATCAGCGGCGTATCGCAGCGCCAGCAGTGCGGATAATCGTGCTCAAACTTCGGCGCGTCGAACAACAGCCCTTTCGCGTCCAGGTCTTTTAAGATCATCGGATCGGCCTTCTTTACAAATACCCCCGCATAGCTTGTCTCCTCCGTCAGCTCTCCCTTGCCGTTTACAAGCTGTACAAACGGAAGCTCATACGCGCGTCCCACCTTTGCGTCGTCCTCTCCGAAGGCCGGCGCGATGTGAACGATACCGGTACCGTCCGTCATTGTTACATAAGAATCGCACGTAATGTAATGCGCCTTCTTGCGCTGCTTTGCGATTATTTCATCCGCAAAATCAAACAACGGCTCGTATGCCTTATACTCAAGCTCTTTTCCCTTGTAAGACTCAAGCACCTCGTACGCTTCCTGCGCCCCTTCATCCTTCTTTGAAAGAACGCCGAGCGTTTTATCCAACAGGGCCTCTGCCATATAATAAGTATAACCGTCCGCCGCCTTTACCTTACAATAAATTTCGTCCGGATTCACACAGAGCGCGACATTGCTCGGCAGCGTCCAGGGCGTCGTCGTCCACGCCAGGAAATAGGCATCCTCGTCCGCCACCTTAAAACGCACGATCGCGGAGCGCTCTTTGACGGCCTTATATCCCTGCGCCACCTCCTGCGACGAGAGCGGCGTCCCGCATCTCGGACAGTACGGCACAATTTTAAAGCCTTTATACAAGAGCTTTTTATCCCAGATTTGCTTTAACGCCCACCACTCAGATTCGATAAAATTATCGTCGTAGGTCACGTAAGGGTCGTCCATATCCGCCCAAAAACCGACGGTTCCCGAGAAATCCTCCCACATGCCCTTGTACTTCCAGACGGATTCCTTACACTTTCTGATAAACGGCTCCATGCCGTATTCCTCAATTTGCTCCTTGCCATTTAATCCCAGGAGCTTCTCAACCTCAAGCTCCACCGGAAGCCCATGCGTATCCCAGCCTGCTTTTCTCGGGACCATTTTCCCTTTCATCGTCTGATAGCGCGGAATCATATCCTTAATTACGCGCGTCAAAACGTGCCCGATATGCGGTTTTCCGTTCGCCGTGGGCGGTCCGTCGTAAAACGTGTAAACCTCGCCCTCTTTGCGGTTTTCCATACTCTTTTTAAAAATATCGTTCTCGCGCCAGAATTTTTCCACTTCTTTTTCTCTGTCTACGAAGTTTAAATTGCTGTCAACCTTCTTATACATGATTCTCCTCCTTAAAAAAAGCTTCCGTCCTGTAAAAAGGACGAAAGCTCGCACGATCTTCGTTCACCACCTAATTACGATGTACTTAGAGGACTCCTCCGCATACATGTCTTCCGTAACGTGGAAGTATCGTCAGCCTCTACTCGCCTGCCTTTAAAACCCTGTCATGCTTTCGGACTGCAACTTGGAAGTGATCTTCGCCAAAGTCTTACTCATACCGGTTCACACCGTATTCCCGGCTCTCTGTGATTTTCGGACAATGGTTACTGTCTTCGTCATCGTCTTTCGCTGTCTGTTTTGGGGAATTTCCAATTCCAAAGTATAATCAGTATAAAACGATCCGATTTGTTTGTCAATAAATTTTTGCCGTCCGTCTTTCCTGTAACGAGACAGTCAGGACTCCCCGCCTGCGACTCCGATTTTCTCTCCAAGCTTTACCGCCGTCTCGATCCCTCTCGAGGAATTTACGAGGATATCCGCATCGATTAAAACCTTCCCCTTCTCAAATGCCAGAATCACCGTCGAACCGCCAAATTCAAAACGGCCCTTCTCCTCCCCGCGTTTTACCGCGGCGTCCTGGTGATAATTCACGATTTTTCCGACCAGAAGCGCCCCCACCTCCATCATAAGAATATTCCCGAAATGCTCGCTTCTCAGTATGGAGTACTCTCTGGTATTTTCTTTGTAAATCGGGCGGACGTCATTGGCAAGCGGATTCACCGTATGGAAGACTCCCCGGATGCGCCGGTTTTTGGACTTGATTCCGTCGTCCACATAACTGTATCTGTGATAATCGTCCACGCACAGACGAAATACGAGCAGCGTTCCCCCCTCGTAATGTCCGGCAAGCTTTTTGTCCCTCAAAAGCTGCGCCATCGTATAATGCGTATTCTTTATGCAAAACTTCGCGCCGTCCGTAATCGCGTACGCGCCAAGCCGACTGTCGCACGGCGCGGCCAGATGCCCGCCCGTCTCGTCGAACCCTCGCCTGTTTTCTTTTATCTTCCTTGTGAAAAAATCATTGTAGGAACGGTAGTCCCTCGCCTCAAACTCGGACATGTCGATGCGGCTGCGCTTAAGGAACGGAGCGATCAGACACCTTGACGCGCGGCTGTCCAGAAACTTCCCCGCCAGGACAGAAACCTGCGGCTTTATCAGTCCGGAAAGTATCGCCCTGCCGACCGCGGTCTCATACAAAAAGGCAAGTATCTTATTCTGTGTCTCGCTTTGTTCTACCTCATATCCCTCTCTGTCCACACATGCCATCGGCGTCTACTCCTTTTTTGATTCATTTATATATTTTTTCAGCAGGCGCGATACCTCCTGCATATCGATCGGCTTGGCGACATGGGCGTTCATGCCGCAGTCAAGGCAATGCTTGATATCTTCCGAAAAAGCGTCCGCGGTCATCGCGATAATCGGAATATCGCGGTCGTCGCGCTCTAACGCTCTGATTGCACGCGCCGCCTCATATCCGGTCATTACAGGCATCCGAATGTCCATAAGAATCACGTCGTAAAAGCCCGGAGAAGACTGGCTGAACTTATCCACGCATATCTGTCCGTTTTCCGCCCTCTCCAGCTTAAGCCCTATCGCGGAGAGCAGTTCATTTGCAATCTCCCAGTTTAAATCATTATCCTCTGCCAGAAGAATGCGCCTGCCGTCCAATCCGTGGCTCTCTTCCGTCGAAGTCTCCTCACCGTCCTCCTTGTGGCCGGCAAACGGCCGAAGTCCGTAAAACAGCGTAGACTTAAACAGCGGTTTCGATATAAAGCCGCTGACGCCGGCCTCCTTCGCGTCGTCCTCAATCTCAGACCAATCGTAGGCGGAAATCAACAAAATCGGCATCTCATCTCCGATGCGCTTACGAATCTGCCGCGCCGCCTCAATCCCGTCAATTCCAGGCAGCTTCCAGTCCAGGAGAATCACATGGTAATCATTATGCTGCCTGTGGCGCTCCTCTACCATTTCCACGGCCGTCTCGCCGTCCAGCGTCCATTCCGCCTTAACGCCGATATTTTTAAGCGACTCAACCACACTTTGACACAGCTGTTCGTCGTCGTCCACCACCAGCATATTCCAGTCCGGCAGAACCATGTCGATTTCCTGCTCCAAGGCCTTTTCCATATCCAGCGTCACATGGAACTCGGTCCCCTTTCCGACCTCGCTGTCCACCTCAATCGTGCCGCCCATCGTGTCTATAATATATTTTGTAATCGCCATTCCAAGACCGGTTCCCTCTGTCTTATGGACGCGCATACTGTCTTCCCTTGTAAAAGACTCAAATATTTTTTCCTTAAATTCCGGCGCCATCCCGATGCCGTTGTCCTTCACCCTCAAATGAACTCGAACGAAGCTCTCCCCCTTCGGCGATTCCTCCTCATACAGCAGAACCTGAATCTGTCCCCCCTCCGGGGTAAATTTTATCGCGTTCGAGAGGAAATTCAAAAGCACCTGATTCAGCCTCACGCTGTCGCAGCACACGTTTTCCTCTGAAATATCGCGGATAATCACGTCAAACTGCTGCCCTTTTGTCTTTACCTGCGGCTGCACAATGCTTACGATACTGTCCATCACCTCGCGCAGCGATACCAGATCCATATTTAAGGTCATCTTTCCGCTCTCAATCTTAGACATATCCAGCACGTCATTGATAAGACCGAGCAAATGCTTGCCGGAGAGCGAAATTTTCCTGAGACAATTTTGAACCTGCTGGGTATTATCTATATTGGCCGTTGCAATCGCCGTCATGCCGACAATCGCATTCATCGGCGTGCGGATATCATGCGACATATTGGAAAGGAACTCGCTCTTGGCCTTGTTGGCATGAACCGCCTCCTGCCTCGCGGCCTCCATCTCCCGAAACTGTCTTCTCGTCAGTCTCGAATATCCGAAAAAGATCAAAAGCAGAGGAATCAAGATGAGCACGCACGTGATCAGAACCACGCGTACCCACTGCGCGCTTAAATCATTGATTGTCTCGTCTAACGTGCCAAACGGCATAACCGTAATCAGATACCACTCGGAATCCGGCAGCGGACTTGCGTACAGATACCGCCGCTCTTCGTCGACGCGAAACACACTGCTGTAATCTTCGTCCACGGCAATGGCATCCTTAAGCTCCCGCACATACTGCTCGGCCGTCTTCCCGTCCAATTCCAGATACGTATTCATAATCCGGTCAAAGTAATTCTCCCGAAACGCGCCCCCGTTGCGAATGACAAACACGCCGTCCTTATTGATCACATGGGAAAACGCCATCGCATTCGTCTGATCCAGGGAAAGCAGCTCCCCGATGTAGTCGGCCGAAAGTCCCGCCACCAACGCGATACTCTCCTTGCCGTCCCCAAGCGGATAATTCGCAGAAACGCCAAGGAGCACAATCTTGTCTCCCCCCGCGTTGACCGCCGCCGCCACCTTATTCTCCTTATTATTCATAGATTTCAAAAAGAGATCCGGATTCATAAGCTCCACAGACTCCCCGTATATCATATCAAACGATCCGTCGCCGGTATAAAACGCCAAATATTCGAACCCTCTGGCCTGCGCGTGAAACTGCAGATCCTCGCGCAATTTGGCGGCGTCATCCGCACGTTCCGGAGGAATTGTATGCACAAGCGCGTCAACCTGCTCCAAACGCAGGTCAATCGTCGTCTCAAAATGCATCGAAATCTGTTCGTTTGTCCCCGACATATAAAACTTGCCAATCTCACGAATGGCGTCCGAACTTTTGTCAGTCATAAACAGCGCCAGAAATAAGAAAATGAAAATACAAAGAATAAATACAAAGATGAAGCTGACCGTCAAATACCTCATCGTTTTCTTGTTCATTTTACCCAACCTCCAATTGATCCTGATTTCTCGTAATTGTATAAACCCAACGCATCTAACCGGCTATGATGTCATTATATACAATCCGATTCTTAAAATCAATAGGCTTGCCCGTTCCCGGCGGACGCTTCCTCAATCAGCGGCTTCTCGATCACAGGAATTCTGATAATCCGGTATCTGGAAAACAGGAGGATGACCACAACCGCCGTCCCGACAAGCAGCACGAGCAGCGCAATCAATCTGTTGGAAGGCTTTTTAAGCCTGAAGTTTACAATAAATAACGTTCCTACAATTAACAGCGTCGCCAGCAGTATCCACCGGAAAATATTCTCCGAAATACAGAAGTTCAGCAAAAACACAAGCGGCAGCACAATCGCCATTGTGGTAATCGGGAGGCCTCTGTAATATTTGTTCGCCCCTTCCTCCTCCTGCTGCCGGTTCGTCTCCAACACGTTAAAGAACCCTAAACGGATCACGGAGCAAATGCAGTAATACCCGATGACGCATCCCCCGACAATTCCCCGCACGCCGAGCAGATAACAGATCATTGCCGGAAAAACGCCGAAACAGACGACGTCGCAGAGAGAGTCGATCTGAATACCAAACAACTTCTCATCCTTCGTCCTGTTCTTTTTGGTCCTCGCAATCTTCCCGTCAAACATGTCGCAGAGCCCCGACAACGCAAGGCAGACAATCGCCGTGCGGAACCTTCCGTCGATCGCCTGCGTCATTCCGAAAACCGAACATGCCAGGCTAATATATGTGAGCAGCACCGTATAATCATAAAAACCAATCATTTTCCCTATCTTCCCTTCTCTTTTCGCCCAATTGTCAAGTGGGCAACTATCGTAAGCAGCGCGCTGATTATCAGCTCCGTATAGTAACTAAGGCTTCTGCTGACAACCATCGCCGAAAGCGTAAGACTTCCGCATATGGGGGCAAATATCCCCATAAACAGCCTCTCGCTGATTCCCATTCCCCCCGGAAGCGGCAGCATATCAACCGCCACGGATATCATTCCCTGCAAGATCACAATCGTAGCCATTTCCGTCCCGCTCATCCCAAAGGAACGGTACACCAGATACGTCACATAAAAGAGCAGCAGTCTCTGCACAACCGTAATGACAAATACATTCCACACCACCAGCCTGTGTGTTGCAAAATAAGATGCCACATCCTGATATTGCTGCATTGCACGTCCAATCTTTTCAAGATAATGGTCCGTGCGTTTGATCAGACGAATCTTACTTAATCCCCGGATAATCGACAAAAGCATATTTTTCGCCATCGTCGGATGAAATACCAAAAGCATCATAAAGCTGACGCAAAACACATTG
Source organism: uncultured Roseburia sp. (assembly GCA_947383215.1). Taxonomy (GTDB): domain Bacteria; phylum Bacillota; class Clostridia; order Lachnospirales; family Lachnospiraceae; genus Roseburia_C. The sequence goes on from CANDCP010000004.1 coordinate 68,053, forward strand.
AGAGCCAGCCCCAGATAGCACCATCCGATTACAGGCTGTAAGTACGCCATTACCTGCGGCGGCCGAATCAAAACGACCGCCGCTCCCAGCACGACAAGCACCAGCTTATATGTAATCGTAACAATCATCAATACAAGCGTAGATACCGGAACCGGAATCCTATCCTTGCGCATATAATAGATCTGCGCGGGCTGACCGCCCGTCGCCGACGGCGTAATACAGCTGAAAAAGAAACCGACAAACGAATATAAAAAACAGTGAAGAAGCTTTGCCTTCTGTTTGATTGTATGCATCATATAATAGATGATAACCGATTCGCTTCCGATAAAAAACACCACGCAGACGACCGCCACGAGCCAATAGCGTATATCCGCGCTCTTTATATAGAACAGCAGCTCCCCCATATCCTGTCCGTGAAACACACAGTAAACGGTAATCAGAAACACCGCCGCCAAAAATACTGCGTTTATCATTCCTTTTTTCTTATTCATCATAATAACATACCCCAAAAAGTCTTTTTCCAACCGCCTCAAAAAAACGCCGGATGATCTGGTCGCATTTTGTATGATTCGAAATAAACCAGCACAACTCCGCAATCAAAATTCCCCCCGGAATATCGACCAGATAATGCTGTTTCGTAAACTGGGTCGACGCACAGATCAGCAACGCAAAAATAAGGGTAAACGCTTTATACCATGCAGGAAGCTTTTTGCTCCTTCTCACCCCGATAAAGCAAAACCAGCTTACCAGACAGTGAATGGACGGAAACAGGTTGGTCGGCGCATCCAAAGCATAAATAAGGCGCATCAGCCATGCGATAAATCCGTCCCCCACAACCTGCGGGCGGATATTTGTCGTAGGCCAAAAAACAAAAAATACCATGCAAAAAAGCCGTGACATCATATCGGCCGCCGCAAAGCGATACCATTTCTCCTTCCCCTCCCTGGCAATTACGATATAACTTAACGCCCAGAACGCAAAGCTCAATACATAGATCAACACCCATTCCGGAACAAACGGAATTTTCCGGTCCAGCGCGCTTGTCAGATCATAGTGATAGGCATTCTTTAATGTAAGCTGCGTTCCCGTATATATCATACTGTTAAACAGACAGCAGCCAATCAGCGGCAGCAGCCCGTACATGGGAATCCATTTTCCGATATACCTCTGATACCATCTCCCCAGACTTGTTTCCTGTTTCATAATTGCAATTCCTTTCGGTAACATACTTTTCTATTATACTACCAATTTCTTAATATTTTATAAATATTAATTTTAATTTCTTTAAGGATACGGTAAAGGCTTTCCTGCTGACAGGAAAAGGCATAATGACCAGAATTTTCCAATCATTATGCCTTTTAGAACTTATTTCAACTGTCGCTAACAAATCGTTCTGATCCATCCCTCCGGCGCTTGAATATGACCCATTTGGATTCCAGTTAAGGTATCGTATAATTTCTTTGTCGTTTCGCCCATCTCGTTCATGCCGCTCGGGAAGCAGATTTCCTCATTCTGACGGACAACCTTTCCGACAGGAGAAATTACGGCCGCCGTTCCGCAAAGCCCCGCCTCCTCAAAGTCTTTTAATTCGTCAAAATAAACCTCCCTGTGCTCCACAGCCATATTGAGATAATGCTCCGCCACATACATGATCGAACGGCGCGTAATCGAAGGTAAAATAGAGTCGGACTTCGGCGTCACCAGTCTGTGATCTTTTGTGACAAATATAAAGTTCGCCCCGCCGGTCTCTTCCACTTTCGTGCGTGTCTGCGGATCCAGATACATATTTTCGTCAAATCCGTCTCTGTGCGCGCCAACAATTGCATGAAGGCTCATGGCATAATTCAAGCCGGCCTTGATATGCCCCGTTCCGTGAGGCGCGGCACGGTCGAAATCACTCACACGGATGGTAAGCGGCTTTGCGCCGCCCTTAAAGTACGGGCCCACCGGCGTGACAAACACGCGAAACTGATACTCGTCCGCCGGCTTTACGCCGATTACAGGATTCGTCCCCATCATATACGGACGGATATAAAGCGTCGCCCCCGAACCGTACGGCGGGACATACTCCACATTCGCCTTCACCACCTGCTCGATGGCGTCCAGAAACCGATCCTCCGGAAATACCGGCATCTCGAGCCGCTTCGCGGAATCTGCGAGACGGCTGGCATTTAAATCGGGGCGGAACGTCACAATACGGCCGTCCTCCGTCGTATAGGCCTTAAGACCTTCAAATATCGTCTGCGCGTACTGAAACACGCCTGCGCACTCATTCAGCACGATATTGGCGTCCTCCGTAATGGTTCCCTCATCCCACGCCCCGTCTTTATAATTGGACACATATCTCTTTTCCGTCTGCATATAGCCGAATCCGAGATTTGCCCAGTCCAACTGCTTTTTCTCCATACTAAATCCCTCCATTGCTTTATCCTATTGTAGTACAGCGAATATCATTTGTCCAGACTTTCTTAAACCGGCTATTATATGATTTTTCTATCTCTGATATTCCTTAAAGTTATCAGAAGAACACAAACCTTACAGGTACATAATCTTTTCACTGTCAAACATTTTGGCAAGTCCGGCCGCAAGAATCATCACATAAACCAGATTGCTTACGACTGTGATCACGATATTTACCGGCAGCGCCGCAAAGGCGAAAATGCCGTTCATACACTGCACGCTGTTATAAAACGGAAGCAGATACCAGTACCACTGCGTCGGCGCCCCGTCGCCCAACATCGAAGAAAACGCTATGACCATAACGATAACCATAAGCGGCAAAATTGCCGTCGACGCTTCCTTTACGCTCTTGGCATATGCCGAAATCACAGATAACGCCGCAACCATTATAAGCACTGTCGCAAGGATGACAAACAAAAGCATCACATAATCGCCGGCGCCGTATACGTCGACTCCGATTGAACCCGACTCGCCGCCCATCATTTTAGGAAGCGAAAGCATCGTTCCGATGAAACTGGAAAGGCCGCTCAATAATCCGATTACGCCAAGGCTTATAATTTTCCCAAGCGCCAGATGGCTTCTCTTCATCGGGGTGACAAGCAGAGTCGCAATCGTTCCTCTCTCCTTCTCTCCCGCAATGGCCTCCGGCGCGATTCCCATACACCCGCTGAAGAGAAAAATCATCAAAAGCATCGGCAGCATCATAGAAAAAAACATTCCGGTTTCATCCTTATCGGACGCAAGATCATACGTTCCCTCCCTGCCGTTTACGTCAAATTTGTTCGCCAGCATGCTTTCATACGAATCGAACGCGGCTATCATCATCTGATATCCCTCGGATGATTCCGGCTTCGTAGAATTATAATACATTTCAATTTGCGGCGCGGCCCCCTGCGACGTCTCCGAGTCATAAGATGCGACCGCCCCGTCAAAGTCTTCCTGATAAACAAGGAAAAGATCTGTCTCTTTATCGGCGACCTTTGCCATCTCCCCCTCGTTCTTCTCCGAAACATTTTCAATCTGAACAGGCATATTTTCCATCATCGTCTCCATGGACTGCGGCATATTTACCACGGAAACATGATAGACATAATCTTCATCCGCGGACATCCGCCCCATCATTCCCTCTCCCAAAATGGAATACATTACATAAATCATAAGGCCCGGCAGCAAAATCGTTGTAAGCGCCATCCGCTTATCTCCGAAAAAACGGACAAATTCCTTCTTTATAATCGCTAAAATATTGTTTCTCATACCGCCTCACCTGCCGTTTCCTCATAGATTTCAAAAAATCGCTCTTCCAGTGTCTTTTCGCCCGTAACGCCCTTTAAATCATCGCACACAATCATTTTTCCCTGAATGATAATGCCCACGCGGTCACAAATTTTTTCTATCAGATTAAAAATATGCGTAGACACAATAATGCTCTTTCCGTCTTTTTTCAGCTCCTGCAAAAAATCCGTCACAACTTTGGCCGTGATAACGTCAAGCCCGTTTGTCGGCTCGTCAAAAATAATAATCTGCGGATCATGCACAAGCGAAATTACAAGCGAAACCTTCTGCTTCATACCCGTAGAAAGATTTCCCACCTTCACCTCGGCAAACTCCGAGATTCCAAACCGGTCAAACATTTTGCGCTTCCGCTCGTCCCTCACCTCCGGCTTTACCCCGTACAGCATAGAAAAAAAATCGTACAGATAATTCGGCGTGAAAAACTGCTCCAGCTTAAGCTCGCTTGTCAAAAACCCGATTTTACTCCTGACCTGCTGCGGATCTCGCACAATGCTGCTCCCGTCGATCACCGCGTCCCCTCTGTCCGGCTTAATAAGCGTCGCCAGCATTCGAAGCGTCGTCGTTTTTCCCGCGCCGTTCGGCCCGAGAAGCCCGAAAACCTCTCCCTTGTACGCGGTAAATGTCAGTCCGTCCACCGCCACCCGCTTTTTTTCTTTTGTCTTTTCCAGCTTCTGCTGTTTCTTGGAAAGCGTAAAGGTTTTCCCTAAACCCTCTACCTTTAAAATCTCTTCCATAGATCGTCCCACCTTTATCATTTATTTCGGATAGTAAAGTTTCCTTTACATTATACTATACAACAAGGAAATGTCAAGTTGGCTTTACTTTTTTCTGCGCACAGGCCTGTGTCATCGAGCAGGGAAGATTCCCTCTGTGGGGGCTGTACATAAAAAACTCCCTCCGCCATCTCGGCAGAGAGAGTTTTCCCACGTCATCTAAAATGTATCGTCATCATCATAATAATACTCGTCAAAATCATCGTCTAAGTCGTCAAACAATTCCGGATACATCCGCTCATACTGCTGCAGATAAGAATCCATATCGGAAAGCTTTGACATATTCAGCCCCATCACAAGATAGAACACGATTAACGCAAGTACAGAGAATCCGGAGGTAATCAGGCCTCCGATTGCCATCCCTTTTCCACTCCCCCGCACAAGCTGTATGATACCGAATACAATTGCAAGAATCGCAAGCGGTATATTGATACAAGTACAAAATAATAACAGCGAAATGATACCGAGCACAAGCGATGCGATACCAAACCCCACGCCGGGTTCCTGCTCCTTTACCATGCTGACATTATCGCTCTCATATCCATTCATTTCATCATACATAATGATTTCTACTCCTTAGACTATTGATACATATTCTGCAGATCGTTCAAAGTAATTCCTGAGGAATCCAGCATACTAAGTCCCAGCGCCACCAAAACAATTGCGAGCACCGCGATTACAATTGCGACAATGCTGCAGACAATTCCGGCAATCGCCATGCCGTTTTTACCGCTTTTTTTGATATGCAAAATACCAAGTACCAGGCCGACAACCGCACAGGCGATTCCGATATATGTATTGCAGCACATTAAAACGATCGATACGATTCCAAGCACCATCGACGCAATCGCCATGCCCGCCCCGCCCTGCGGCTCGTTATAGCTTCCGTTAAAATTATCCTCGCTCATTTTTAACCTCCATTGTACATTATTTTTTTCTAAGTGTAACAAATGTACTCCGCCTTTGCAAGAAAATTATTAAATTTCTATAAATTTTTCATCACTTTACAAATTTCCGTCAAAGTGAGTATAATAATGACATCCATGTATTACCTGTTCGAAAGAAAGGAGACGGGCTGCCGGACAGCTGCGCAGCTCCCAATAAGAATATGAGCACATTAAACCTAACCTTACTGACCGACCTGTATGAAATGACCATGATGCAGGGCTACTTTAAATCCGGAAAAAAAGATCTCGCCGTCTTTGACGCGTTCTACCGCGCCAACCCATGCGACGGCGGCTACGCGGTCTGCGCCGGCTTAGAGCAAATGATCGACTATATCGAAAATCTTCATTTCGACGAGGACGATATCTCTTATCTGCGGGGGCTTAAAATTTTTGACGAGGATTTCCTCGACTACCTGCGCTGCTTTCACTTCTCCGGCGACATTTATGCCGTTCCGGAGGGAACCGTAGTTTTTCCCCGCGAACCGCTCGTCAAAGTAATCGCCCCGATTATGGAGGCGCAGCTCATCGAAACGGCCGTACTAAATATCATCAACCATCAAAGCCTGATTGCCACCAAAGCGGCCCGCGTCTGCTACGCGGCCAAGGGAGACGGCGTAATGGAATTCGGACTCCGGCGCGCACAGGGACCGGACTCCGGCACCTACGGGGCGAGAGCTGCCGTTATCGGCGGCTGCAAAGGCACGTCAAATGTGCTTGCCGGGCAGATGTTTGACGTTCCCGTACTCGGCACGCACGCCCATAGCTGGATTATGAGCTTTAAGGATGAATACACCGCATTTTCCACATACGCAAAGCTCTACCCTTCCGCCTGCATTCTGCTGGTGGATACCTATGACACGCTAAAATCCGGCGTTCCAAACGCAATCCGCGTATTTCAGGAAATGCGCGCCCAGGGCATTCCGCTGACCTACTACGGAATCCGCATGGACAGCGGCGACCTCGCCTACCTCTCAAAGGAAGTGCGAAAAATGCTGGATGCGGCGGGATTTACAGACGCGGTCATTTCCGCCTCAAACGACCTCGACGAATATCTGATCGAAACCTTAAAAATCCAGGGAGCGGCAATCACCTCCTGGGGCGTCGGAACGAACCTGATTACCTCGAAGGACAACCCTGCATTCGGCGGCGTGTATAAGCTTGCCGCCATCGCAGATGAAAACGGAACGTTTGTCCCGAAAATCAAAGTGTCCGAAAACATTGAAAAAGTGACAAATCCGGGAAACAAAACGGTTTTCCGTATCTATGACAAGAAAAGCGGCAAGATCCGGGCCGATTTGATCGCACTCGCCGACGAAACCTTTGACGAATCCAGAGATATCAAACTGTTCGATCCGAACGCGCCATGGAAGAAAACGACGGTAAAAGCCAATTCATACACCCTGCGCGAGCTTCTCGTTCCGATTTTCAAAAACGGTTCCCGCATCTATGAATCGCCAAGCGTAATGGAAATCCAGGCGTTTTGCAACAAAGAAAAGGAGACCATCTGGGATGAGACAAAACGCTTCGTAAATCCCGCCGAAATATACGTCGATTTATCCGACCAGCTCTACCGGATGAAAACCGACTTACTAAATAAAGACCACGCGGAGGCTTAAAGCCTCCCGCACGGTCTTTTCTTTTCTGCTCATCTGATCTCCCCAAACGTTCCTTAATTAAATCCGACTACCTTCTGTGAAATCTTATAAGCCGCCACAGAAATCTTTCGCCCGCCCTTTCCCGGCAGATTCATAGTCTGTCCCATAATGCCGTTTCTGAGGCGGTGGAACAGCCTGATATCGTGCTCCTTCAGATAATGCCACAGCTCGCGCTTTTTCTCCAGGTTCTCTTCCGTGCCGGACCGGATGCACATAATCGTAGACACCACCGTGATGATCTCCAGATAGTTAAACATGTATTTCCGAAGCTTCCGGTTTCCGATTTTCCAAAGGTCGATATCTTCAATCATTATTTTATTTACCTTAATCTGCTGGTCGATCCTTCCGATCATCACCTTTTCATTGACCGACTGATCTTCCCTGCCAATAAAATAGCGGTAAAAATCGACGTCCAGATAATACATCGTCTGTACCCACGGCAGCGGCTTGTACACGAAGATATTGTCTACGTAAAACGTGTGGCTCGGCAGCTTCAGACCGCACTCATGCAACAGCTTCGTCCGGTATATCACAGAGTGCATCAGGATATATTTGCCTTTTTTGAAGTGACGGACGTCGTTCCATGTAAAAATTTTCCCCTGCGGAAACTCTTTCCGGTAGCGCATTACTTTTTTATGCTTGGCGCCCTGTTTTTCATAGACAAAATTGCTGATAAACATATCGAGCGTCTGATTTCCGCCCGCGATCTCCGAGAGCTTGGATAAGATCTGCCTGTATGCGTCTTCGTCCACCCAGTCGTCGCTGTCCACAACCTTAAAATACATTCCGGAGGCATTCGCCATGCCCGTATTGACAGCCTCCCCATGTCCCCCGTTCTCCTGGTGAATCGCCCGCACAATCGACGGATAGCGCTTTTCGTAGGAATCCGCGATCTCGCCCGTCGCATCTTTCGAACCGTCGTCCACAATTAAAATCTCAACGTCTTCTCCGCCTATCAGCAATGAATCGATACACTTTTCCATGTAATCCTGCGAATTGTAACACGGAACCGCAATTGATAATAATTTCATTTCTTTCCTCCGTTTCTGCTCATGTTAACTATTATACACACCTGTCTCCAAAAAACCAATCGCTTTTTCTTATAAACCGGCCTCTCTTGCTTTTCTGCTCCCCAAAAGAATATTGACATAATCCGCATATGCCAAAAACGCGGACGGAATCGGATAGCGCTCCCGCGTCTCCTGCGGCTCGACAAACAGAACCGGCCCCTCCTCCGACAACGCGGCCACCTTTATCGCATATCCCTGCATCTGCCATTCCACATGGGAAAAAATATGTCTGGCGTCGTGAATTTTCTGAATATGAAGCGGCTGCAGCCCCATCTCTTCTACAAATTTCAGCGCCTCTTTTTCACTAAAGTATCCCTCCGCGTTCGGAAACTCATACATCCCCGCCAAAAGTCCGCGGACGGATCTTTTCTGCAAAACAAACCGCTCCCCGTCCTGTATCACAAATACGGTTTTTCGCTCTATTTTTCTTGTCTTTGCGCGGGTCTTGACCGGAATCTTGTCAATCAGCCCTCTCTTTTTCGCCGCGCAAATACATTCCCACGGGCATTCGGCGCAGTGCGGCTCGCCGTTTGGCACGCAGACGACGGCGCCGAGCTCCATCAACGCCTGATTAAATGCTCCGGCCTGTCCTTTCGGCATAACTTCGCGCAGCGCCTGCTCTATCTCATTTTTTACCGACTGCTTTCCGATATCCGACTCGTCGGCGCTCACTCTTGTGATGACGCGCAGTACATTACCGTCTACGGCCGGCTCGGCTATCCCGTATGCGATAGACGCGATCGCGCCCGCCGTATAACGCCCGATTCCCTTAAGCGCCAAAAGCTTTTCATAATCCGCCGGGAGCTCGCCTCCGTGCTCCTCCATCATCTGCCTCGCCGCAGCCTGCATATTGCGCGCGCGGTTGTAATACCCAAGCCCCTCCCAGAGCTTAAGCAGCGTCTCTTCCTCGCAATCCGCAAGGCGCCTTACATCCGGAAGCTTTTCAACAAACCGCTCAAAGTACGGCTTTACCGCCTCCACCCGCGTCTGCTGGAGCATAATCTCCGAGACCCATACCCGATACGGCGTCGGCTCCTCTCTCCAGGGGAGAACGCGCGCGTGATCCGAAAACCAGGCGAGCAGCGGTTTTACAAGCTGTCCAAAATCAAAATCTTTCTGCATCTGAAACTACTCCTGCCATAAATTCTTATTCCTATATGCTATCACACCGCAGGTGGATTGTAAAACCCGTTTTTACCCTGACGCCATTCTTTTTTATTGACAAAATCATACATAAGCGATAAATTATTAGTATGAATTTTCGTTAAGAATTTATCAAAAATAATTAGGAGGGCTTTATCAAATGAATAACTTAAAGTTAGAAGTGGAAAATGAAATTGCAGTTCTCTCCATCTCAAGACCTGCAGCCTTAAACGCTTTAAATTCCGAAACATTGGACGAGCTTACGGAAGTTCTCGCCGAGATCGAAGGCAGAGACGACATTAAGGTCGTAATCTTAACCGGCGGACCTGATAAGAAGGGAAATGAGTTCAAGTCATTTGTTGCCGGCGCAGATATCGCGGAAATGGTTAATTTCTCCGCTGCCGAGGCGAGAACCTTCGGCATGAAGGCTTCCGTGCCGTTTTTCAAGTTAATGAATATGAGACAGGTCACCATCGCCGCAGTCAACGGATTTGCCCTTGGCGGAGGATGCGAGATTTCTATGGCGTGCGATATCCGCATTGCAAGCGACAATGCGCTCTTCGGCCAGCCGGAATGCGGCCTTGGAATTATCCCGGGCTTCGGCGGAACCCAGAGGCTTGCCCGCCTCGTAGGTATGGGACGCGCAAAAGAAATGATCTTTACCTGCGATAATATCGACGCAAACGAAGCGTACAGAATCGGCCTTGTAAACAAAGTAGTCGCAAAAGAAGAACTGATGCCGACCGCAAAGGCGATGGCCGCAAAGATTATCTCCAAGGGAAGCTATGCGGTTGCGATTGCAAAAGCGGCGATCAACAACGGTTACGATATGGATATCAAGAACGCCGTTGAGATGGAAGCCAACCTTTTCGGCGTAACCTGCTCCACAGACGATAAAAAAGAAGGGATGACGGCATTCTTAGAAAAAAGAGCCGCAACTTTAACGGATTTTTAATTTCCAACAATGCAAAAGAGCTGCCGCGCGGACAAGTTTAAGGTTTGTGCGGCAGTTTATTTGTAACTGGCCTGACATTTTTTTCCAATGGAGGATTGCTATGTTAAAGAAGACGATTGGTTTTGTCGGCGGCGGAAATATGGCGGGAGCGATGATCGGCGGGATCCTCTCCTCCGGCCTTTTAGAAGCTTCGAATATTATCGCAAGCGCAAAAACCGGAAAGACGCTGACAAAATTAAAAGAAACGTTTGGCATCCGCGTAACTTTGTCTAACACAGAGGTTGCCGAAAACGCGGACATTATTTTTCTGGCTGTCAAACCTTATCTGTACGAATCGGTAATTAAAGAGATCCGCGGCGCCGTCACCGAGAAACAGATTATCGTTTCGATTGCGGCCGGCCAGAGTATCGAGCGCATTGAGAGCGCATTCGGAAAGCGCGTTAAGCTTGTGCGCACAATGCCGAACACCCCGGCTACGGTGATGGAGGCAATGTCGGCGCTCTCGCCGAACGACGATATTTCGGACGATGAATTGTCGGATATCCTTTCGATCTTTGAAAGCTTCGGCAAGGCGGAAATTATCCCGGAATCTCTTATGGACGCCGTAACCGGGGTCAGCGGCTCCTCCCCCGCCTATGTCTATCTGTTTATCGAGGCAATGGCGGACGCCGCGGTAAAGGACGGAATGCCGCGCGCACAGGCATACAAATTTGCCGCGCAATCCGTGCTTGGAACCGCCAAAATGGTTTTAAAAACCGGCAGGCACCCGGGCGAATTAAAGGATGCGGTCTGTTCCCCCGGCGGAACGACAATTGAAGCGGTTACGCGTTTAGAAGCCGGCGGTTTTCGCAATACTATTATCACAGCGCAGAATGCATGTACTGCCAAATCAAAAGAAATGAGCAAATAAAGAAAAGAGGACATATTATGTGGGCTTACGAAAGTGTTTTTTATCAAATTTATCCGCTTGGATTTTGCGGCGCGCCTTTTGAAAATGACGGACAATTAGAGCATCGCATTTCAAAGGTAAACGACTGGATTCCCCATATCAAAGATCTTGGGGCAAACGCCATTTACTTTTCTCCTGTGTTTGAGTCAGATACGCACGGATACAATACAAGGGACTACAAAAAAATTGACGTGCGCCTGGGCACGAACGAAGATTTTATCGAAGTCTGTGAAAATCTCCACAAAGAAAAGATCCGCGTCGTGCTCGACGGTGTGTTTAACCATGTCGGCCGTGGATTCTGGGCGTTTCAGGACGTTTTGGAAAAACGGTGGGACTCTCCTTACAGAGATTGGTTCCACATTAATTTCGACGGGAATTCCGGCTACAATGACGGCCTCTGGTACGAAGGCTGGGAAGGCAATTACGACCTTGTGAAGCTAAATCTTCGAAACGAAGAAGTGATTCGCCATATCCTTGACTGTGTGGCGTACTGGATAGACACCTTCGACATCGACGGTCTCCGCCTGGATGTGGCTTACTGCCTCGACCACGATTTTATCCGCCGCTTAAGAAGCTTTTGCGACAGTAAAAAGAAAGACTTTTTCCTGGTCGGAGAGACGCTCCACGGCGATTACAACCAGATTATGAATGACAGTATGCTGCACTCTGTGACAAACTACGAATGCTATAAGGGGCTCCACTCCAGCTTTAACAGCATGAATATGTTTGAAATCAACCACTCTCTTCTCCGTCAGTTTGGCCCTGAAAACTGGACGCTCTACAAAGGAAAACATCTTCTTTCTTTTGTAGACAATCATGACGTGACAAGAGTTGCGAGTATCCTCTCCAACGAAAAACACCTCCCGCTTATCTATGCGCTCTGCTTTGGCATGCCCGGCATCCCGTGCATATACTACGGAAGCGAATGGGGCGCCAAAGCAAAAAAAGAAGAGGGCGATCCCGCGTTGCGCGCCTGCTTCGATAAGCCGGTGGAAAATGATTTATCCGACTGGATTGCAAGGCTTGCGGCAGCGAAAAAGGACAGCGCGGCATTAAACTACGGCGCGTTCTCTTCGGTCGTACTGACAAACAAACAGTGTATCTTCGAGAGAAAAACAGACGCCGAACGCGTCCTCGTCGCCATCAACGCGGATTCCGAAAGCTATACGGCCCACTTTAACGCGGGCTGCGGTACCGCAATCGACCTGATCACGGGCGAAAAACACGACTTTGGCGGAGGAAGCGAGCTTGCGCCTTACAGCGCATATTTCTGGAAAATGGAGAAATAAGAGCGATAACGACTAATCCCCCGAAATAATGCATAAACTGTACAAATGCATTATTTCGGGGGATTCTATGTCCGTACATACCTTTCAAAACGATAAAAAAATAAACCTTCCCTCTCTCGCGCGCAATCTGGCTTTTCCTCTTTTTTGCGGACTTTTTGCCGGATTTCTGTCACGATCACATTTCTGTGCCTATGAGACCCTGCAAAAACCGCCGTTCGCGGCGCCCGCCGCCGTATTTCCGATTATATGGACCCTGCTTTATCTGATAATGGGGATCAGTTCCTACCTGCTTTTTCAGGCGGATCGTCCGTATATTGCGGACGCGTTCGGCATCTATCTCATGCAGATGTTTTTTAACTTCATCTGGCCCCTAGTATTTTTTAACCTCGGAAATCATCTGCTCGCCTTCATTTTGCTCGCGGCGCTCTGGTTTGCAATCCTTCAGATGATCAATGAATTCTATGCCGTCTCGCGCGCCGCGGCCCTGCTTCAGCTCCCTTATCTGCTCTTCGTCACATATGCGGGATACTTAAACCTCGGCGTCGTGCTTTTGAATAAAAGGTAAGCGCGCTATATCTGCTGCATAAGCTGAACGGCATTCTCTGTGATGCGCTCGCCGTGCTCTCTGATATAAGCCTCCAGCGGGCCGCTGCAAAAAATACCGGACGCAAATTCCAAAGCCGCGCTCAGCAGACGGCAGAGCTGCCTCTCATCCATCTCTCCCTTTTCAATCAGCAAAAAAAACGCCTGCTCGCTTTCCAGCTTATACAAACAGTTTTCAACCGGAATCTCAAGCGTTATTGCCGTACAATAATCCGCGACAATATCCAGGGAGTCGAAACATAACTGGTATTTGCCGTCCCTTCCCGAAAGGGCGTTCGACGAAGGCTCCTCCTTCTCTTCCGAAGCTGCGCCCGCCGTCTCTCTGGCCGCGCGAAAGACATCCATCGCGTGATCGCCGCTGCCGCCGCTCTCCTCCTTCATGCTTTTCGAAAAATTCTCCACCGCCGACTTCAGATTTTCCAGCATGCCAAGAATCCCGGCGTCCGGCTTCTCTGAAAACGTCAGGGCTAACACATGGTCCGGGAGAACCGAAACCTGTATCGAAATATTACCGCCTTTTACTTTATATCCGACTTCCTCCTCCGCCTGCGAAATCACCCTTCGCAAAAACGCCTCCGTCTTACTGTCATTCTGCAAAAAATCCTCCACCGCAAGACCGTTTTCCATAAGCTCCTGCTCGCTCACAAGGCACCTGACCGTATCAACGTCAATTCTCTTAAACTTCAACGCAACTCCACCTACGCTTTCTCCTGCAATATCGTCCAAAGCGCCCCCTCAGACGCGCTCGGTCTCCTGTTTTCTCATACTATACAATAAAATCAAATTTTTTTCAATATTAAGACCCAGTGGATATCTGGAAAAGAAGCCACAAATATACCAGCCGCCGCGCTTAAACGCGCGGCCGAAACGTTTACCCGATCTTCTTCCCGTAAAAATATGTACAGAAATAGATGACCGAAGCCAAAATTACGATCATAGGCCCCGTCGCTACATTTGTAAAATACGAAATAATAAGCCCAAGCATCCCGCAAAACAGAGAAAATACAATCGAAAAAAAGTGATATTCCCGCATATTTACGGCAATATTGCGGCTGCTGGCCGCCGGAAGGATTAAAAGCGCATTGATAATCAAAATTCCTACCCATTTGATTGACAGCATGACAATCAACGCGAGGAAGACCGCAAACAGGTTTTCAATAAGATTAACGTTAATTCCCCTGCTCTTGGCCAGCGTTCTGTTCAGGCTGACGGCGTTCAATTTATTAAAGGCAAAAAACCAGAAACCAAGCGTCGCGGCAAAGATCAAAATGAGATAGAAAATTTCTCTGCCCGTGATACTTAAAATGTCGCCCACCAGAAGGCCGGAATACTTACTGAAATTCCCGCCCTTTGAGAGTATCGCAAGACCCACCGCAATGCTGCACGAGGAAAACACCGATATAATCGTATCCGTGGAAGCCGCGCTCTTTTTGCTGATTTTATTTAATAACAGCGCGAATACCACTGCAAATAATACCATAGACAGCGACGTATCCGAGATGCCGAGCACAACCCCGACCGCGATTCCGGTCAGCGCGCAGTGTCCGAGCGCGTCAGAGAAAAACGCCATCTTGTTGTTGACAATCATCGTTCCAAGAAGCGCAAACAGAGGCGTAATAATCAGGATTGCAAAAAACGCGTTTCTCATAAATCCGTACTCCCACCATACGGTAAACATTTCCATTATATCTGCACCTCCGTTTCCGCAAACGTCTTTTGAAACGCTTCGCCGGAATAAACTTCCCCCGGGCTCCCCTGCGCCAGGATCCTCTCGTCCAGCAAGACTACGTGATCCGCATACTTTTTCACGTACCCCAAATCGTGCGATATCAGAATAATCGCCAGATCAAAATGTTCCTTAAGATACTCGATCCGTTTATAAAATAATTCCATCCCATTCTGGTCAATTCCCGAAACAGGTTCATCGAGAAGCAAAAGATTCGGTTCATCCATCACCGCCATGGACAGCAGCACCCTCTGCAGCTCGCCCCCGGAGAGATTGCACACCTGCTTGTCGATTAACGCTTCGGCCTCAAATACCCGCAGGCTCTCCTTAATTTCCCCGTAAAGCCTCCTGCTCTTTCGAAAAAACACCGGATAATTTGACTGGTAGCTGGCGATCATATCATATACGCTCACCGGCGTATGCTTTTCAATGTTTAAATTTTGAGGCACATAGCCGATTCGAAGCTTCTGCACATGTCCGTTTTCCCTGTCCTTAAATTCAATTTTTCCCGTATGGCGAACGTCATTGAGCATCGCCTTGATCAGCGTCGACTTTCCCGCCCCGTTCTTCCCGATAATCGCCGTCAGTGTCCCGCAGTGAATATGAAGATTAATATCTTTAAGAATAACCTGGCCGCCGATTTCTACGCCCAGATCTTTTACTTTAATACAGTGAAGCCCGCACGGTTTTATTATTTTTCTCATTGGACAAACGCCTCCCGAAGCAGACGGATATTTTCACGCATTCCGTCCAAATAGCTGTTTTTCTCATAATCCCCACGGACAAGCGTATCCAGATAAATCACCCGGACATCCGTCTCTCTAAGAAGCATATCCCCCATCTCTTTTCCGTAAATTTCTTCGGCAAGAACGAATTTTACGCCGTTCTCCCCGATCGCCGCAAGGACATCCGCAACCTCCCCGGCGCTTACCTGGCGCTCCTCGTCAAGGTTTAACGTGTACGCCACCTGAAGTCCCATATCCTGCGCCACGTACGCATACGCCTCATGAAGTGAGACGACCGCGCCACCGCCCGCGTTCTCCTTTAGCGCTTCCATCTCTTTTTGAAGCGGCAGCAGTCTTTGGCGGTAAGCCTTGGCATTCTCGTTATAAAGCTTTGCGCGCGCCGTATCCGCCGCCGCAAGCCCTCCCGCGACCGTATCGACAAGCTGCATATAGCGGGAAACGCTCATCCACGCGTGCGCGTTCCCTTCCTCCTCGTGCGAATGCTCCCCCTCTTCGGACCCGCTCTCAAGCAATTCTATGTCCCCGCAGGCGCTTATAATCTGAAGCTTCGGATATTCGGCGGCGACGTCCGCCAAAAACGACTCGATTCCCCCGCCGTTTACAATAAAAACATCCGCGTCCGACAACAGCTTCATGTCCGCGGGCGTAAGTTGGTAATCGTGAAGGCATCCGGTCTTGGGCTCGCTTAAGTTCTCAAGGCTCACCTGCGCGGCGTCGCCGACGATATTTTCCGCAATGACATACATCGGGAAAAAGGAAGTTACAATCTTAAACGCGCGTTTGCCGCCCTTCTCCTGCCCTGTATAAAGCGCCGTCAATCCTAAGCTGAGCAGCAATATTACGGAAAGCATCGCAGCGACAAATCCATATTTACGCCTCATATCCAATAACCTCGTCCATCAGCCTCCAAATTTCTTCTCGCCCCTGTTTCGTCTCCGCCGAAAACGGTAAAATCTTCGTCCCCGGCTTCACGTTAAGTCCGATTCGGATCGCCTTCACGTTTTTTTCAATCTGACTGCGCTTAATCTTATCCAGCTTCGTCGCGACGATAATCGGATCGTAACTCTGGTGCACAATCCAGTCATACATCATCTTATCGTTTGCCGACGGATCATGGCGGATATCGATCAGAAGAAACACCGCCCGAAGCTGCCTGGACGACTGCAGATAACTTTCAACCATCTTTCCCCACTTCTTTTTCTCCGACTCAGACGCCTTCGCATAGCCGTAGCCGGGCAAATCCACAAGATACATCGCGTCGTTAATATTATAGAAATTGATTGTCTGCGTCTTTCCCGGCTGCGAAGATGTCCGCGCCAATGATTTCCGATTCATCAGCGCGTTTATCAGGGAAGATTTTCCCACGTTAGATTTCCCCGCAAACGCAACCTCTGCAAGCTGATTATCCGGAAATTTGCTCGTGACGCCGCAGACCGTTTCCAGGCTGACATTTTTAATTACCATATTACGCTCCTTTTTTCTTTCCCATTGCGGTCTTTAAGACCTCTTCCATTGTCTCCGCATAGAGGATCTCCAGCCCCTTTTTTATTTCAGGCGAAATCTCTTCCAAGTCTTTCTCGTTTTTCTTAGGAACAATTACCGTCGCGATTCCCGCATTCTTCGCGGCGAGCAGCTTCTCCTTGAGCCCTCCGATCGCAAGCACGCGCCCCCGCAGCGTGATCTCCCCGGTCATGGCTACATCCGCGCGAACCTTTTTCTTTGTGATCGCGGAGAGCATAGCCGTAGCCATTGTAATGCCGGCGGAAGGTCCGTCTTTTGGCACCGCTCCCTCCGGTATATGAATATGGATATCGTGCGTCTCAAAAAATTTCTTCGGTATGTCATATTTCTCGCTGACCGAGCGAATATAGCTGATTCCCGTCTGCGCCGACTCTTTCATCACATCGCCGATCTGCCCGGTCAGGCTGAATTCTCCCTTTCCGGGCATCACATTGACCTCTATCTCCAACGTATCGCCGCCCACACTCGTCCATGCCAGCCCTCTTACAATACCGATCTCATCCTTCTCATTTTTTAAATCAAAGCTGTACTTTTCGCGCCCAAGATAGGCGCTTAAGTTTTTCTCGGTGATACGGACTTTCTTTTTGTCCCCCTCATAAATTTCACGGGCGGCCTTCCTGCATATCTCGCCGATCCTCCGCTCCAAACCGCGCACCCCGGCTTCCCTTGTATAGCTTCTGATAATCGCCGCGACGGCTTTGTCGTCAAACGAGAGCTGTCCCCCGGTCAGTCCGTTGCGCTTTATCTGTTTTTCAATCAGATGCTCTTTCGCAATATGGGCTTTCTCATTTTCGGTGTAACTCGTAACCTCTATCAGTTCCATACGGTCAAGCAGCGGCCGCGGGATATCTTCTATGGAATTTGCCGTCGCGATAAACAACACCTCCGACAAGTCGATCGGTATTTCTATATAGTGATCCCGGAATTTCCCGTTCTGCTCGCTGTCCAAAACTTCAAGCAGCGCCGAGGAGGTATCTCCCTTATAATCGCTGCTGACCTTGTCAATCTCATCCAGGAGCATCAACGGGTTTTTCACGCCGGCGCTCTTTAACCCCGCCGCAATTCTTCCCGGCATCGCGCCAACATAAGTCCTTCGGTGTCCCCTGATTTCCGCCTCGTCGCGCACGCCGCCAAGGCAGATTCTGATATACTCTTTGTCGAGCGCCTTCGCCACGGAGCGGGCAATGCTCGTCTTTCCGGTTCCCGGCGGTCCCACCAGGCAAATAATCGGGCTCTCGCCCTTCTTCGTCAGATTGCGCACGGCGAGAAATTCCAGCATGCGCTCCTTGACCTTTTCCAGCCCATAGTGATCTTCATCCAAAATATTCTTCGCATTCTTTAAATCCGTATTGTCCTTTGATGCTTTATTCCACGGCAATCCCAAAAGCGTCTCAATGTACCCGCGAATTACCGCGCTCTCCGAAGAATTCATGCTGACATTTTTAAAACGAACGATTTCTTTTTTTATCTTTTCTTTTACCGACTTGTCGGCCTTCAGTTTTTTCAACTCTTCCAGAAAACGATCCGCGTCCGACTCCGCGTTATCCTCCCCTAATTCCTCCCGGATTACCTTCATCTGCTCGCGGAGCAGATATTCTCTCTGATTCTTGTCTACCCGCGCCTTGACCTTTGCCTGAAATTCATTCTTTATATTCAATATATTAATTTCCGTCAGAAGAATTCCCATCAGCGTCTCATACTGCTCCGCAATTTCCACCGCCTCTAAAAAACGCTGCCGGCTCTCAAACGGCAGAGGAAGATGGTTCCCGATCTGCTCTAACAAAACCTCAATCGAATCTATATGCTCGATCTGACGCGCGAACTCTTTTCCTACCTTGGGATGAATCTGCCCGTAGGAAAAACACGTCTCCTTCAGACTTCGAAGCATCGCTTCCTTTTCCTCAGGCGCCGTCTCTTTTGTCCCCTCAACGCAGACCGCCTCCACAAATAAAAATTCATCCTTTTCTATCACCATTAAAAGCTCCGCGCGTTTTTGCCCTTCCACGAGGACGCGCACAACGTCGTTTTGCAGCTTAATGACCTGTTTTACCTCCGCGATTACTCCCATCTTGTACAACTCTTCATAATCGGGATCTTCCTGATTTGGATCCCTCTGCGCTACAAGAAATATCTTCTGCTCTCCCATCATGGCCTGCTCTACGGCATGAACGGACTGCGCCCTGCTCACGTCAAAGTGCGCCACCATCCCCGGCAGTATCACTAAGCCGCGAAGCGCAATCGCCGGCAGTTTCTTTACAACTTCTTCCATTTTTTTCTCCTATATGACAAAGAAAGAGCTGCGCAGGAAAATTCCTACGCGCTCTTTGTCTCGCTATATTCAATCAATGCCTTTTTCCGCTCTACCGTATCCTTTGTTATGATACAGCGAACAATGCTTTCATCCGAAGGAAGACGATACATCAAATCCATCAACGTGTCCTCCATTATCGCGCGAAGCCCTCTGGCCCCGGTCTTGCGCTCTAAGGATTTGTCCGCAATGGCCTCCACCGCATCCTCCTCAAACCGAAGATCTACGCCGTCTATCTCAAACAATTTCTGATATTGGCGTATCAGAGAATTTTTAGGCTCCCTCAAAATACGGATCAACGCCGTCTTATCCAGGCTCTCTAACGATACGGTCACAGGCACGCGCCCCACAAACTCGGGAATCAGCCCAAATTTGACAAGATCCTGCGGAAGCGCCTTTTTAAATACCTCGCCCACATTGATCTCCTCCTTCGCGACTACCTCCGCGCCGAATCCGATCGCGCTCTTGTCCGTCCGGTCCTCAATAATTTTCTCGAGACCGTCGAACGCTCCTCCGCAGATAAAGAGAATATTCGTCGTATCGATCTGAATCAGCTCCTGCTGCGGATGCTTCCTGCCTCCCTGCGGCGGTACGGAAGCGACCGTCCCCTCTAAAATTTTTAAGAGCGCCTGCTGCACTCCCTCGCCCGAAACATCCCTTGTAATCGACACGTTTTCAGACTTTTTGGTGATTTTGTCAATCTCGTCGATATAGACAATTCCGCACTGCGCGCGCTCAATATCATAATCCGCCGCCTGTATCAGTTTCAAAAGAATGTTTTCCACATCCTCTCCCACATATCCCGCCTCGGTCAACGTTGTGGCGTCCGCAATCGCAAACGGCACATTCAAAACGCGCGCGAGCGTCTGCGCCAGAAGCGTTTTACCCGATCCAGTCGGCCCGAGCATCAGGATATTGCTTTTTTGCAGTTCCACGTCGATCTCCACGTCCGTCGTAATTCTCTTATAATGATTATAAACTGCCACAGAAAGAACTTTTTTGGCTTCCTCCTGTCCAATCACGTAGTCGTCCAGGAATGCCTTCATCTCCTCCGGTTTTATCAGGTTAATTTCCTGAACCTCCCGCTCCTCGTCTATGCCGTCCTCCTCAAATTCCTCTTCGATAATCTCCGAGCAGATATCTACGCACTCGTCGCAGATATACGCGCCGTTCGGACCGGCTATCAGCTTTCGCACCTGTTCCTGCGACTTGCCGCAAAAGGAGCATCTGATCTTCTCTTCACTTAATCTTCCTGCCATCTCTACCTCCAGTGACTATTTATTTCTGTTTGCTGCTTCTTTGAATCACGTCGTCCACCAGCCCGTACGCCTTAGCCTCTTCCGCCGACATATAATAGTCTCTCTCCGTATCCTGCGCAATAATCTCATATGGTTTTCCGGTATTCGCCGCAAGAATTTCATTCAGCTTTTTCTTGGTCTTTAAAATATTCTCCGCGGCAATCTGAATTTCGGTCGCCTGACCCTTCGCCCCGCCGGACGGCTGATGTATCATAACCTCCGCGTTTGGAAGCGCAAATCTCTTTCCTTTTGCTCCGCCGGCCAAAAGAAACGCACCCATGCTCGCCGCCAGGCCGATACAGATCGTAGACACATCGCACTTCACATACTGCATCGTATCATAGATTGCAAGTCCCGCCGTAACTACCCCTCCCGGCGAATTGATATACAAATTTATGTCCTTCGACGGATCCTCCGACTCTAAAAAAAGCAGCTGCGCAACGACAAGGCTTGCCGTCGTCTCGTTTACTTCTTCTCCCAAAAAAATAATTCTATCCTTCAACAATCTGGAATAGATATCGTAATTGCGTTCTCCTCTGCTCGTCTGTTCAATGACATAAGGCACTAAACTCATGGTATGACCTCCGTTCTCTCTTTCAAATATGCTAACAGACCAGCGCCAAACAACGCCAGTCTGCCTTAACAGTCCGCCAAAGATACGCCGCTTTCGCGGCAAATCCGTTTACTCCTCTTCGGCCTCTGCTTCCTTTTCTTTCTTTGTCTTTGCTTTCGCCCGTTCCTTAACGTTATCCATAATCAAAGCAACCGCTTTCTGGACGCTTATATCACGTTTGATGGAATCCTTTTCCGCCTCTCCCATATAATCTTTCAGCTTTTGCGCTTCCATACCGTACATTGCCGCCATCCGCTCAACTTCCGCGGCAATCTCTTCCTCTGTGACCTCAATATTCTCTTCTTTTGCAATCTGCTCTAAAACAAGGCTGCTCTGAATACGCGTAACCGCCTCCGGGCGAAGCTGCTCTTTTAATTTATCCATCGTCATGCCGGAAAACTGCATATACTGGTCTAAGCTTAAGCCCTGGCTCGCCATTCTCTGCGCAAACTCCTGAAGCATGTTCTGAACCTGCGTGTCAATCATCGCGTCCGGAATTTCCATCTCGGACTTCTCTATAATCTTCGAAATCGCTTCGTCTTCCTTTGCGCGCTTCGCATTGTCCTCATTCGCTTTTTCCAGCTCTTTTTTTACGCTCGCCTTGTACTCTTCCAATGTATCAAATTCCGAAACATCCTGCGCAAACTCGTCATTGAGCTCCGGAAGCTCTTTTGTCTTAATTTCATGAATCTTTACTTTGAACAGCGCCGGTTTTCCAGCCAGCTCTTTGGCGTGGTATTCGGCCGGGAAGGTTACGTTAACCTCTGCGTCGTCCCCGGTGTTTTTGCCGATCAGCTGATCCTCAAAGGTATCGATAAAGGAATGGGAACCGATCTCTAAGGAATGATTTTCGGCCTTGCCGCCCTCAAAAGCCTCGCCGTCGACGAATCCCTCAAAATCGATCACCGCCGTATCGCCGTTCTCTATTGCGCGTCCCTCTACGGCTACCATTCTCGCATTGTTATTTCTCTCTTTTTCAATTCTTTCCATAACCGCTTCGTCCGATACTTCCGTATCCACCTTTGTCACGGTTACCCCTTTATATTTTCCGAGCTTTACCTCCGGCCTTACCGCCACCTCCGCGGTAAAAATAAACGGTTTCCCTTTTTCAATCTGTGTAATGGATACGGTCGGCTGAGAAACCACGTCGGCCTGGCTCTCCTCCACTGCCGTCGGATAAGCTTCTTTTACTAAAATGTTTGCCGCCTCCTCATAGAAAATCTCCGGCCCATACATTTTCTCAACCATTGCCATCGGAACTTTTCCTTTACGAAATCCCGGAACGCTGATTTTATTTTTTTGTTTTGCGTATGCAGCTTTTAATGCCTCGCCAACCTTATCCTCCGCCACTTCAATAGTAAGCTTTACCATATTTTTTTCTAAATTCTCAACCTGTACGCTCATTACTGCTATTTTCCTCCTTCAATTTATCTTAAACAGAAGTATGTTTTACATGCTTTTACATGCCTGCTTAAAAAAGGGCAAACTACGACCTTTGCAATCATTTAGTGATTATAACACATGATATTCAAAAATAAAAGCATTTTTTTTATTTTTATCGGCCCGAAACTGTACGCTTGTCTTATCCCGTTTTTTGCATTAAAATAATGACTATAATAATTTTTGAATCAGGAGGAACTATATAATATGAAGAAAATCGGAATTTTTATGGCCGACGGGTGCGAGGAGATCGAGGGACTTACCGTGGTAGATATTATGAGGCGGGCCGGAATGGAAATTGATATGATATCCGTAAGCGGCAAAAAAGAGGTGACGGGTTCTCACAATATCACCTTTTTT
Organism: uncultured Roseburia sp.; assembly: GCA_947383215.1. Classification (GTDB taxonomy): domain Bacteria; phylum Bacillota; class Clostridia; order Lachnospirales; family Lachnospiraceae; genus Roseburia_C. The sequence continues at coordinate 91,202 of CANDCP010000004.1, forward strand.
GCCGATATTTCCATCGATGAAGCGGATTTCTCCTCTTACGACGGACTGGTTCTGCCGGGGGGAATGCCGGGAACCCTTAAACTTAGCGCAAACGAGACGGTGACCGCGCAAATCAAAAAATTTGCAGAGGACGGAAAGCTTGTGGCGGCAATTTGCGCCGCTCCGAGCGTATTGGGGGAAGCCGGTATCCTTCAGGGCAAATGCGCCACCTGTCATCCGGGGTTTGAAGAAAAACTTGCCGGCGCAAAATTTCTCGCCGACAATGTCGTCTCGGACAAAAATATCATTACCAGCCGCGGAATGGGGACCGCAATCGATTTCGCACTGGAAATGGTAAAATATTTTGCGGACGACTCCGCCGTCGCTAAAATAAGACAGGGACTGATCTATTAAAGCTTCCATAAACTACCAACATATTTTTTCCTTGGAAGGTCATACTAAAAGCAGGATAAGCCAAAAGCTTATCTGCGATATAGATAACACAGGAAAAGTATGGAGGTAGAAACGAATGAGTGGATCTAACAGTTCTAGTTCAAACAGCAGCAAGATGGCAGTGCCGCAGGCAAAGGAAGCAATGAACCGTTTTAAACAGGAAGTTGCATCTGAGATCGGCGTACCTTTGAAAGAGGGTTACAACGGCGACTTAACAAGCGCGCAGGCTGGTTCCATCGGCGGCGAGATGGTTAAGAAAATGATCATGAGACAGGAAGAACAGATGACAAAATAGTGTCTCTGACACAAAAAGGCTCCGGCAGCCGTTCGGGGCGGATAAAATCCCCCATAAAAGTAACATAGTCCTATGTGCTTTTATGGGGGATTTTTCGTACGATTTCCCTCGTTTCGATTCCCGGATGCCAATAAAATATGGTATGATTGAGAAAGAACAGAAATACGATAAAAAGGAAGGAACTTCTTATGGAAATCGAACGCAAATATCTAATCAGCCGGCTTCCCGACAATCTAAAACGCTTTACATGCCTGCACATCGAACAGGGCTACCTTTGCTCCAACCCCGTCGTGCGCATCCGCCGCCAGAACGACTCTTATTTTCTGACCTACAAGGGCAGCGGCCTTATGGTGCGCGAAGAGTACAATCTTCCCCTCACGGAAGAAAGCTACGCGCATATGCGGCCGAAAACCGACGGCATCCTGATTCGAAAAAAACGTTACCTCATCCCCTATCAGGACAAGCTGACCATCGAGCTTGACATTTTTGAGGGCGAGCTTGCCGGGCTGATTCTTGCAGAGGTCGAATTTGCGTCCGAGGAAGAAGCGCAGGCCTTTCTTCCGCCGGACTGGTTCAGAGAAGACGTCACCTTTTCATCACGCTACCAAAACAACACGCTAAGCCGCCTCGGTCTTCCCGAAAACAACTAAGGCCGCGCTTTTCGCGCGGCCCCTTGGCCGGGCGGCGCCCGGCTGGCTCAACAGTCTTATGTCGGCTCCCTTCGCCCGTCAGCGAAGTCTCGTCGTCTCATAGCGCGCCATCGTCGCCACGCACTGTTTCAGCTGTTCATAACGCTTTGACAGCTCTCCCTCCGGAATCACAACGTCTAGTATCACGGCAAAATCGTTGATGAGCCGCTCGGTAATCGTATTCTCCAGACTCAAAAGCATCTTATATTTTTCCTCGTACGTCTCTGCCTCAATAAAGCGAAGCAGACGCGGATCCGCCTGCTCACCGCCGCATTCCGTCTCCTCCTGCGGCAGCTTTTCCTCCAAAAACGCGGACAGCGGTCTGGCACACACTTCAAAATTCCCGTATAGTTCCTGATAAATCACCAGCTCTTCTCCCGTCTCAAAGTGTTTTGCAATCGTCACAATCTGGTACGGCTGATCTTGCGTATTCCGGTATCTCTCGCCGGACTTCGGTCTAATGTCCGCCATCTCTATCTCCCCCTTTATTTTTTACAGATATCCATATAGGCTTTCACGGCCTGTATCAGTTTTTCGTAGCTCATGGAAGTCGTATTCAGGCAAAAATCATAATTCCTCGCATCGTTCCAGTCGCGTCCCGTATAGTATCTGTAATATTCGCTGCGATATTTATCGGCCTTCTCGATTTTCTTGAGAATCTCTTTTCTGGTGCCTCCGTTCTGCTCCTGCACCCGCGCGATGCAGTCCTCCAGCGGCGCATAGAAATACAGCCGGATGACGTTTTCGTAATCTTTTAAAATATAATCCGCACAGCGTCCGATAATCACACAGGATTCCTCTCTCGCCAATTCTCTGATCACCTTCGCCTGATAATTAAAAAGGTTATCGTTCGATACAAAATCATCGCTCTCCGGGGACAGCACCTCTCCCTTATAGACCTTTTTGGCAATTTTAAACAGAGGAAGCCCCTTCCGTTTCTCGTCCGCCTGTCCGAAGAGCGCCTCGTTAATGCCGCTCTCGTCGGAGGCCATGCGCAAAATTTCCCTGTCATAGCAGTTTACATGAAGCTCTTTCGCGAGCAGGCCGCCCAGAGTCTTTCCGCCGCTCCCATAGCTTCTGGCAATCGTAATCACTGTTCTATCCATACAAACCACCTACTCTCCCAGATATGCTTTCTTAATTGATTCGTCATTCATAAGTACCTTCGCGTCTCCGCTCAACACAATATTCCCGGTCTCCAGCACATAGGCGCGGTTCGCAATTGCGAGCGCCTTTTTCGCATTCTGTTCCACAAGGAGCACGGTAGTGCCGGACGATGAGATTTCCCTTATAATATTGAAAATCTCTTCCACAAAAATCGGGGAAAGGCCCATCGACGGCTCATCCATCAAAATAATCCTCGGACGGCTCATCAACGCCCGGCCCATTGCAAGCATCTGCTGCTCCCCGCCGCTTAACGTTCCGGCCAACTGGTTTTTCCTCTCCTTAAGCCTTGGAAAGCTCTGATAAACGCGCTCTAAGGTCTCCGCGACCTCCGCCTTATCCCGCCTCGTATACGCGCCGAGCTTTAAATTCTCAAACACGGACAGTTCCGCAAATACGCGCCGCCCCTCCGGTACATGCGCCATACCCATAGATACAATCTTATGTCCCGGAACCTTCGTAATATCCTGCCCTTCAAACAGAATCGTCCCCGATTTCGGCGCGAGCATTCCCGTAATCGTCTGAAGCGTCGTGGTTTTCCCCGCCCCGTTTGCGCCGATTAACGCGATGACTTCCCCCTCGTTTACCTCAAAGGAAATACCCTTGATGGCCTGAATCATCCCATAAAACACCTTTAAATCCTTAATTTCAAGCATTGCCATAAGTCATTTCCTCCTATTCGCCAAGATATGCCGTAATTACCTGCGGGTCGCTCAACACCCCGGACGTATCTCCCTCCGAGAGCACCTGTCCGAAATTGAGCACCGTCAGTTTTTCGCAGATTCCCGCCACCAGCTTCATATCATGTTCAATCAGAAGAATCGTCATGTCAAACTTATCCCGCACAAAACGAATCGTCTCCATCAGCTCTTTCGTCTCATTCGGGTTCATGCCAGCCGCCGGCTCGTCGAGAAGCAAAAGCTTCGGATTTGTCGCCAGCGCTCTGGCAATCTCCAATTTTCTCTGGTCACCGTACGGAAGATTGGAGGAGAGAACGTCTTTCTTGTCCTCCAGGTGAAATACCGACAGCAGCTCTAACGCCCTCTCATTCATCTTCTCCTCGGCCCGCCTGTACTTCGGCAGACGCAAAATTCCCGCCGCCGTGGAATACGGATATTCGTTGTGAAGTCCGATTTTTACATTGTCAAGCACGGATTGTTCCTTGAACAGCCGGATATTTTGAAACGTCCGCGCAACGCCGGCCTTATTAATCTCTATGGTCTTTGCGCCCGCAATGTTCTTCCCGTCCAGCTCGATCACGCCGTTGTCCGGCTTATAAACTCCGGTCAGCATATTAAAGACCGTCGTCTTTCCAGCTCCGTTCGGACCGATCAGCCCATAGAGCTGTCCTTTCTCAATCGACACATGAAACCCGTCGACCGCGCGGAGTCCGCCAAATGAGATACCAAGATTCTTTACCTCGAGCAACGCCATATCACCGTACCTCCTTTGTTCTGCCGTTTTTTATCTTGTCTCTTATCGAATGCCGCTCCCTCCATTCAATCGCCTTCGGCGCCCAGTTAAACAGCATCATCGCAATCAACACAACCGCATAGATCAGCATCCGGTAATCGGAAAGTCCCCTTAGAACCTCCGGCAGCATGGTAAGCAGTACGGCCGATATGATAGAACCGCGGAAGCTTCCCATCCCTCCCAGTACCACGAATACAAGAATCATTATGGACATATTATAGCCAAAGTTCGCAGGAAGCGCCGTCAGCGTGGAGAGGTTATGCGCATAGAGCACGCCGCCCGTTCCGGCAATCGCCGCGGATATCGTGAATCCGAGAAGCTTGAATTTCGTGATATTAATGCCTACGGATTCCGCCGCGATACGGTTATCGCGAATCGCCATAATTGCCCGTCCGCTCCTTGAATCAACCAGGTGAAACACGACAAAAAGGCTGACCAGTATCAGGAGCACGCCGATCGTAAATGTCGACTGGTGCGGCGTCCCGGTAATCCCTTTCGCGCCGTTGATAATCATCTCGCCGTCCTCCGCCATATTCAGGGACGCGGCGTCCTTTATGGAGAAATGAAATCCGTTTCCGTCTTTTCCCACATACAGTACATTCATGATATTTTTTATGATCTCGCCGAAAGCGAGCGTCACGATCGCCAGATAATCTCCGCGAAGGCGCAGCACCGGTATTCCGATCAGAAATCCAAACAGCGCCGCCACGAGCGTCCCGACTATGATCGCAAGCAGGAAACGCAGCGCCTCATGCATACCGGTATGCTCCATACACTTCGTAAAAAACGCGCTGGAAAACGCGCCCACACACATAAAGCCCGCATGCCCAAGGCTAAGCTCTCCCAGATAGCCCACGCACAGATTCAGCCCGATCGCCACAATCGAATAGATGGTAAGCGGCACAAGAAGCCCCTGCATCAGGGATGAAAGACTTCCCGACGCCAACATAATCTGCACAATCACATACGCGGCAAGCACCATCCCGTAGGTAACCAAATGATCTTTCGTCACTTTTTTCATCTTTTTCATATCTGTCTTTCTCATATCCGGCACCTACACTTTCTCATGAATCGGCTTTCCGAAAATACCGGTAGGCCTCACAAGCAGAACAAGAATCAATACCGCAAACACAATCGCGTCCGACAGCTGGGACGATATGTAAGCCCTCCCCATGATTTCGATAACGCCAAGTAAAATTCCGCCGACAAACGCGCCCCAGATAGAGCCAATCCCGCCGAACACCGCAGCGGTAAACGCCTTGATCCCGGGCATGGAACCCGTATAAGGCGTCAGCGTCGGATAGGCGGAACATAAAAGCACGCCCGCAACCGCGGCAAGCCCGGATCCGATCGCAAACGTCAGGGAAATTGTCCCGTTCACATTGACTCCCATCAGCTGCGCCGCATCTTTATCCTCGGAAACCGCAAGCATCGCCTGACCGGCTTTCGTCTTTTTAATAAATGTCAAAAGCGCCGCTACAATGACAATACAGAGAATTACCGTCACAATCGTTACGCTCGGAATCACAAGCTCGCCCCCGGCCAGCCTCAACGGAGGAATCGCCACGATCGACTGAAAAGACTTCGAATCCGCCCCAAAAACGAGCAGCGCGATATTTTGCAGCAGATAGCTGACGCCGATCGCCGTAATCAAAACCGCGAGCGGGGACGCCTTGCGCAGCGGCTTATAAGCCACCTTCTCAATCACAATGCCAAGCACGGTACACACCGCAATCGCAATCGCTACGCTGACCGTAGCTGGAAGCTTCAGGCTGCTCATAGACATAAAAACCGCATAGCAGCCAATCATAATTACATCGCCGTGGGCAAAATTAAGCATTTTTGCAATACCGTACACCATCGTATAGCCCAGCGCAATAATCGCGTAAATGCTTCCCAGGCTGATCCCGTTAATGAAATGTGTCAGAAATGTCATAACTATACCTCTTACTTTCTTCATCAATAAAGTGTATTTTTTATTATATCACATTTTTTTATTTTGTCATATATGAATCTTTGCGGCAAAAAAATAGAGCATATAGATTTTCGGTCTCTATATGCCCTAACGCTATTATTATATTTGATTTTGATCGGTTAAGCCAACCGCGTAACCCCGGCTTTAAGCGTCCGTTTCCTTTTCAAATGCCCTGTATGAAACGATTACATTCCGACATACACGCCGTTTTCAATTTTTACGGCCTTAGGCTCTTTGTTTACTTCCCCTGTCTCGGCCCACTTTAAGCCGTCCTCGCCGCCGGTCAGACCGTTAACGTTAATTTTTGTCATCGCCGCCTTCAACGCGTCGCAGATATCGGAAGACGCTGTCTTTGGCGTAATCTCGGTTCCGTCCGCAGCAGCCTGCTCGATGGCCGCTTTAATTGTATAAACCGCATCGTAAGCGTCCGCCGCAAACTGATTCGGCGTATCGCCATATTTCTCTTTATATGTGGACACAAACTTCTTCGTCGCCTCGTCGTCCGCATCCGCGGCAAACGGCGTAAGCAGCATAACGCCTTCCGCAAGGCTGGTGTCAAAGTTCTCCATAGTAAGGATTCCGTCCATTCCGTCGCAGCTAAAGAAAATCGGATCAAATCCCATCGCATCCGCCTGTGTCAGGATAATCGAAGATTCCTGATAATAAATCGGAAGAAATACAAGCTCCGCGCCCGCATCCTGCGCCTTTTTTAACTGCGTGGAAAAGTCCGTCTTGGAATCCGCCGTAAAGGCCTCCGCAGACACAATCTCAAGCCCCTGATCCGCCGCTTCTTCCACAAACTTTTCTTCGATACCGGAAGAATATACGTCAGAGCTGTCGTAAATAATCGCAACCTTTTTTGCAAGATTATTCTCACCTATGTACTGCGCCGATTTCGTCCCCTGATTCGGATCCGTAAAACAAATCTGGAATACGTTATCTCCTTTGATGACGTCCGTGGAGGAAGCCGACGGAGTTACCTGAAACATATTATCCGCCCCGGTCTTATCTACAACGCCCACGCAAGGAAGCGTCGTAACCGTTCCCATAAGAATCTGCATTCCCCAGTCCTTCAACGTATTGTATGCGTTTACCGCCTTTTCCGCGTCGTTCTGGTCGTCCTCAAATTTGTATTCAATCTGGTATCCGCTGATGCCGCCCGCCGCATTGATTTCATCGACCGCCAGCTGCGCCCCGTTCTTTACCGCTGTTCCGTAAATCGCAGTTCCTCCCGTCGTCGGTCCGATTCCGCCGATATAGAGAGCATCCTTTTTTTCCTCCGAACCGCAGCCCGCCAACATAGAAAACGCCATAGCTGCCGTCAACAACACACTAATCACTTTTTTCATAGTACTGTCCTCCTTTAAATTATGAAGCTAATATTACTACACAATTTTCGCAAAGTCAACAGCGCCCTGTCTGTAATCTACGTCCGGTTCGCCTTCCTGTACTCTGACGGCGACTGCCCCATCACCCGCTTAAACACTTTTGAAAAATACTTTTCATCATGAAATCCCACCTTATAGGCAATCTCATACGTCTTAAGATAATTCTGCCTCAGATAAGTACACGCATGATCGATCCGAAGCTCATTCAGATAATCCACAAACCCTTTCTCCTGTGAAAAAAGCGTGGAGAGATAGCCTGCCGTTATTCCGACCTTTCCCGCCACCTCCACAAGCGTAAGATTTTCAAAATAATGCTCCCCCATATATTCTTTGGCCCGCTCGACAAGATTATTTTTTCCGTCCGAAACACAATCCCCCGCATCCCGCTCCACCTTCTCAATCCCGTTGGCCGCCGCATTGAGCCTCTGCAAAATATCAGAAGAGCGGACCGGCTTTAACAGATAATCCTTCGCGCCAAGGCGCATCGCCTGCTGGCAGTACCGAAATTCATCATAACCGCTTAGAATCAGCGTATACGGCAAAATTTCCGCCCTCCTCGCCTCCTGCATCACCTCTATACCGTTCTTTAACGGCATCTGTACGTCTATCAGCATAATATCCGGCTTACTGCGAAATATGATATCGACGGCCTCCGCGCCGTTCGCAGCCAGATAAACCTTATCAAAGCGGTCCGTATGCAATTGTATATATTTTGCAATTCCATTGCGGATCACATCTTCATCATCTGCGATTAATAGTTTCACGCTCATCAATCTGCAACTCCTTTAATCCGCACGGTATCCTTATCATTACCGTGGTACCGCGCCCCTCTTCGCTTTCGATTCGGAGCTCAAAGTCTTCTCCATACATAAGCTCCAAACGCTCTCTGACATTTTTTATCGCGTATCTTCCAATTCTCTGGCTGGCATATTCTCTGGTATCCGGCTCCACAAAAATTGCCGCAAGCTGCTCTTTGTTCATGCCGACACCCGTATCCCGAATATAAAACACCATATGATTCCCGTCTTCTTCGCCGCTGACCGAGAGATGAAAAAGATCGCCCACTTTCTCAAACCCGTGTACGATTGCGTTCTCCACAAAAGGCTGCAAAATAAGCTTCGGTATCTCCCGCTCCAAAATCGCCTCGCTCATTGATACCTTATATTCCAGACGTTTGCCGAAACGCATTTTCTGAATATGCAGATACCGCTCTAATAGCTCTCCCTCACTGCGGACTGAGACAATACTGTTTCCTCTGTTTAACACGAGTCTGAAAAGCTGCGACAGCGTCAGAATATCCTCCGCCGCCTCCTCATTTCCGTCTTCCAGCACACGCCAGTAGAGAGTGTCCAGCGTATTATACAAAAAATGAGGGTTAATCTGAGCCTGAAGCACATCCAGCTCACTCTCACGCTCCTTTAACGCCATCACGTAATTTTTGTCAATTAGCTCTTTGATATCGTCTACCATGCCGTTAAAACAGGCCGAAGCCTCCCCCACCTCATCCGACGTTATCACTTCCACCTTCTGCCCGAAATCTCCCCTCTTAAATTTTTCCATCGCCGCACACAGCGAGTGCAGCGGCTTTGAAACAATGTTGGATACCAGTATCATAATCGGATATAAGCCGACCAGAAATCCGATTAAAAACGCAAGCGGCGTATAGACGACGGAACCGAGCGAACTCAAAATTCCGCTCTTGGGAACCAGCTTATAGACAACCGTCCCCGTCTCTTCGCTCCTGCACCGGTAAACATGGTAATCCGCGTACTCGCTGTCCGTACTGACCGTCCTCCCGTCAACGGGCTTTTCCTGTTCTTCTTTAATGATCTCCGATATCCTCTTTTTTGGAACGTTTCCGACGCACAAAAGCTGCGCCCCGTACTCGCTCACCACGACAACCGCCTCCGCGTCGCTTCGCAGAGAATTTCGAGCAAGCTCGTCAAATTTATCGGCCTGGGCTCCGATCACAAGAAATCCCCGCCTGTTTTTCCTTGCAAGATCATAGATTTCCCTGTACATCACAATTTTATCATTGCGGTTCATCTCGTAAGTGTCCGACTTGTACTTTCCGACCCTCTGCCAGATCATCTTCCCCTTCTCGCCGGCCGCGAGCGCATAGACCTTCTGCTTTCTGACCTCCTCAATATCCGCAATATGCGCAGAAAAATCGATGCTGCGCAGATATGGATTAACGCCGTTCTCCGGATAAATGGCAACCGTCTTAATCTGTCCGTTCAACGCTACCATATCCTGAATAATTTTCATCGGCGCATCGTGAAGCCATAACTGCGAATCCCGGTTAATCTCCGTCGGATCCTGCGCGCTTAAAATCCTGGTAATATCATGGTTAATGCAGATATACGTCCCGAACTCCATTATCCTCGTCTGCATCACTTCTATACTGTCGGAAAGCCCAAGCACGCTCTGATAACACGTCTCCTCCTCCGCTTCCTGCGCCAGATTATAATTATATAAAAACAAGAGTACGCTAACCAGCAGCAAAATCGGGGTAATAATGACGTAGCTGTAAAAAATCAGCTTTTTTCGAATACTCAATCCCAAAACCCAATATTTCAACCGCTTCATAGTGCACCTCATACGTTTTTTATTTTTATTTTATCCTTTTACGGCCCCCATTGCAACGCCCTTTGTGATGTGCTTATTTAAAATAATATACACAATCACCGCCGGGGCGGCCGTCAATGCCATGACCGCAAACTGGACCGCATAATTCGAGGAATATTCCCCGGTAAATTCCAGCACGGAAAACGGCAGCGTCTTCCATGTCGGCGAGCTTAAATATGTACTCGCCATCATAAACTCATTCCAGTTATTTAAAAACGTCATAATCGCGACCGTAGCTATGGAAGGCTTTAAAAGCGGCGTTACCACCTGGAATACAATCCGGTAAATCCCGCAGCCGTCCATCACAGCGGCCTCCTCGAGTTCCATCGGGATCGACTCGATAAAACCGGTCATCAGAAACAAGCCCTGCGGAAGCGAGAACGCCACATACGGAATCAAAAGCGCCCATATCGTGTCCGTGACTCCGATTGTATTATAAATCTTATAATTCGGAAGCAGCGTCGCATGAATCGGTATCATCATCCCAAGCAGCAGCATGGTTTTGACAAAATTATTCAGCTTCCATTTCATTCTGCGGCACGCGTATCCCGCCATAATAGATATGATAACAACCAGTATCACCGCAAGCGTGTTAATTAATACGCTGTTTTTCAGATAGAGCAGAAAATTGCCGTCCACAAATGCCTTTGCGTAATTGTCCCATCGAATTTTCTCCGGGATAATCAAAAGCCCGTTCGTAAACATTTCGTTGCTGCTTCCAAGGGAAAAATCGATCAGCCAGATAAGCGGAAAGAGCTGAATAACCGCAACCGCAATCAGTATCGTCCACAAGACTACCTTGCCTATTTTCTTTCTTCCTGTTTTCATCTCCTACCTCCTATGCTTCCTGCTTATCCCGGAATACCGTATTTAACAACACGGTTACCGCCACACAGATAATGATAAAAACAACGCCGATCGCATTGCCGTATCCGTACTTAAACGCCTTAAACGCCTGCTGATACAAGTAATTTGCCGCAAACTGCGTACTGTTTGCAGGACCGCCGTTCGTCAACAGATAAACGGTCTCCATCTGCTTTAAGGCGGAAATAATCGCCATTGTCACATTAATCATGATCACCGGCTTCATAAGCGGCAGCGTAATTCTGGAAAATGTCGTCCACCATCCGGCGCCGTCAATCGAGGCCGCCTCATAGAGAACCGGATCAATATTTTTAATACCGGTATAGTAGATTAACATTCCCCACCCGAATCCGTGCCAGATCAGCACGACGAGCACCGACCAGATCGCATTCTCCTGCGAGAGCCAGTTGACCTGCCCCTCAAACCCGAACACTTTTAAAACGTTGTTCAAAAGCCCGAAATCCGGATTGTAAATAAATTTCCACAGGTACGCGATGACTGCCACGGAAATTACGTTCGGTATAAAATAGATGCAGCGGAAAACTCCCTCCGCCTTTCCCTGAAGCTTGTCGAGAACCGCAGCCACGATCATCGCGAGCGGATGCTGAATGCAGATAAATCCGATTGCCAATAGCAGCGAATTTAACAGAGAACGCCCAAACGCCGGATCGTGGAACAGCTTTACATAATTATCAAGCCCGACAAAACGCGCTTCCCCCATACCGGAATAATCCGTAAACCCATAATAAACGCTAAGGCAGATCGGAGCCAATATCGCAAACAGGAACACCAGCACGCCGGGCAGAACCAGGGTAAAAATCACCCACTTATTGCTGTATAATTTCTTCATCAAAATCTCCTTTCAGGCTGAAACAACATATTTCGCCCCTTCTCCTATGCCGATCACAGAGAAAAAGGATGTCTCAAAAGTAAGCCGCTTTTGGGACATCCTCTCTACGTGTCTCTTATCTGATCTGCATCTTACTTACATGCTGCGCCGATTGTCGTAAGGAAATCATCTACGCTTGTCGAACCGTTCGATACACCCTGAATCTCACTCTCAATTGCCGTTTTAAATGCGGATGGTCCACAATCGTTAATCGGAGTTCCCGAAACACTTGTTGCTTTATTTAAGATTTCGATAATCTGTTTTTGTAACTCTGTCTCATTTCCCGTCATATATTCGCTCTGATCCTGCGCAGACATTCCTACGCCGTTCTCCCAGCCATATTTCGAGAGCTTATCCGGCTGATACATAAAGTTCAAGAATTTAATAGCCTCGTCTTTCACCGCCGAATTTGCCGATACCGCATATCCGCCGCCGTTCCATGCCGCAATATCATTCGCTCCGCCTTTTCCGTCCTTCACAACCGGCATCGTAAACGCGCGGATATTGGTTCTGATCTCTTCGGAAATATCCTCGTTCAACGCCATGGAAGAATCCCAGCTTCCCATGCAGTACATTGCCGCCTGTCCGTTTGTAAATAAGTTCTGCGTTGTTCCGTAATCCTGGGAATCATATCCGGTCTGGAACATTCCCGCCGCCGCCGAGTCAACCAGAAGCTGTGTCGCGGTCTTTAACTCCGGCGCGGAAAAATCGCCGGTCGAAATCGCGTTGCTAATTATATTTGAATGCTCTGTTCCCGCAACCTTTACAAGAAGGTCCGTCAAAAAGCACGCCATCGGCCAACCGTCGCCGCCGTCCATTGCAATCGGCGTGATGCCCGCATCTTTAATCGTCCCGCACAGTGTCATCAAATCCTCGTATGTAGACGGAACCTCCCAGGAATTATCCTCAAACATTTTCTGGTTGTAATAAATTAACATAATATCGGTATTTCTCGGAAGCCCGTAAAGCTTTCCGTCCTTTTTAAAGCCTTCCAGCGAGCCGGATATAAACTTGTAATCCGCATAATCGCCCTCGTTTAACTCTGCAAGCACGCCCGCGTCGAGTACCTCGTCAAGGAAAGAAGGCTGTCCCCAGATGCTTACCACATCCGGCATTCCGTCCATCGCGTACGCCTTAAACTTTGTCTTATATGCTTCCTCGTCAAGCGCCTCCACCTCGATTTTTACGTTCGGATTTGCCTCCATATACTCATCGATAATCATCTGCTCTACAAGACCCTGTCCGTTTTTGCGGTCCGGAAGATTCGAAAACAGCTTGAGCGTTACATCCTCGCCGGAAGCTGTGTCGTCGCCGCTCTTATCATCCTCTTTGTCATCGGCCTTATCGCCCTTTGCATCGGCCGAAGCGCTTGTCTTGTTATCCGAGCCTGTCTTCGTACTTTCCTTCTTGCTATCGCCGCAGCCCGCCAGCACAGACACTGACATTGCCGCTACCAACAACGCTGCAATCAACTTTTTCTTCATTCTTTCTACCTCCCATTTGGTTGAATTTGTATATTCAAATCATACCATCCGCCAAACAGGGATAACAGATACCAGAATTCCAAAATAGTGTAAAATTTTCGGATATTATTCCACCTGAAAACTGCTTACCTCTCCCGTCAGTCCGCACATATTTTCATTTAACACCTCGGCCAGGGAATCAAGCTGCTTTACGTGAAGCATAAGCTTTTCCGCAATTCCCCCGACAGTCTCGACCGAGGCCGTAGTCTGCTCGATCACGCTGGATATCATCGCGATAGCGGTAAGCGTTCCCTCCCGGTCCGCGTCCGCGTGCGAAACCTTCCCCGCAATCGTATTCAATCCCTCAAACATCCGCTCCATATCCGTCTTCATCTCCACAAAAGCGCTTAATAGCCCGCGGACGCTGTTCGTCTGGGCGCGCACGATTTCCCCCGCGTCCTTTGTGCTCTCAACGCTCGCCTCCATCTGCCGCTGTATGGTCTCAACGCTCCCTCTGATCTCATTCGCCGCATTTGACGACGCCTCCGCAAGTTTTCGGATTTCCTCCGCAACAACGGAAAATCCCTTTCCGGCCTCCCCCGCGCGCGCCGCCTCTATGGAAGCGTTCAGCGATAAAAGATTTGTCTGCCCCGATATCTCATTTATCATATCCACGAACTCTTCGATAAGGGCCGTCTGTTCCTTCAGCCCGTAAATGCTTCTCTCTACGTCCCCCGTTTTCTCATCCGCAAGCTCCGATTTCTCATTGAGCGCATTCATCGCCTCCATCCCCTGCTCTATCATCTGTCCGGTCCTGTCAATCTGGCGCTGCGCCCTTGTCACTTCCTCGCTGACCGCGCGGATATCCTCCGAGAGACGGTTGGATTTATCGAGGCATTCGGCCGCGCTCACCGCCTGGGATTCCATACCGATGCGAATCTCCTCAAGCGCTTCCGTAATGCTGCTGGAATAACGCCCGATTTCATCGGAAGTTCCGCTCACCTGGTTTGTCGAATCCTCAAGCTGCCTCGTGGCGTTTTTCACCTTGCAGACAAGCTTTTTCGTTCCGTGCACCATCCCGTTCATAGAATCCGCAAGGCTGGAAAATTCGTCTTTCCCCTTGACGCGCACTTCCACCGTCAGGTTTCCCTGGGCCACTTCCTCGACTTCCCTTACAACGCGCTTCATATTGCGCTGGATTCTCTCGGAAATCCAAAATCCCAAAAACAACGCCAAAAAAGACGCCGCTATCACGAGTACGAACGTCACGTTTCGTATCTCATATGCCTGGCTGACCACCGTACTCTCCGGCACCAGCGCGCACACAGCGGCGCCCGTCTTTTCACTCCGGCTGTATAAAAACAGATATTTTTCTCCCTCCATCCAAATAAAATCCGCTCCCGAAAGCTCTTCCGACTGCATGGCATCCTGGTAGAAATCCCACTCATAAAAATAAAATTCATTTTCCGGATCCGCGCATACCTCTCTTCCGTTCTCGGTAACAAACGCTACCGCCGCTTCCTCGCCGGCATCGAGCTTTTTTAATATCTCCCCGATTTCGGATTTTTTGATATCGATCGTGACGCACGCTTTCCCGCCGTCAGACATACAGTTATAATTTAAAATATAATCTTCGTCCGAAATCCCGATCTGCTCGTCCGCGTACGCATGGCCGTCGTACCAGCCCGCGCTCACCTTCTCCTGCTCGTTCCACGCTTCCAAAAAGCCTTTCCTCTGGCTCTGATTTCCGCTGGTAAGCATCTCCACCTGTTCGCCCGTGATAATATAAATTCCGCTGATCATCGGGTTAACCACCGCGGATGTCCTAAGAGAATCTTTCGCCGTATTCAGCGCCTCGGCTCGTTTCGTCGGATTATTTTCATACAATCCGAGATAATACTGCGAGAGCTGCGTATCATAGGCGTATTTAAACGCCTCCGACTCAATCAGCTTGCATCCGTAATCAATATATTCCACAATCGTGTTTAACGTCTGCACCGTGGATTCCGTATATTTCTCTTCCATACCGGCCGCCGCCTTCCGATAAGAAAAAAAACCTACGAGAATTACGCAGACGATCGGCACGATAAAACAAATCGCAATTTGCCTGCGAATACCGAATTTTCTGCCTCTGCGCCTCTTAACTTTCATTCCCTTATTTTTCTTTTGTCTCTTCATACCTGAACCCTCCTGATATCGCCCCGGGCCGTTCGTCCCGTTATCCCACTTTTATTATCAGGCGTTTTTTCTCAAATAAGAAGGGTATAATATTCGAAAATGGTGTACAATTTTAAAATTGCTCGTAAATAAACACAGGCGCGGATGAATCCTTTGACGTCAGAAAATAAATCCACAGCGCGACGAAAATCAGGTAAAAAACGAGCGTTCTTCCCGCAAACGCAAGCTTTTCGTTATTTTTCCAACGCTTTATAAAAACGATAAATCTGTTCATTCATATCCACCAGTCCTTTCAACGCCGGATGCGAGTTATCCTCAAAATAATAAGGCTCATACTCATTCGAAGACAAATCCGCGTACGACGCCCCAAAAGCCTCTGCGAGCTCTTTCGTCCTGTCATACAGCGCGCTTCTCTCTTTCTGTTCCAGCTCAAGATAATCGTACCAATATCCGTTAAACGGAAGCATCACGACAAGCACGTCAATCCCATTGTCGCCGCATACCTGAAGAAAACATTCCAGATCCTCAAATTCCTTAGAATCCACGCAATACGCCGGCTTTTTCACCCCGCCTTTCTCTATCAAATCCCGGTATTCTTTTTCATATACAGCGTCTAACATGCCATATTCATTGTTATCTGCAATTTTTTTGCCGTTCTCCTTTGCCTGCTTATACAGAGCGTTCCAGTCAATTTCTCTCTGCCGCCGTTCTTCTTTGCGGGCCCGATTGCTTACCACGCTCTTCAAAAACAGCCCCGTGTCCGTGCGTTCCTTCACCAAAAACTCGCGCCAACGGCCAAGGCTCTCTTTTTGATCTTCCCCGCCGTACAGCTTAATATCCGTCTCTATTTTCTCAAGCAGCGCGCAATTGTCCGACGCAAGCTCTCTCGCCCGCTCTGTCACATACCGCTTTGTCTCTCTCCCAATCTTATCATTTTTCAGAAACGTGAGAAACGCATCCTCCGAAAAGGAGGCGCCGAACGCGCTCTTTTTCACCCCGCCGTCTTTAAACCACTGCGGAGACACGATAATAACGGCTTTTTTTTCGCTTAACGCTTCCCCCAGCGCTCCCGCCGTTATGGCGTGCGTGAGCGACTGATAACCCGCCTGCCCGATACAGACCGGATCCATATCGCTATCTTTGAAAACAGAATTTACGCCGAATTCCGTATTCTGTCCATGCCGAAGCTCGGACGAACCGAAGATAGCGACCGCATTTTCACTCCTGAGGAGCTGCGCCAGCCCGTCTGTGCACATAAATTTCGACGGCTCGATCCATGTCCCCAGACGGATCGTATATTCCGGCAGCCCTCCGTGCGCCGTCATATGAATCCCCGCGGCCGTCAGAAAAAACAGTACGAACGCGGCTATAAACGCTTTTATATTTTTCATAATCCAGGCTCCTGCATCTTTTTTTCCAAAAGCGCAAGAATCTTGTTCGGCGTATTCATATCTTCCCTCTTTACCTCGGACGGCGCAATTACAATCGAAAATTCCTCCTCAATCCGGACAAGCAGCTCCGCAAACCCAAGAGAATCGAGCAGATCCTCCTCAAATAAATCGATCTCTCTCTCTTCCCTCACAACCTCGTCCTCACAGATTTCCTCGAGTATATCCATAAGCTTCTCTACCATAATTCTATTCCTCCATTTTTATCCGAATCCGGGCGTTAAAATAAATGTCCCGAAAAAATTAAAAACCCAAACATAACAAGATTTAATGTCGCAAACCAGGACAGTATGCCATACCACCGCTTTTTCTTGTTTCTTTTATAAAACTTCGACTTTTTCTGATAGACCTCTGTTCCCGCCAAAAGCAGGCCGTGATACAGACCGTACGCGACATAATGCAGGCTTAATCCGTGCCATACTCCCATCAGAAGCATATTGACAAGAAATCCCACGGCCGCTCCCCGCAGCCGGTCTTTAAACCACTTATTTTTCATCCCAAGCATCACAAAACGCGAAAAGACAAAATCCCGAAACCACTCTGACAGCGAAATATGCCAGCGCGCCCAAAAATCTTTCATATCAACGCTCACAAACGGTTTCCTGAAATTATCCGGCACACAGATCCCAAGCATATATCCGCTTCCTACGGCCATCAGGCTGTATCCTGCAAAATCAAAAAACAGATAAAATCCGTAACTGTACGCGTAGCCTGCCAGATGCATAAAACTTCGCCCGTCGAACACCGTCATAATCTGATAGAAAATATCAGCAAGCACAAATTTATAGAGCAGTCCCTGCATCAGCTTCATAAGACCCGCCCCGAAAAGCTCTAAAAATTCCCCTCTCTCATAGTCTCTGCAAAAATCCGCCTCAAATCTGCGGCTCCTGTCGATCGGCCCGCAGCTGAAGGTAGGAAAAAACAAAAGATACGCGCAAAAATTCATCACACTGATATCTTCTATCACGCCGTCGTACATTTCTATAATGATCTGGACGACGCGAAAGGTAAGATAGGAAATTCCCACAAACTGAAACCAGCCCGTCTCTTTGAAATACGGCAGCTCACAGAGCTTTAAAAGTATCAGCGGCAAAATTGAAAATAACACGAACGTCCGGTAGCGCCACGCGCTTCTTTTATACCTTCTTCGAACCATCCCGTACAGCTTTACCAACGTAAGCTCCAACAGAAAATATATCAGAAAATACAGAAGCTGACGCGGACTTTTTATCAGCACCGCCCCCGTGATCAGAACGGACGTCCCTAAAATATAAATTCTGCGAAACCGTCCGCGCTCTCCCATGACAAGGGCGCCAAGCAGCGCGAGCGTAAGCGGCGCAAAGAACGTTATCCCACTGTAAAAGCTCATGAAACCAGTCCTCCGAGATATTTGCGGTCTGCCTTCCCGTGGTTGGTCATAGGGATTTCGTCAATATATTTAATTTTTTTCGGTATCATATAAGACGGGAGCAGCTCCTTTAACTCCTTTTTCACTTCCCTGGCAAACTCGTTCGTGCTTTTCCCGCTGATCTCTCCGGTCACAAACGCCGTCAGGCTGTTCACCTTCCCCTCTTTTATCGTCGGCACCACAACCGCGTGGCGGATCTGCGGAAGCCTGGCCATATTGTTCTCAATATCTTCAATCTCAATCCGGTATCCGTGCAGCTTGACCTGAAGATCGATTCGCCCGTTATAATAAAGCAGCCCGTTCTTTTGATACCCCGCGTCTCCCGTGCGGTATGCGCGCCAGTCGTCCCCGTTCCTGTTACAGACGGTAAACGCCTTTTCGGTCAGGTCGGGTCTGCGGTAATATCCCGGACTGACCGTATTTCCGATAATCACAATTTCCCCCTGCTCTCCCTCCGGCAGGCTCTGTCCGTTTTCATCCCAAATTTCAATCCAGGTATTCGGCTTTTCGTATCCGACCGGAAGCGATTTCCCCTCTCTTACCGTCCGCTCAAGCAGTTCTTTTGTTATTTCCACCTCCGTCACGGCTACGGTAGACTCTGTCGGACCGTATGTATTGATAATTTTCGCTCCCGGAAACCGCTCTGTCAGCCTCTGCGCCGTAGCCGTCGTCAGCACCTCGCCGCAGAACAGAAACGTCTTAAGATTCGGCAGCAGCTCCCGGTTAAATTTCCTGTCGCTTAAGCATACGTCCGCAAAGGAAGGCGTAGACACCCACACCTGAATATCCGCACGCTCCATGAAGGAATACATCGCGTTATAATCGCTCTGCAGTTCTTTTTCCATTGTATAGAGCGTCCCTCCGCAGGCAAGGCAAGTATACAAATCCATCACGGACAGGTCAAAGGAAAACGGAGCCTGATTTAAAAAGTGCGCCCCTCTTTTCTCCCCGCTGCCGCCTCCAAGCTCCACGGACCACTCCAGATAGTGATTCAGACAATCGAGCGTAATCTGCACCCCCTTCGGCTTTCCGGTGCTTCCCGATGTGAAAATAATATAATAATTATCCCCGCCCGTCACCTGCCGGTTTCCGTTATCACTCTCCGGGAAAGAACGCGCGATTTCCCGTATCTTCTCCATCCCGACCAGAGGCCTTCCGAAAGCTTCCAGCTCTCCCTCCACTGCAAAAATCAGCTCCGGCTCCACACTCTCAATCGTCTCATTTACACGCGACATCGGTATGGAAATATCCTGCGGACAATATGCGCGTCCCGCTTTCACACATGCCAGAAAACAAACAATCATATATGGATTCTTATGACCATAGACAATCACGGGCGTCTTACTCTGTCCGTAATTGCGGTATATCCACGCCGCCAGACGGTTCGAGTATTCCTCCAGCTCCATATATGTAAGCGCCTCCCCGCTTCCCTGTATGGCGATCCTCTCCCCCTGCGTCCCGGCAAGCTCTTTGATCCTTTCCAGTATGTTCATTCGTATTCCTTCTTTCTCCACTTGGTTTATTTTTTATGAATTATAGCATAAATTAATTACAGTAAGGCAATTCTTAAGAATTCTTAAACAATCTTAAGCATTTGTACTTATTTGACTGTAAATCTTTAATTGAAGGGAAAATTGGGGAAGATATGAGTATAAGGCAGATGAAGTTATTGATGGAAGAGCTCTCTTTAAAAACAAAAAATATGAGACAGTTCCGCAGAAATCTTAGGCCTTGAAAAAGCCTAAAATTCCGCGAACTGTCTCATCCCTGTATCGTCGGGTTAAAAACCGGTATGAACCGACAACCCTTTCCGATCTCCATACCCAACCGCCTGTCAAAATTCTTTACAGCAATTGAAGCAAGAGTATCCAAGTGGGCTTAAGTGGACTCGAACCACCGACCTCACGCTTATCAGGCGTGCGCTCTAACCGGCTGAGCTATAAGCCCATAGACACAATTCCTGTGTCTTCATACAGGCAACAGGACTTGAACCTGCACGGTCTCCCACCAGAACCTAAATCTGGCGCGTCTGCCAATTCCGCCATGCCTGCCCGCCATATGATGACTTTTAAATTTTACCCTATATCACCGTCCCCGTCAAGAAGTTTTCCTTATCTCTTCCATAAACTTCCGCGAAACGCGCGGTCTATGCGCATCCCTGCCCGTGAAAAGTAACTAAGTTCTTCTGATGTCACCGTCTCCTCGGAATACCGCGCCTTCTCGTAAATCCTCCGTATTTCCTCGCACTGTTCCTCCGACAAATTGCCGGGCCGGCCGCCTCCGTCGGAATCATTCTCCCGCATAAGCGCCCTCGCATACGCAATCTGCTCCGCGGGATCTAATGCCCCCGGCACATCTGCATTTTTTCCCCAGAAACGATTCATAGATTTTTTATAAATCCTTCGAATCTTATTCGACGGACCGCGTTCGGAAATTTTCCAAACCTTCTTCCGCTTTTTTCTGACGCTCCACTCCACCCTCAACGTCTCCGTCTCATCTTTCCCGCTTATTTTTCTGTTTTCCTTCCGATAAAACCTTCGGTACACCGCCAAAAAAAATGCTGCCAGAACAGCAAGCGCAATTGCCGCAAGTACGGCCGCAGTTGTGATCCTTATGATCTCATTTAATATTTTAGCAAGAAGCGACGGCTCCACGACAAGCGTTTCACTCGCGGGCGTTTCCGGAGAAACGGTCATTTCCTCTGTAAACTCCTGCGCTTTTGTCCCGCTCCGCTCCAGAAACCGGAAGAAAAAGCGTAAGATCGCTTTTATTCCCTCCCAAATTTTATCAAACAAAACGCCCGCATGTATCCGGCCTGTCAGCGAGAGCAACATACCGAGCGCCGCCACATATAAAACGGAAACCCAACGGCTCTTCGCATAAAAATCTTCTCTGTCCATTTTAGTGGACGCTTCTCTGTTAAAAACAAACGCTTCCGCCGATTTTAAATTGGCATACAAAATTTTAGCCAGAATCATTGCAAAGAAGAATAACAAAGTTACAGACGCTTCCCGATCCATCTCGAGATAACTGTCCATTGCAAAAACAACCGCCAGCACGGCAAGCTGAAGATACCCCGGCTCCTCCGCCGCCGCTAAGGAGGGAACGAGCCGAATGAGGACCGAGCCTGCGGCCAGAACCACCGCAAGTACAAAATATCCCTCTGACACCGAAAAAAAACGCGCCAACAAAAACGCGGCAGACGCGAATGCGATATGGGCTGCAAGAAACAAAAAAAGCCTGCGCAGCTTTTCTCTTGCGAAATGACCGCCCGCGCATCCCGCCGCAATCACCGGAAAATACCAAAATCTTTCCGCTCCGTTCCCATAAATCCCCGCGATCGAATACGCCAGCGCGCAGAGAAACGCAATCTGGCTGCAAACGCCAATCATTTTTTTCATATCATCTGCTCCATCACAAGATATTCCATACGAATATTTCCATATCGCTTCCCCGCAGCCCTGCCATCCTTTTTCATATCCTTATGTACCGGGATTATCCATTCCGCGCCGCCCGCACCCTTAACGTACTCCCGGTATGCCGCCGCCAGCTCTTCGTTTTCCTCCGCCGAAATCAAAACCGCGACAGAATCCGAACGCCCTCTATCCCTTTGCTCCCGAATCACTTTTTCCATCTCACGGACATCCGCGCCTGTCTCCAGTCTTGCAAGCTGCTTTAAGCAAACGGTAATATGTCCGCCTCCCGCCCCCTCCTCAATCAAAATCTCCCGATGCGTCAGCCTGTCGCATCCATTGCTGACTACCCGAACCGGCACGCCCTTCTTCACAAAATCCTCCACAAAATTGCGCGTTATGCGAATAGATTCTTCAATCAGATCCCACCGCTTTAAAATACTCCTCAGCTCCACATTCAGAAAAATTGTGAGATGGTATTTTGCCGTGTCATAAAACTGATTGACCTTCAGGTTCCCCGTCCTTGCGGACGCTTTCCAATTTATCTTCCACATCGGATCCGCAGACGTATAATCCCGAATCCCTTTAAATTCAAACGGATCCTCCTGCACCAGACGGTTCGTCAAATACTCGCCATACAGCCTCTGAAACGCTTCCGGCAGCCTCTTTAAACGCGAACGCGCCGGATATACATACAGCCGCGTCTGATTCTCATAATCCCTGACGTATCGCTTCTGAAAAAACAGATCGGATGCAACGACACTGATCTCGTCTACACTGTAAAACCCCCTTGCCGTTCCGATAAGCTCCAGCGAACGGATCACCCTCTGATACGGCATAATCGGAATACAGTCATTGCGATACTGGCGGTCTGTCCGATTTGTGTTTTCCGTCTCGACATACTGCATCTCTCTGTCCATCTGAAATTTTACGGTCAGCGTCAACAACGGCAAAATTTTTCTGTTCTCCACTTTTTCCTGCAAAACAACATGCTGCCCCTCCTCAATCTGCCGCTTTTGAAAAGCCACGGAAACATTCAGCCCATGCTTCCAGTACTTATCATAAATCAGCGTGGTAAGCATCAGACATGCCAAAGCCGCCGCACACAAAATAATTAGTGACATCCTCTTCTCCTACGCCCGCTTCCCCCACTCCTCGGTCGGCAGGGCAACCTCATTTAAAATTGATACTATCTGTTCTTTCGCCGCGTCCTCTCCGAAATAGCCTCCCTCAGGCACAATGCGGTGCGCCATAACCGGAACGGCAAGCTCTTTGATATCTTCCGGCACTACATAGCCCCGTCCCTGTAAGTATGCGTACGCCTGCGCGCTCCGCATCAAGGCCAGCGTGCCCCTGACACTGACGCCGACACGTATTTCTTTCTTTTTCCGCGTCGCCATGCAAACCTGCTGCAAATAATTGATAAGCTCCTCATGGATATACACGTTTTTACATTCCTGCTGCATCCTGCAAAGCTCTTTGCCATTCATGACAGGCGCAAGCTCCTCAAGCGGACTTTTTAACATATAGCGTCTTAAAATCTCCTTTTCCTGTTCTGCTTCAATCTCTCCCATCGAAAGCTTCAGCAAAAAACGGTCCGTCTGAGCCTCCGGCAGCGGAAACGTTCCTGCCGTCTCAATCGGATTCTCCGTGGCCAGGACAAAAAACGGCGTATCCAATTTGCGCGTCACGCCGTCAACCGTCACCTGCCACTCTTCCATGCACTCTAACAAGCTTGACTGTGTCCTCGGTGTCGCACGGTTAATTTCATCCGCAAGAAGAATATTTGCAAAAACCGGACCCGCATGAAATTCAAATTCACTGTTCTTCGGATTATAAATATTTAATCCTGTGACATCAGACGGCAGCAGATCCGGCGTCATCTGTACACGGGAAAATGTAAGCTCCATGGAACGCGCCAATGCTTTTGCGAGCATTGTTTTTCCCGTTCCCGGCATATCCTCCAAAAGCACATGCCCGCCGGAAAGCATCGCGGTAAGCACAAGATCGATGACATGCCCTTTTCCGATGATTACTTTTTCAATATTACTTTTTATCTTCCGCATTTCTTCGTTCATCAAAAACCTCCCTTAGAAAAAACGTCCCATGCAGGCTTTTCCTCCAAGCTGCATGGGACATCTTTTCACAAACTGATATGTTCCGATTATTTCTTAATGGAAGCCTTTCTGCCGATTCCCTTCTTAATAAGCAGAGTTTTGTACGCCTTTAGCTTCTTCTTCGGCACCTTCACCGTCGCTTTTCTATATATTTTCGCAAATGCTTTAGAGCCGACCTTCTTTGATTTCAGCTTACTCGTCTTAATATAAATCTTTGCAAGCTTCTTATCTCCATAGAACGCCTTCGCTCCAATTTTCTTTACATTCTTTCCAATCGTAACGCTCTTTAACCTCGTACAGCCCATAAATGCGCCTGACCCAATCGTCTCGATATTACTGCCCACCACCGCTTTCGTAAGTTTCTTACAGTTTTTAAATGCGTTCTTTGCAATGCTTATCACCTTACAGCTGATTCCGCCAATGTTTACCGTATCCGGTATGGAAACAGTTCTTATGTCTTTATCTATCGGTCCCGCATATTCCACCGTTTTGACACTGCCGTTTATAGAAAGCACAATATAGTTTCCTCCGGTTTCCGTATCTGTCCAGATCTCACCCGCCGACGGGAGCTTCGGCTGCTGCCCCGGCGTCCCGGACGCGCCTCCCTGAGGCTTCTGCGGCTGCTGTGGCTGCTGATTCTCGGCCTTATACGTCTTTTCGTATGTCTCATGGCACACCGTACAGGTATACGTAATCACGCCTTCTTTCTCTTTCGTTGCCTCTATTGTCACCTTTCCGTCGTCCCAGCGGTGTCCCGTCTTTTCTATGACGCTTCCCCGGGTAAGCAGCGTATCACAGATCACGCAATATTCATCTCCCGTATACCCGTCCTCTACGCATGTCGCCTCTTTTTTATTTCTTCTCTCTGTCTCTTCATGGCGGCACGAGCCCACGCACGGAATCGATTCC